>JBDSDB010000073.1:0-5694 GCA_039920785.1 Gemmatimonadaceae bacterium
GCCGCGAGGCCGAGGGCGTAGCGGCGCTCCGCTATACTCCGAGGCATGACCTCCTATCGCGCCGACGCGCTCGTCGTGCTCGGCCGCGGCGTGGATCCCGATGGCTCCCTGCCCTTGCTCGCCAAGCAGCGTGTCCAGCGCGCGGTGGAGCTGTTCGCGTGGGAGGTGGCGCCGCGCATCATCTTCAGCGGTCGCTGCAGCCTGATGGCCGAGGGGGAACCGGCGCGCACCGAAGCGTCGGCGATGGCGGAATACGCCGAGTCGCTCGGGATGCGGCGCGACGTGCTTCTCATGGAGGAGGAGTCGAAGGACACGATCGGGAACGCGTACTTCGTCCTCCGCCGCTTTCTCGAGCCCAACGACTGGAACTCCATCCGCGTGGTGACCTCGGACTTCCACATCCAGCGGACTGCCTGGGTGTTCCAGAAAGTGCTCGGCCTCGGCTACGACGTGTCGTTCTCGCCGGCGCCCTCCGAGCTCGATCACGCGACGATCGCTGCGCGGGCGCGCGAGGAGAGCGACATCGGAGCGTTCCTGATGGAGTGGATCGGACCCCTCCCCGACGGTGATTCACTCGCGCTCGCGCGGCTGATCTGGGAGGACCATCCGGGCTACGCGCCAGACCCCGTCGTGTCCCGGGCCGACATCCAGGCGCGCGTTTCGGCGATCGGCCGTGGGCATCGCGCCGACGATGCGCAGGGGCACCGCGGCCATCGGGTCCAGGAGGAGCGGATCGCCGAGCTCTGAGTCTCGGCGCTGATCCGCGCCGCTTCTTGCTACAGGGCTGGCGTGGCGGTCCGTGCGCCGCGACCGCCCATCGCATGGAGGAACCCGCATGCTCTGTCTGCTCCACGGTTATCTGCTCGAGGGCTCTGGCAGCAATCTGTGGACGCGTTGCGTGGTCGAGGCGCTATGCGCGGAGGGCCAAACCGTTCAGCTCGTCTGCCAGGAACCCTATCCCGAGCAGTACGACTGCATCGCGGAAGCGTATCGCTACCACCTCGACGGCCGGGTGGAGACGATGTTCATGCGGGACGTCGCCTACCCGGGCCGGTGCATCATGCACAAGCCGCAGCTCGGAGACACGCTCCCTGTGTATGTGTGGGACAAGTACGACGAGTACACGAACGTCGTGCCGATGATCAATCTCTCCGACGCGGAGATCGAATCGTACGTCGCGCGGAACGTGGAGGTCGTGCGCGGCGTGGTGGAGCGCTGGGGCGTGACGGCGATGCACGCGAACCATGCCGTGCTGATGTCGGTGGTGGCGCAACGCGTGAGCGCGGAGAGCGGCGTGCCGTACTCGGTGATGCCGCACGGCAGCGCGCTGGAGTACGCCGTGAAGCCGGACCACCGCTTCCGTGTGCTGGCCACCAATGCGTTCGCCGCGGCGGGCCGCGTCTTCGTCCACGGCGAGGAGATGCGTACGCGCGTCCAGACGGTGCTGCCCGGCGTTCCCGATCTGGACGAGAAGTTCAGCGTGCTGCCGCTGGGCGTGCACACTGCGCAGTTCGAGCCCGTGCCGCGCGAGCGCCGCCGCGAGAAGATCGGCCGGCTGCTCGTCTCGCTCGCCGACAAGCCACGCGGCCGGCGTCCCGAGCAGCTCGGCGCCATGCTGAAGGACGTGCGCGGCGCGGCCGACACCAACGCGTTGCGCAGCGTGCTGTCGGCGGTGAGGTACGAGACCAAGTCGCCCGACGAGGATCTCGAGGACAAGCTGCAGCTCGTCGACTGGGAGCACGATGCGGTGCTGCTCTACGTCGGGCGGCTCATCTCGGCGAAGGGATTTCAGTCGGGACTCGCCGCGCTGCCCTTGCTCCTGGCCAAGGATCCGGGGATCCGCCTCATCGTCGTCGGACACGGTCCGCTCCGCGAGCCAATGGAGGCCTTCCTGTGGGCGCTGGAGTGCGGCGACCGCGCGCTCGCCGAGCGGATCGTCGACTGCGGCCGGATGCTCGAGGGTGATCCGGACGGTGTGTCGTCGGGTTCGCATGCGCTGACGAAGATCAAGACCTTCTGGGACGATCTCGCGGCGCGCGGAGAGCTCGACCACTACTTCGCGCTCGCGCGCCGGCACGTGCGCGCCGACCGCGTGATCTTCACCGGCTATCTCACCCACGAGGAGCTCCAGCACCTCTTTCCGTGCTGCGACGCCGGCATCTTCCCGAGCATCGTGAAGGAAGCGGGACCGCTTGTGTTCCTCGAGGCGCTCGCGTCGGGCTGCTTCCCGCTCGGCACGTACTTCGGCGGCATGCAGGCGAGCATCGACGCCATCGCCGAGCTCTTTCCGGCGCACATCGCGGCGATGATGAAGCTCAGCCCGCACGATACCGTGGCCGACGTCGTCTCGAACGTGCTCGACGCGCTGCATTTCGGCGTGCGTTACAAGGACGTGTTGAGCCGCACCGCGCAGGCGCGCTACGACTGGACGAGCGTCGCGCGCAAGTTGGCCACGACACTGGAGCGGCTCGCCGTAGAAGCGTGCGTGCCCGCATTGCAGAAATCCGGCTGAGACCGTCTCAAGCGTTCTGCGCAGTGTGTTTCGTACGACAGTTGCATTGTGCGACTCCATGTCGCGCCGCACGCTTCGCCATCCGCTCGCCCGTTGGGCCACGCTGGTCCTCGCCACTGCGGGGCTGGCCATCGCCTGTGGCCGCTCGACCACGGAGCCCGACGCGGAGTCCCCTATCGCGAGGGCGGCGGCCGCTGTCGCGCAGATCGCGGCGGCGGTGACCGGTCAGGAAGCTCCGCTTGCCGCCCAGCAGCAGGAAGGCAGGAACCTGGGCTTCGACACGCACACCTATCCGGGCGACCAGACGATGGCCGCCTGGAAGAAGGCCCCGGGCGCGCCGTATCGATGGGTGGGCTTCTACCTCCCCTCTCCGTGCCACAAGGATCGGTCGTGGAGCGGCCAACGGCAGACGCTCGTCGACATGGGATGGGGGCTCGCGGTCGTCTACGTCGGCCAACAGACCTGGGGTCGTACACCGCGCAAGCTGACGCCGGCGCGTGTCGCCGCGCTGGTGAAGTCGAAGGCGTCGTGCAACGCTGATTTCGTCGCCGCGGAGCGTGGCATCGCGGACGGGATCGACGCCGTTGCCGTCGCCGAGAGCGAGGGGTTTCCGCAGCGCTCCATCGTGTTCCTCGACATCGAGCGGATGGAGAAGATGCCGGAGGCGATGCGCGCGTACTATCGCGCATGGTCGAAGCAACTCCTCGTGGACGGCCGCTATCGTCCGGGCGTATACGTGCACGCGCACAACGCGCAGGTCGTCTACGACGACGTGAAGGCGGAGTTCGCCGGCGCCGGCATCGACGAGGAGCCTCGCATGTGGATCGCCTCGGGACGCGGCTACGAGGACGGGAAGGCGCCGCAGGACGTGGGTTTCGCCTTCGCGGGCGTGTGGCAGGGGATGATCGACGTGGCCCGCACCGTCGCCGACATCAAGTTGCCGCTCGACGTAAACGTCTCCGAGTGGATTTCCCCGTCGGAGCCCGGAGCGCTGGGCGAATAGTTGCTCACCGCGGTCGCGGCGCTCGCGGCGTACCTGCCGGCAAGGCGCGCGAGCCGCATCGAGCCGGTCGAGGCGCTGCGCTACGAGTAACGATCGTCGCGCGGCGCCCGATTCGGTATCGCGCCACTAGCGCTACTTGTGCGGAAGCTCCTTCGCGACGCCGCCGTGACCGGAGCAGGCGCCTTGCATGGACACAGCGTAGGAGTACGACTTGTCCACGCAGAGCGCCGTGGCCCTCTTCTTCGCAACCTTCGCGTCGGCCTTCATCGCTTTGGCGTCGGCCTTGAGCACGGCTTTCGCGACGGCGATGCCGCCGTGCGAGGAGCATGCGCCCTGCCCACCCGCCGACTTCGAGCCATCCTTGCACGTGACCTTCATGGCCTGCGCCGAGAGCGCACTGGCGGAGAGCACGAGCAGACTTCCGATCACGAAGAGCGAGTGAATTGGCTTCATGGGACGATGCCTCTGGCATTCGGGTTGATCGCGGGCGGAACGTGCCGCCCGACGCGCTGCGCATCGGTTGCACGTGAAGCATGGATGCGGGGCCGCGCGGCGAACAGGGTGTCATCGAGCGGGCGTGGCCGGCGTGAGCATCGCCGCGACAGCCTGCCGGATGGAGACAGAGATCCGACGGGCATGTTCGCCTCGTATCTGGAGTGGCGACCGCGAGCGGGCACTTTCAGCCCCCCCGGCGACTATAACTTGGGTGCTGGCGAGGGTCGCTCGCCGCCACTCATCCCAAGGAGCCCTTCATGTCACATCGATCGAGTGGTGCGCGCCGCGCTCTCACGCTTTCCCTCATTGCAACCTTTGCTGCCGCCACCGCTCCTTTCGCGTCCGCGCAGGCGCCGGCGCGCAGCGTGATCGGAGACCATAAGGTGACCACGCCATTTCGCAAGCCGGCCGACGAGGAGCTCAAGAAGTCGCTGACGCCGATCCAGTACAAGGTGACTCAGCATGACGCCACCGAGCCGGCCTACCGCAACGAGTACTGGGACAATCACGAAGCGGGCATCTACGTCGACGTCATCTCCGGCGAGCCGCTCTTCAGCTCACTCGACAAGTACGAGTCGGGCACCGGCTGGCCGAGCTTCACGAAGCCACTCGTTCCCGAGAACCTGAAGACCAAGACCGATCGCCAGTTTGGGATGAAGCGCACCGAGGTGCGCTCAGCCCACGCCGACTCGCATCTCGGCCATCTGTTCGACGACGGTCCGCGTCCCGCCGGTCTGCGCTACTGCATGAACAGCGCGTCGATGCGGTTCGTCCCGGTGAAGGAGCTCGCCGCGCAGGGGTTCGGGGAATATCTGAAGTTGTTTCAGAAGTAGGGCACAAAAGGTGAACGGTTTTTCGGCCGGCCTCGGGAAGTTCGTGCGTCCCGGGGCTGGCCGAAAAACCGATAAACCGTTTACCGACTAACGGCGCGCAAGCGCCCAGTCCCGCCCCCTCACCGCCACGAGCAGCGTCGGCACCAGGTACAACGTGATGGGCGTCGACAGCGCGAGGCCGCCGATCACCGCGAGGGCCAGCGGGCGCTGCATCTGGCTTCCCGCGCCAAGTCCGAGCGCGAGGGGGAGTAGCCCGAACAGCGTACACAGCGTCGTCATGAGGATCGGGCGCAGTCGCACCCGCCCCGCTTCGAGCAACGCGGGTTCCAGCGTCTCGCCGGTGGTGAGCATGCGGTGATGCGTGAAGTCGAGCAGGATGATGCCGTTCTTCACGATCAGGCCGACGAGCAGGATCAGTCCCATGAACGACGACACGTTCAACGGCGTGCCGGTGACCAGCAGCAGCGCCATGGCGCCCACGAACGAGATCGGCGCGGCGACCAGCACGACGAACGGCTCGACGAACGAGCGGAACTGGAGCACCATCACCGCGATCACCGCGGCCGCGGCCAGCGCCAGCACGGCGAGCATGGACCTGAACGCTTCCTGCTGGCCCGCGTACTGACCACCCAGCTCCACACGCACTCCACTCGGCGGGGAGTTCTTCGCGAGGATCGTGCTGACGTCGGCCATCACGCCGCCGAGCGAGCGTCCGCTCACGTCAGACGTCATCGTGATCATCTGCTGCTGGTTCTCGCGCATGAACGAGGCGCGCGCCTCCGTCGGTTCGAAGCTCGCCATGGCCGAGAGGGGCGCCGTGGTGCGGCTCGCCGGCACCATCACGGGCAGGG
>JBDSDB010000074.1:0-6469 GCA_039920785.1 Gemmatimonadaceae bacterium
GAGCACGTGCCCGGCGGCATCATCTTCAAGGCCAGCTTCGACAAGGCGAATCGTTCCAACGATGGCGCGTTCCGCGGTCCCGGCCTCGATGAGGGGCTGGCCGCGCTCGACCGCGTGCGCTCCGCCACCGGGTTGCCCGTCCTCACCGACGTACATCTCCCCGATCAGTGCGCGGCCGCGGCGCAGGTGGCCGACGTGCTGCAGATCCCGGCATTTCTCTCGAGGCAGACCGACTTGCTCGTCGCGGCCGGCGCGGCTGGCAAGCCGGTGAACGTGAAGAAGGGGCAGTGGATGCAGCCCGAGGCGATGCGCGGCGCGCTGGCCAAGGTACGGTCAGGCTTCCGCGACTCGGGTCATGCGGGCGAGGCCGAGGTCGCGGCGACGGAGCGGGGAAGCTTCTTTGGCTACGGCGACCTCGTGGTGGACTTCCGCTCCCTGCCGCGCATGCGCGCCGCGTGCGACGCACCGGTCGTCTTCGACGCCACGCACAGCGTGCAGCAACCCGGGCGCGGCGAGGGCGGCTCCAGCGGCGGCGCGCGCGAGTTCGTCCCGCCGCTCACGCTCGCTGCGTGCGCCGTGGGCGCCGATGGTCTCTTCCTTGAGACGCACCCCGATCCTGATCACGCGCCAAGCGACGGTCCGAACATGGTACCGCTGCACGAGCTCGACGCGCTGATTCACCGCGCGGTGGACATCTGGCAGCGCGCGCGCGCATGACGGCGCTCGATCAGGAGTTCGCCCGCTCCATCCGCCTCGTCGGCCTCGACGTCGACGGGGTGATGACCGACGGCGGCATCTATCTCGGCGCCGCCGACGGACGGCCCGTGGAGCTGAAGCGCTACGAGATTCAGGATGGCCTCGGAATCCACCTGCTGCAGCAAGCCGGGATCAGAGTGGTGATCGTCACCGGGCGCGTTTCCGAGAGCGTTCGGCTGCGCGCGCTGGAGCTCGACGTCGAGGACGTCGCGCAGGACTCGCGGGCACACAAGCTGCCCGCATTTCTCGCGATGCTGGACAGACACGGCATCGCACCGTCCGAGGCCGCATTCCTGGGAGACGACTTTCCCGATCTCGCCGTGCTTCGGCTGGTGGGGCTGCCGGTTGCCGTCGGCAACGCCGTGCCGGAGATCCGTGCGGCGTGCAAGCTCCAGCTCACTCGCCACGGCGGCGCCGGCGCGATCCGCGAGTTCGCCGAGACGCTGCTCAAGGCGCGCGGTGAGTGGGAGCAGGTGACGCAGCGCTACGTGTCCGAACGCTCTTTGCCCTCCGGAGGCGCGTCTCGATGAGCCCTGAAGAAATCCTCTCGATGGGACGGCGCGTGATCCGCCTCGAGCGCGATGCCCTCGCCTTGGTGGAGGAGCGGCTGGGGGAAGACTTCGTGCGCGCCGTGGCGTTGATCGCTGCCTGCAACGGACGCGTCATCATCGCCGGTGTCGGCAAATCGGGCCTGATCGGCCGCAAGATCGCCGCGACGCTGACGTCCACGGGCACGCCCGCCGCATTTCTCCATCCGGCGGACAGCGCGCACGGCGACCTTGGCATCGTCGGGGCCAACGACGTCGCCATCCTCATCTCGAAATCCGGCGAGTCCGACGAGCTGCTCGCGCTGCTCGAACATCTGCAGGGGCTCGGGGTACGGACGATCGCGATCACGGGCGACACGAGCTCGGCGCTATCGCGGCTCTGCGACGTGGCGCTGGATGCATGGGTGCGCGAGGAAGCGTGCCCGCACGACCTCGCCCCGACCACGAGCACGACCGCCGCACTGGCCATCGGAGACGCGCTCGCCGTGACGCTGCTGGAACACAAGGGATTTCGCCGCGAGGACTTCGCCCGTCTGCATCCGGGCGGCGCTCTAGGCCGGCGCCTCATCACGCGAGTGGATGACGTGATGCTCACCGAGCCGTTGCCCCTGCTCCCGCCGGGCGCCTCGCTGCGGCAGGCGGTCGTCGTGCTCGCGGAGCAACGCGGCATCGTGCTCGTCGCCGACGCGGACCGGCGCCTGTACGGTGTGCTCACGGCGGGCGACCTCACGAGGCTCATGGAACGTGAACCAGACGTGCTCGCGCATCCCGTCGAGCGGATCATGACGCGCTCGCCGCGCAGCGCACGTTGCGGCGAGCTGGCGAGTGCCGTGGCGTATCGCATGGAGACCAACGGCGTGATGGCGGTGCCGGTGCTCGACGACGACGACCGCATCGTCGGCGTGGTGCACCTGCACGACCTCATGCGGGCGCGCGTCGCATGAGGCAGCTGTTCGTCGTCGCCAGCGCCGTGCTCGTCGTTGCTTCGGCGTGCAAGCAGCAGGGCACCGCGCCACCGGTCACGCGTGGGCGCACGATGGCCGACAGCGCCGAACAGGTGATGCTGAAGGTTCGCTCCCTGCTCACCGACAACGGCGTGCAGCGCGGCGAGATGTTCGCCGATACGGCCTATGTGTTCGACGACAACACGCGCTTCGAGCTGCGGAAGGTCACGGCCACGTTCAACACGACCTCCGGCGCGAAGGACGGTGTGATGAGCGCCGACCGCGGCCACTACAATCAGCGCCAGCAGGTGCTCGAGGGGTTCGGCCACGTCATCATCGTGACGAATGAAGGAA
Source organism: Gemmatimonadaceae bacterium (assembly GCA_039920785.1). GTDB lineage: Bacteria > Gemmatimonadota > Gemmatimonadetes > Gemmatimonadales > Gemmatimonadaceae > AG11. The sequence goes on from JBDSDB010000074.1 coordinate 2,603, forward strand.
AGCGGCTGACGTCGCCGCACATCAAGTACCTGCAGGGGATCAACGAGGTCTCGAGCGATTCCGCGTTCACGCTGGTGGAACCGGGACGGAACCTGACCGGCGTCGGCTTCAAGGCGGACCCGCAGCTCACGCGCTTCCAGGTCCTCAGCGCAGGCAAGGGTCGCGGCAACATCAACATTCCGGCGCAATGAAGCGCTGGGCTGCCACCGGCGGCTTCATGCTTCTCGCCTTCGGTTCGGCGAACGCCCAGCTGGGCCCCCCTCCGAGCGGCCGGTGCGCGCTCAACGTCAGCTTCGATCGCATCACGTCCATTCAGCTTCCGAGCGGTCAGCGCAACAGCTACCTCGGTGGCAACGTCGTGGCACGGTGCCCGAGCCAGAACTTGGTGCTCAAGTCCGACAGCCTCGAGGCCTATGGTGACGAAGGCCGCTTCTTCTTCGTTGGCCACGTCGACTACGCCGAACCACGGCTCAATCTCAAGTCCGACTACCTCACGTACTTCCAGCGCGAGGAGCGGCTGCTCGCGTACCTCAACGTCGACGCGCGCTTGCCCAGCGGCTCGCAGCTGCTCGGGAGCCACCTCGAGTTCTGGCGCGCCATCCCGAATGTCCGGCAGCAGCACGCCACCTCCATCAGTCGCCCGACCATCAGCGTCGTGGAGAAGGACTCCGCCGGCAAGCCGCAGCCGCCGGTCACCGTCACAGGCAACAGCATCTGGCTCGAGGGCGACAGCATCGTTGCTTCCTCGGGCGAGGTCGTCGTCGTGCGGCCCGAGCTCACCGCCACGGGAGACTCGCTCTTCCTCGACGGCGGATCCGGATTGCTGCGCCTCATGCGGTCGCCGCGCGTGCTCGGGAGCAAGGGCCGCAAGTTCACCCTCGTCGGCGAGACCATCGACGTGCTTTCGAAGCAGCGCAAGCTCGAGCGCGTGCTCTCCAAAGCGAAGGCCGAGGCGACGAGCGAGGATCTGGACCTCAAGTCCGACAGCATCGATCTCCGCATCGGCAGCGACGTGCTCCAGCGCGCGATCGCCTGGGGCTCGTCGCGCGCACGCGCCGTCTCGTCGTCGCAATCGATCCTCGCCGACTCGATCGATGTCGTCATGCCCGGCCAGCGCCTCAAGGAGATGCACGCCGTGCGAGGCGCCGTCGCCGAAGGAGCGCCCGACACCACCAGGTTCCGCACCGCCGACAAGGATCGGCTCACGGGCGACACCATCGTTGCGCACTTCGATACCGCGGCGTCGGTCATCAAGGACTCCACGAGCAAGCCGAAGATCCAGCGATTGATCTCCACCAGCCACGCCACCTCGATCCAGCACCTGCCGGCCCGAGATACGCTGGTGAGAATCCCCGCCATCGTCTATGTGAAGGGCCAGCTGATCACCGTGACCTTCGACTCGGGCGCGGTGAAGCGCGTGCGGGTGCAGGACGACAGCCTCGCGTCCGGCCTCTATCTGGAGCCAGAGACCGACAGCGCACGCACCAGGCGGAATGGCGCGGCACCGGCACCGGCTGCCGGCTCGAGCGCCGCGCCGGCTGCTGTCCCTGGCGTCAACCCAGGGGCCGCTACGGGCAACCCGCCAGCGACCACGCCAAGTGGCGCTCCTCCCACGGCGCCCGCTCCGGCGCCTGTGCCGGCGCCCCGACCGGTGCCCTCTGGCAGCGTTCCCGGGCCCACCACCGCACCACCAAAGCGTCCATGAGCGAGCCGGTCACCCCTCCGATGCTCCAAGCGCTCGTCGACCGGCTGGCACGCGGCGACCGCTCGACGGCGCTCGCGCTGCACGCGATCATCTCCGCGGCCGACGCGACCGGCTCGGCGACGTTCAACGACACCGCGGTGCAGTATCGCAACGATCACCTCGCCGCGCTCCGGGTCACGGGTGCGGACGCCGAGCGCGAGGCCGGCAGGTTGAGCATGGACGACGTGCGCCAGAATCTGGTGACGTCGGTATTGCCCAGGCTCGCCTCAGAGGGGATCGTCGTCCTCCCTCCCGGCGGACTGCAGTCGCCCGACGCGCGGTTCCGCATCAGCGACCGCGTGTGGGAGGAGATCCGGGGCATGCGGACCGAGGTCGCCGACGTGCTCAAGCACACCGGCGAGCACAGCACGATGCGGACGCCGCGCCCAGCCCTCGGCATGCCCGTGGAGGGGAAGCGCAGCGTGCTGGAAGCCCGGGGACTCGTGAAAAAGTATCGCCGACGCCCGGTGGTGAACGACGTGGCCCTGCGCTTGCAACAGGGAGAGATTGTCGGACTGCTGGGTCCGAATGGAGCGGGAAAGACGACGACCTTCTACATGATCGTGGGCCTCATCCAGCCGCTTGCAGGTCACATCCTGCTCGACGGCGTGGACATCACGAGCATGCCCATGTATCGGCGGTCGCGAAAGGGGATCGGCTACCTCTCCCAGGAGCCCTCCATCTTCCGCAAGCTGTCCGTCGAGGACAACATCGTGGCGATCCTCGAGACCCTACCGCTGAGCGCCAGCGAGCGAGACGCACGGCTCGAGAAGCTGCTGGACGAACTGAACATCAAGCACCTGCGAAGCAGCAAGGCGTACCAGCTCTCCGGGGGCGAGCGGCGGCGTCTGGAGATCACGCGGGCTCTCGTCACCGAGCCCAAGTTCATGATGCTGGACGAGCCGTTCGCGGGGGTCGACCCGATCGCCGTTCACGACATCCAGACCATTGTCGCCGACCTCCGGCATCGGGGCATCGGCGTCCTGATCAGTGATCACAACGTGGAACAGACTCTGGATATCGTGGATCGCGCCTACATCATGTTCGACGGCCAGGTCAAGGTGTCGGGCACCGTGCGCGAGCTCGTGTTCGACGAGACGGTCGCGGACATCTATCTCGGACCGACGCTGACGGCGCGCCTCCGCACCCGTTTCGCCCACGAGAGCCCGGGAGACATCGCATGAGACAGGGTCTCTCACAGCACACCCAGCTCAAACAAGAGCTCAAGATCAATCCGCGCCTGTATCAGGCGATGGATCTGCTGTACATGCCCCTGCTCGACCTCCAGCAACACCTCAAGCAGGAGCTGCTCAACAATCCCTTCCTCGACATGGTCGAGCCGGAGGACGAGGACGAGGAAGAGGGTGAAGTCCAGGAGGAGTCGCAGAATCCCGAGAGCGAGCCAGAGAAGGACGAGAAGGGCGAGATCGACTGGGAGGAGATTCTCCTCGATGGGTTCGACGCCGGCGGCCGCCGCGAGGAGCACGAGGAGCGTGAGTACTACGAGCCCGTCACGGTCGACTCACGCGACCTCGCCGATCACCTGCGCGATCAGGTCACGCTGCTCGACCTCTCTGGCCGCCAGATGTACCTGGCCGAGGAGTTCATCGGCAACATCAACGAGGACGGCTACCTCGCCTGCGGTCTCGACAAGATCGTAGAGGGCGTGAACGAGAGCGTGCAGAAAGTGGCCGAGGAGGCCGAGCGCGAAGTCAGCGACCTGCCGCTGTACACGATGACCGAAGCGGAGGCGATGCTCGGCGTCATCCAGAGCCTCGACCCCCCGGGCGTGGGCGCGCGCGACCTTCGCGAGTGCCTCATGCTCCAACTCCGCGAGGCGGGTCTCGAGCACTCGGTGCCATTTCGGCTCGTGCGGGATTGTTTCGACGAGCTGATCGCGCACCGCTGGAGCGAGATATCCAAGCGGTTCGGCATCAGTCCGATCGACGTGCAGAAGGCGGCCGACGAGATCGCCAAGCTCGACCCGAAGCCCGGCCTCGTCTACAGCGACGCGAGCGACAACTACATCATCCCGGATCTCATCGTCGACAAGATCGACGGCAAGTATCACGTCTTCCTCAACGACGCGAACCTTCCGCGCCTCAAGTTGAGCAAGGCGTATC
>JBDSDB010000075.1:0-7023 GCA_039920785.1 Gemmatimonadaceae bacterium
CTCATCCCGCGACGCGCCTCCCTCCTTGGCGTTATGCATCCCTTCAGACGCCTCACTTCCAGCCCCCGTCTGCCGCTCCGGGCGCGTCGAGGAGGAATCGGAGTGCTGTCGTGGCGCGCTCTGGCTCTGGTCGGGCGCACCGACGCGCGTCCCCTGGCCGTCACCGAGTCCGCTGACGGCATCGCTGGGCTCCCCGTGCTGTTTCTGGCTCATCTCCCTCTCCAGGATGCATTCGTGGAATGGGGAGAAGGGCAACGGGTATGCCACGGGGAGACGGCAACACCAGTATGTGGTACCGGCAGCGGCCGTTCGCAGTGAACGCCAGTCCGTTCGCCGCTTCAGAGGCGTTCGCCGCGGAGAGCGCTCCGTCCCAATTCCGGGAGCGCGTATGCCAATCCCGCTACCTCGGTGGCCAAGTTACCCGCTACTGACGTTGCAGTGAGCCGGTGTGCATCCCGCCCCATCCGCGGCGTCTCCCACACAGAGCCGTCTGGTGAGCAAGCCCGCCGAGGTGTCATCTTGATGGCATCATGGTCTCGCCAGACAAACTCTCACTGCTGTTCAAGTCCTATCACACGCCGCTGGTCCGCTTTCTCACGAGGCGGCTCGGCGACCGCGACTCAGCGGAGGAGATCGCGCAGGAGACGTTCGTGCGCGCGCTGCGGGCGGAGACGATCACCAGCGATCGGTCGTGGCTGTTCGCGGTCGCGTCGAACCTGGTGCGGGACGATGCGCGGCGTGACATGCGCGAGCGAAAGCGGCTCGAGCTGATGCGGACGCATGCCCAGGCCGAATCGGCGGAGGAGCCAGAGCCGAGTGCGGTGGAACGCGCAGAGGATCAGGCGATGGCTCGGCGCGCGATCGAGATGTTGGCCGAGCGGGATCGAGACGCGCTGCTGATGCGCGAGGAAGGTCTGGGGTATGAGGAGATCGCCGAAGCACTCGGGCTCTCAGTGGCTTCGGTGGGCACCACGCTGTCGCGAGCGCGACGGCGGCTGATGGAGGCGTACGAGTCGCTGCAGGGCGAGCGGCCGGCGGAACGCGCATGACGGAGCAACCGATGGAAGCTGACGCGAGCACGCATCCTGACGACGGGACGATCCACGCCTGGCTCGACGACGCACTCGATGCGGCGACGGCCGCGCGAATCGCCGCGCACGTGCGCGACTGTCCGGAGTGCGCCGAACGGGTGGCCGAGGCGCGCGGGCTGATCGCCGGCGCGTCGCGGATCGTCGGCGCGCTCGACGACGTGCCCGCTGGAACGCGCCCGGCGTGGGCGCAGGACGCGACGGTGGACAGCGGTCCATCTGGCCGAGCGGTGCCGTTCACCTCGGCGCAGGCGAAGGCGTCCACGACCGACGCCTCGCTGTGGCGGTGGCTCCGCGTCACCCCCGCCCGGGCGGCGATCGCCGCGACGTTGATCGTCGCGCTGGGGATCACGATGACGAGGCAGCGTACGGGGCTGGACACTCCGGAGTCCGTGCAGGTGTCGTCGTCGCGGAGCGCAAGCGCGCCCACCGCCGAACTCGGCGACTCGGGTCGCGCGGCCGGGGGAGCGGGTGCAGGTGCGTCTGCACAGGGGGCGATGCAGGCCCCCCAGGCGACGCCAGCTCCCGACCACCTGCTCGACTCCGCGGTAGCGAAGAGCCTCGCGATCGGACATCCGCAGCGGTCGATGAGCGCGGCGAAGGATGCCGCGATCCCGCAGGCGCCGGCCAACGCCGCGGCGGCGTCCACCCCGGTGGATTCACTCGCCGGGATGCGCGTGGCGGAAGGTCGCAGCGCCTTGCAGAGACAGCGCGTCATCGGGCGGGACGAGCGGGCGGACAAGGTCCGGACGGGCGCGGCGGCCGCGGCGGCGCCGCCCGCAGCGGCGGAAGCCGTAACAGCGGCGAAAGCCGCGGATGCTTCCGTCGCCCGAGGCGAGCGGAGCTCATTCGCCGGCGGGAGCGCGATGAGGGGCGACGTGGCTGGAACGCCAACAGGGTGCTACCAGCTGGCGAGCGCCGCCGCCGGCGCGACCTGGGGTGGCGAGCCGCTCCCGCTGACCGTCGCCGTGGACCTCACGGCGGACGCGGCGACGCCGACCGCACGCCTGTTCAGCGCGGACGGGCGACCGTCTTCCCTGCAGGCGCGCTGGCTGCGAACGACGCGTGACAGCGTCAGATTGACGCTCGCAAGGCCAGGCTACACGGGCACCATCGAGCTGGGCCCGGAGCTCGCCGGTGGCCGCACGGGCCTCGCGCGCTCCGGGCCGTCATCGGTCAACTCCGCCCGCACACCCAGCGAGCAGGCCGCAGCGCCCGAACGGGCGATGCCGGTGACGCTGCGGCCAGCGGGCTGCCCGAGCCGCTGACCTTTCGTGGTCTCCTTCTCGGCTGGGCGCATTTCCCATCTGACAGCGACAGTAACGACACATTGAGGCGGTACTATAGCGATAGATGCGGCATTTTCTGCGTAATGCAGCATCGCCGTTCGACGAGTCACGTGCGCCACGACCCATCATCTACCTTTTCACGCAAGCGTTCGCGAACTGCTCATGTCGCTCCCCGGCTCATCGGTGCTTTATTACGCCGACGAGATCGGGATGGGCGACGACGTCTAACTCGGCGACCGGAACGGCCTTCGCGACCAAATGCACTGAATGGGCGCAATGCCTGTCCCAAGATCGGTGAGCTCCCTTACCTGCTGACGATGAACGGTCGCGATTTCCTCTGGTTTCGACGCATGCCGCCGGGTAGACCGGAGCGGCTCGGCGCCGTCGCGCCGACGGGCGCATGACGCTGCCCCCGGTGATGGAACTGCTCGAGCGCACCGACGCGCCGAGGAGCGGCTGGCAGCTCCGGCGCGGCGCGACGCTCATCGATGGCGGGGTCGCGTTCAGCGTGTGGGCCCCGTCGGCGCGCGACCTGGTGGTGCGCGTGGCAGGAGACGGCCCCGCCGCGGGCGACCACCAGGCGGCTCGAGCCGATGGAGAGCGCGGAGTGTGGGCGGTCACCGTGCCGGGTGTGTCGGCGGGCGACCGGTACGGGTTCCGGCTCGACGGCGGCGACCCGCTGCCCGATCCGGTGAGCCGCTCCCAGCCCGACGGCGTGCACGCGCTGTCCGAGGTCGTCGATCCCTCACAGTTCGCCTGGCAGGACGGCGACTGGCCGGGATTGGCACTGCCCGACTTCGTGCTCTATGAGCTTCACATCGGGACGTTCACGCCGGAGGGGACGTTCGACGCCGTCATTCCGCGGCTCGCGCAGCTCGCGGCGCTCGGCGTCACGGCCATCGAGCTGATGCCGGTGGCGTCGTTTCCCGGACGCCGCAACTGGGGCTACGACGGCGTGCACATGTACGCACCGCAGCAGAGCTACGGCGGCCCCGACGGGCTGCGCCGCCTCGTGAACGCGGCGCACCAGCACGGGCTCGCCGTCGTGCTCGACGTCGTCTACAACCACGTAGGGCCCGAGGGGAACTATCTGGACCGGTTCGGCCCGTACTTCACCGACGCCTACGGCACTCCGTGGGGCCGAGCCGTGAACTATGACGGCCGAGGCAGCGACGCAGTGAGGCGGTGGGCGCACGACAATGCGCTGTACTGGATTGCCGAGTTCCACATCGATGCGCTCCGGCTCGACGCGGTGCAGGGGATCTTCGATTTCGGCGCGCTGGGCTTCCTCGAAGAGCTCTCCGACGAGGTGCACGAGCTGGGTCGACGCACGGGCCGGAAAGTCCAGCTCATGGCGGAGAGCGACCTGAACGACCCGCGGTTGATCCGTCCGCCGGAGCACGGCGGCTTCGGTCTGGACGCGCAGTGGGCGGACGACGTCCATCACACGATCCACGCGACCCTCACCGGCGAGCGGCACGGCTACTACCAGGACTTCGCCGGGATCACGACCATCGCCGACGTGCTCCGGGAGCCCTTCTACTACGCGCGACGCTACGCACCGCACCGCGACCGCGTCCATGGCCGCTCGTCGGCGGGCGTACCGCGCCAGCGATTCATCGTGAGCGCGCAGAACCACGATCAGGTGGGGAACCGGCCGCTGGGCGAGCGGCTGGCGTCGATCGTTCCGGCGGACCGGCAGCGGCTGGCCGCGGCGCTGGTGCTGCTGTCGCCGTACGTGCCGATGTTGTTCATGGGAGAGGAGTACGGCGAGTCCGCGCCGTTCCTCTACTTCATCGAGCACGGCGACGCCGACCTCATCGAGCGGGTGCGCGCGGGACGACGCCGCGAGTTCGAGTCGATAGGGATGGCAGCTGCGGCGCAGCATGACCCGCAGGCGGAAGAGACGTTCACACGTGCGCGGCTCGACTGGGACCGACGAGACTCGGCGAACGGCGCGCTGCTGCTGGCGCTCTACGGCGACCTGCTGACGCTGCGTCGCGAGGAGCCGACGCTCAAGCCCGGAGCGAGCGTGGTGCACGTGGAGGGCTCCACCGATTGGTGCACGATGCTTCGCTCCACACCGTTGCTGGGCGACATCTTCGACGGGGTGCGCGCGCAGCGGACGCTGTGGTGCGCGTTCAACCTGAGCGGGCGGCCGCAGGACATCCCCGTGCCGGTGGACTCGCCATGGGCGTGGCGGCTCCGGCTTTCCACCGACGAGCCCAGCTACGGTGGCGAGGGGCTCACGACGGCGATCGTGCCGGCGGCGGAGCAGGCCCCGCTGCTCGATTCGCCGAAGCGGCTGCTCGCCGCGTCGATTCCCTCGGAGCGGAGCGCGCGGACGGTGCGCCTCGCGCCGTGGAGCGCGGCGGTGTTCGTGCGCGACTTCGAAGACGGGAGCTTTTCGTGACGCTCCGCGTCTGGCCTGGCCGTCCCTACCCGCTCGGCGCGACCTGGGACGGCACGGGAGTGAACTTTGCGCTGTTCTCCGAGAACGCGACCGGCGTGGCGCTCTGTATTTTCCGTCAGGAGGGCGATGCGGAGGCGGCGGCGACGATCGTGATGCGCGAGCGCACCGATCAGGTATGGCACTGCTACCTGCCCGACCTCCGGCCCGGCCAGTTCTACGGCTATCGGGTGAGCGGTCCGTACGAGCCGGAGCGCGGGCACCGGTTCAATCCGGCCAAGCTCCTGATCGACCCGTACGCCAAGGCGATCACGAGCTCGATCAAGTGGAGCAACCACCTCTTCGCGTACGAGGTCGGGGCGCCGCGCGGGGACCTCGAGCCCGATCGCAGCAACTCGGCGGGCGGCGTGCCCAAGTCCGTCGTGATCGACTCTGCCTTCACGTGGGAGAACGACGCGCCGCTCGGCGTGCCGTACAACCGGACGATCATCTACGAGTGCCACGTGAAGGGGATGACGATGCGTCATCCCGACGTGCCGCCCGAGCTGCGCGGCACCTATCTCGGGTTGTGCAGCGATCCCATGATCGAGTATTTCAGGTCGCTCGGGGTCACCGCGCTGGAGCTGCTGCCAGTGCACCAATCCGTCGTGGACCGGCATCTGGCCGAGCGAGGTCTGACGAATTATTGGGGGTACAATTCGATCGGATATTTTGCCCCGGACGTGCGGTACGCCACGCGAGGGCTGGGCAACCAGGTCTACGAGTTCAAGACCATGGTGAAGACGCTGCACGCCGCCGGCCTCGAGGTGATCCTCGACGTCGTGTACAATCACACCGGTGAGGGGAACCATCTGGGGCCGACGCTGTCGCTGCGCGGCATCGACAACGCCGCGTACTATCGGCTGGAGCCGGACAGGCTCCGCTTCTACACGGACTTCTCCGGCACGGGGAACTCGCTCAACATGCGGCACCCGCGCACGATCCAGCTCGTGATGGACTCGCTTCGCTACTGGGTGCAGGAGATGCACGTGGACGGCTTCCGCTTCGATCTCGCGCCCGTGTTGGCACGCGAGCTGTACGACGTGGACAAGCTGTCGGCGTTCTTCGATATCATGCAGCAGGACCCCACGCTGGCGGACGTGAAGCTCATCGCCGAACCGTGGGACGTGGGGCCGGGCGGCTACCAGGTGGGCAACTTCCCGGTGCGGTGGACCGAGTGGAACGGGCAATACCGCGACAGCGTGCGGAAGTTCTGGAAGGGGGAGAAGGGGCTCGTCTCCGAGATGGCGAGCCGAGTCGCCGGCTCGAGCGACATCTTCTCGGCGAGCGATCGCGGGGTGTACGCGAGCATCAACTTCGTCACCGCGCACGACGGTTACACGCTTCGCGACCTCGTGAGCTACGAGCGGAAGCACAACCAGGCGAATGGGGAGAACAACCAGGACGGCCACAACGACAACATCAGCCGGAATTGGGGAGTGGAAGGGGAGACCGACGACCCGGCGATCGTCGAGATGCGGTACCGGCTGATGCGGACCGTGCTGGCGACGCTGGCGTTCTCGCAGGGCGTGCCGATGCTGGCGCACGGTGACGAGCTGGGTCGCACCCAGCGGGGAAACAACAACGCCTACGCGCAGGACAACGAGCTCACCTGGATGAACTGGGACCTCGATCCGGCGCAGGAGCAGCTGCTGCAGTTCACCCGCAAGCTGCTGGCGCTGCGGCAGGCGCACCCGGTGCTCCGGCGCCGGCATTTCTTTCGCGGCGCGGCCGTCGAAGGGTCCGTGCAGAAGGACGTCACCTGGCTCGGGCCCAACGGCAGCGAGCTCACCGATCGGGACTGGCGCAACCCGGCGGCGCAGGCCTTCGGCATGCTGATCGACGGGATGGCCACGGACGAGCTGGACGACCGTGGTCGCGTCGTGTCGGGCGACACGCTACTCCTTCTCATGAACGGCGGGGACACGCCGGTACGCTTCACCCTCCCGACGCTGGGCGAGATGAAGATCTGGGTAGTGTTGGTCGATACGGCGAAGTACGAGCTGCCCGTGGTGCTCCGGGGGAAGGTCACGGTTGATCCGCACACCTTGATGTTGTTGCGGCACGGCCCGGACGGGCGTATCACGACGAGTGTCGACATCCGCCACGAGCCGCTCACGCCAAGAGAGCAACACACACCATGAGCCACGCATGAGTGAGTCGAGCCGTCGCACGACGCCACGGAGCCCGGTGGGGG
>JBDSDB010000076.1:0-40426 GCA_039920785.1 Gemmatimonadaceae bacterium
AGATCGTACGTCACGCGCTTGCTCTTGATTGCGTTCTCGAGCCCCGACACGATGAGCTTGCCGGCTTCCTTCCAGCCCATGTGCTCGAACATCATGACGCCGGAGAGCACCACGCTGCCCGGATTGATCTTGTCGAGGTTCGCGTACTTGGGCGCGGTGCCGTGGGTCGCCTCGAAGACGGCCACGCCGTCGCCGACGTTGCCGCCGGGCGCGAGACCAAGTCCGCCGACCTGCGCCGCCGCGGCATCCGAGATGTAGTCGCCATTGAGGTTCGGCGTGGCGATCACGTCGTACTCGTCGGGGCGCAGCAGGAGCTGCTGGAACATCGCGTCGGCAATGCGGTCCTTCACGATCAGGCAGTCGGCGCGAGAGGACTGCCCCGCCTTGGAGAGATCCGCCTCGGTGACCGTCTCGCCCGGGAACACCTTCGCCGCTTCGTCGTAGCCCCAGTCGCGGAACGCGCCCTCGGTGAACTTCATGATGTTGCCCTTGTGCACCAGCGTCAGCGACTTGCGGCAGTTCTCGATGGCGTACTTGGCCGCCATGCGGACGAGCCGTCGCGAGCCGAACTCAGACATCGGCTTGATGCCGATTGCCGAGCTCTCACGAATGTCCTTGCCGAAGCGCGTGTGGATGAACTCGATCAGCTCGTTGGCCTCGGGCGAGCCCGCCTTCCACTCGATGCCCGCGTAGACGTCTTCCGTGTTCTCGCGAAAGATGACGACGTTCAGCTTCTCGGGCTCCTTCATGGGATTGCCGACGCCCTCGAAGTAGCGCACGGGACGGATGCAGGCGTACAGATCGAGCACCTGGCGCAGCGTCACGTTGAGCGAGCGGATGCCACCGCCGACGGGCGTGGACAGCGGCCCCTTGATGGAGACGCGGAACTCCTTGAACGCCTCGAGCGTCTCGTCGGGAAGCCACTCGCCGTGGTTGGTGTGCGCCTCTTCGCCGGCGAACACTTTCATCCAGGAGACCTTGCGCTCGCCGCCATAGGCCTTCTCAATGGCGGCGTCGAAGACGCGCACGGAGGCGCGCCAGATATCGGGTCCGGTGCCATCACCCTCGACGAAGGGGATGACGGGATTGTTGGGGACTTTGAGCGCGCCCTGTTCGAACGCGATCGCCTCGCCCTCACTGGGACGGGACGCGAAGCGGTAGCTGGCCATGCCGATCCTGGTGTCTGTGAAGTGTGCGCGTAGCCGCGGAAAGCTACCCGGCACGACAAATCACAGCAAGCGAACGGTCAGCGCGGTAGCGCGATCTCCTCGCCGGTGAACACGCGTACGGGACCCAGCAGTCCGGAGGCGAGGAGCGGCGCGCCGCGCCGGTGGTGCTTCCAGGTGGTGAAGGTGATGCGCGGCCCGGCGGGCTTGGGTCGCCCCTGAATGTACCAGGCGGGAATGGCGCGGATGCCGTTCTGCGCACCGTGGGTGCTGCCACCGACCGCCGGCGTCGTGGCGACCGTCGTCGCCGGTCCGAACGCATACTCCTCGGGTAGCTCCTCGTCGCCGATGAGCCGATTTGGCCAGAGGTTGGTCGTGCGCACCTCGATCGCGTTGTGCCCGGGGCGCACCGCGCTCGTGATGTCGACGCGATACGGCGGCTTCCCTACGGATCCGACCGCGCGGCCATTCACCAGCACATCGGCCAGCACCTCCACGCGGCCGAGATCGAGCATGATGCGCCGCCTCCGGCCGTCCGTCGCCGTACCGAGATCCCAATCGGTGAGCACCCGTGCGTCGGCGGCCCCGCCATTCATCGTTGCGCTCAGCAGCCGAGCGCCCTGCACGTCCCCAGCGAGCGACGGAAACGCGACGACATAGGCGTCGCGATAGTAGTCCAGCTTGGCGAACGGTCGCGGGAGGTTGATGTCGACGAGCGCGCCGCCGTCTACCGTGGTCTCGCTCCACACCAGCTACTGCATGGCGCGATCAGGTGTGACCCACGGTCCCCCGCTCGATGACCATCCGGGACAGTTGTGCATCGTGAACGAGAGGCCGAGCCTGTCGCACTCGCTGATCGCATGGCGCACCAAACGCAGCCACTCGGGGCTCAACGTCTCCACGGGTCCTTTGGGAATTCCCGTGCCCACGTCGAACATCTGCACGCCGCCCACACCGACGCGCGCCATGGCCTCGAGGTCCCGCGTGATGCCATCGGCCGTGACGTTGCCGTTCATCCAGTGCCACCAAGTGTGCGGACGCGCGGTGCTCGGCGGATTCACGAACGACTCGTCCCACGCGTCGGCAACGCCTGGCGCCGCCGAGAGCAGCTCCGGCGGTTCGACGAACAGCATGAACGATCCCGCGATTCCGCCCTTCACGAACGTGCGACGCTCCTCGATGCCTCCTCTCCGGTTCTGCGATGGCGCTCCGGCCCGAGCGGGACGCTCGGGCCGGCGTTGCGAGGTTGCCGGATCAGTAGCCGGGATTCTGCGGGAAGGGATTCAGCGTGAGCTCTCTGATCGGGATGGGCAGCAGCAGCGAGGACTGCGTCACGTTGTACGTCGCGCTCGAGCGGAACTTGGTATACGACTTGAGCTCCGCGCCGTGGGCGCTCAGCACAGCGATTGCGCGACCAGTCCGAACGAGCTGGAACCAGCGCTTGTCCTCGAACGCGAGCTCCACGCGCTGCTCGTGCACGACCGTATCGCGAAACGCGGCCTGGCTGAGACCCGCGGCGAGCGCCGGAAGCGCGGCACGGGCGCGCACCTCGTTGATCTGCGGATACGCCAGCGGCGTCTGACCCGTCTCGTTCAGCGCCTCGGCGAGTAGCAACTTCGCCTCGGCCAGGCGATAGATCGGGAAGTCGTCGTTGGTGCGCCCTACGGTGGTGTACGCGTGGTAGAACTTCCTCACGAAGGGAATCGAGTCCTTGATCGCGACGTCGGTGTAGACGCTGTTGCCCGCCTTGACGTACCAGGCGATCGACGCGGCCTTGCGCAGGTCGCCGGGCTCGTACGCGCGCACCATGTCGCGCGTGGGGATGTTCCACCCGCCAGCGTTCGCGTTGTCGGGGCTCACGAAGGTGAGGTCGCGTGCGGAGTTGAACGGGATGAACCGGAACAGGTACGAGCTCGAGCCGCCGACGACCGCCTCGGCGTACTGCACCTCGAAGATCGACTCCGGCCCGTTCTTGAACGCCGGGTCGAACACTCGATCGTAGGGGGAGACGAGTGCGTAGCCCATGCCGAGCACGGACTGCAGCACGGGCACCGCGTCGGCGAAGCGCTTGCGCGTCATGTACACATCCGCGAGGAGCATCGACGCCGCACCGCGGGTCGCACGGCCGATCTGGCTGGAGGCCTGCGTCGCCTTCGTGGGCAGTCGCGGAATGGCGTCGGTCAAGTCGCTGATGATCTGCGCGTACACCGCGTCCACTGGCGTGCGCTCCTTGGTGAAGGCGCCGGTGTAGGACGCCACCTCCTCCAACTCGAGCGGCACGTCGCCGAACGAGCGGACGAGGTTGAAGTAGCTGAGCGCGCGCAGGAACTTCATCTCGCCGATCGCCCGTGACTTGACCGCTGCGTCGGTGTACGTCACGGGTTCGATCCGCCCGAGCACGATGTTCGTCTGGAGAATCGTCTGGTACGAGAACGTCCACATGTTCTGAACCGTGGCGTTGTCGGGCGAGGTGAGGAACTCGTCGACGTTTTCCACGTTCAGGCTGCCCCGCTGCGCGTCGTTGTACTGATAGGTCGTGTTGTCCGAGCGCATCTCGCCAACGGTCCACATCGGCGCCGTCCCGCCGGCGCCGTAGATGGTCTGGAGGTAGGAGTAGGCGCCGACCACGGCGCGCTCCACCTGCTCCGGTGACTGATAGAAGTTCGTCGTGCCGATGAACGATTCGGGGGAGGTCGCCAGCACGTGCTCGCAGCCACAGAGGGCGAGGAACACACTCCCCACGAGGAGTCTCTTCACATGGGTGGTCATGGTCCGCTGATGTGAAAGGGGGAGTGTCAAAAGCCGAGCTGCGTGCCGATCGTGAACACGCGCGCGATAGGGTACGCCACACCGTCGTAGCCCGGCGAGAGCGGGCCGGTCTGGCGGTTGTAGTTGTTGGCCTCCGGGTTGCCGGGGTAGTTGCTGATGATCGCGGCGTTCTGGAGTCCGACGTAGACGCTCGCATCGCTCAGCGGCATGCCGAAGCGGCCGTTCGGCACGCGATACCGCAGCGTCACATTGCGGAGCCAGATGTTCGACGCGTCGTGCACCCAGAGCGAGCTGATGTCACGGTACAGCACGCGGCCCCGCGACACGCCGGCCGTGGTGGGTACCACACCGGCCCCCGGCTGCGACTCCGAGCGCCAGCGATCGAGCACGTCACGCGTGACGTTGAACACGCCGTCGATGTTGTGCAGATATTCGTTGAAGCCCATCACCTTCTCTCCACCGATCTGGCCCGACGCCGTGAACGAGAGCTCCAGATTGCTCAGCTTGAAGGAGTTCGAGAAACCGAAGGTGGCATCCGGATAGGGATTGCCGAGGATCTCGAAGTCGGTGATCGCCGTGATGTTGCCGTCACCGTTCACGTCCTTGTACTTGACGTTGCCGGGGATCGCGCCGGCGAACTTCGCGCTCGCGGCAACATCCGCCGCATCCTTGTACAGCCCGAGGAATCTGTAGCCGTAGAACATTCCCACGGGCTGGCCGACCTTCGTGATGTTGGTCGGGCTGCCCTCGCCGGTCCGTCCGGCGAGGATCGACGAGCCGTCGTCGCCGAGCGCCAGCACCATGTTCCGATTCGCCGCGATCGTGAAGTCGCTCGTCCAGTGAAAGCGGCCGCGGTCGAGGTTGATCGAGTGGACCGCGAGCTCGACGCCGCGGTTCTGGATGCGGCCCGTGTTCTTCGTCACGTTCGCGAAGCCGGAGGAGATCGGCACCTGCACGTTCAGCAGCAAGTCGTTGGTGACGCCACTGTATGCGTCGACATTTAACGTGAGCCGCTCCGAGCGCGTCGTGACGTCGAACCCGACGTTCACCTCGCGCGTCCGCTCCCAACCGAGATCGGGGTTGCCAAGCGTGCTGACCACGCGGCCGCTCGCCAGCGAGTTGTTGAGGACGTAGTCCTGGTTCGTGACGCGGCCGATGTAGCTGTAGTTGCCCAGATCGTTGTTCCCGGTCTGTCCGTACGAGAGGCGCAGCTTGGCGTCATTGATCCAGCCAAATCGCTTCGCGAACGGCTCCTCGCTCACGCGCCAGCCCAGTGCGACGGACGGAAAGGTGCCCCAGCGCCGCGAGGGTGCAAAGCGCGACGAGCCATCGCGGCGGATCGCCGCGGTGACGAGATACTTGCCGCGAAGATCGTAGTTCACCCGGCTGACCAGCGAGAGCAGCCCCCACTTCTGTACGTCGGAGCTGCCGGTGATCAGCGTGGCGCCATTGAGCGTGCGGATGAAGTCGTCGGGGTAGTTGGTGCCGGTGAAGCTCCCCGCGTCGGCGCGATCGACCTGAACGCTGACACCGCCGAGGACGTCGATATGATGATCGCCGCGAAAGTTCCGGTCGAGCGTGAGCGTGTTCTCACTCAGCCAGTCGACGTAGTTGTTCTCGACGAACGTCCCGATCGGGATGCGGGGCGGCTGCGAGTTCTGCGCGGCCAGCGTCGAGGGCAGGTAGGTGTTCGTCTGCTGCTGCGAAAGGTCGACGTTCCCGCTCGAGCGGAACTTCGCCCAGTCCGTGATCTGGACCTCGGCGAACGCGTTGCTGATTCCGCGGAACCCGGCGGTACGGCTCGTGAACTGCTCCAGGTACATGAGCGGGTTCGGCAGGCCGATCGTGCCGGGCGACTGGATGAGCGGCACCCACGCCCCGGTCGCGTCACGCGGGTCGATCAGCGGGCTGGCGACGGCGGCTTCGGCCGGGCTGCCGAACTCACCGCGTCCGTTGCCGCCGGCGATCGGTAGGCGGCGCGACGTGAACGTCGGGGCGACGTTCAACCCGAGTCGCACCCGTGGGCTGAGCGTGGCGTTCACGCTCGCTCGCGCCGAGTAGCGGGAGTAGTCCGTGTTTCGAATGGTGCCCAGCTCGCGCAACATGCCTCCGGAGGCATACACGCCCACGTTCGCCGATCCGCCGGAGACGCTGAGGTTGAGGCTGTGCGACGGTGCCTGGCGCGTGATGAGATCCACCCACCGCGAGCCCTCGCCGTACTGCGACGGATCCTGGTACTCCTTCGGGATATCGGCCGCCGTCGGCTCGCGCCCGAGCGTGATGCGCACGCGATCCTCGTTGGACTCCTTCAGAAACTGGGCGAACTCGCGCGCGTTCAGCACGTCGGGCCGGCCGCGGGCGGGCACGATCTGCATGCCTGTTGCGTAGTCGAGCGTGAAGCGCGGCGCGCGGTTCGTGCCGCTCTTCGTCGTGATGACGACGACACCGTTGGCGGCGCGGGAGCCGTAGATCGCCGCCGACGACGCGTCCTTCAGCACGCTGATCGTCTCGATGTCGCCCGGTGGGATGTCGTTGAGTGGATTGCGCACGTCGGAGCCGCCGGTGGGCAGTGGATAGCCGTCCACCACGTACAGCGGCTGGCTCCCCGCGCCGATCGAGCCGACGCCGCGGATCTGGATCTGCGGGCCGCCGCCGGGAACGCCGTTGCTTTGGATGACCTGCACGCCAGCGACCTGCCCGGCGAGCGCCTTGTCGACGCCCTCGATCATCTGGCCCTCGAGCTTCTCCGAGCCCACCGAGGCAATGGAGCCGGTCACGTTGCGCGTGCTCTGCGTGCCATAGCCGACGACGACCACCCCTTCGAGCTCCGACGCGGCGCGCGCGAGACGGAACTCGACCCTCGTCTCCGGAGCCTGCACCATGACGACGCGATCCGACGCCGAGTACCCCAGCCGCGACGCGCGCACGCGCCGCGACCCGACCGGCACGTTGACGAGGAGGAACGCCCCGGCAGAGTCGCTCAGCGTGGCGCGAGTAGCGCCGACGACCATGATCTGGGCGCGGGCGACGGGCAGTCCCGCCGAATCCAGCACGACGCCGCGCAGCGATGCCTGCTGCGCCCCAGAGGGGACGGCCCTGAGCGCGCTGAGCATCCCGAGCGTTCCGAGCACGGCGGCGAATCTCCAATACCTCGATGCGGTCATCAGCTCTCCAGATGGGGGTGAGCAGCGTCGCCGGCGAAATCGCGCTCCCTGGATCGGGGGCCGATATGTCTCGCCAGCGGTACGGATGAACAGCTGTGCGGTAACGAACTTTGGTGCATCAATTGTTGCCCAAGATTGCGAATGCGGGTGGGTTGTCAAGGGCGGTGTGCACACGGGTTGCTCGAAGTCGGGGACACGCGAATGCGGCACGGGCCGCGACTCGCAAGGAGTGGCGGCCCGTGTCATGTCACCGGAATCGATCGTGTCGGTCGTCGGTCATCCCACTCGTGCACGTCGATCCTGTTCGGCACGTTCCTGAACAGGACCGCTGGCCATTTCCGCCGTCGCGCCGTGCATCAGCTGCTGCCGCGGCGCGGCGTCTTCGTGGCGCCCACTCGCTGCGGGCGCTCTGCGCCTGCCGCGCCGTGTAGCGAGTGCGAGACGCTCTTGTGAGACGAGATTCTAGCAGAGCGGCGCGCCTCAGAATTCCAGGTCGACATCGATGTCCGTCCCGTGCCCGAGAGCAGGGAGAACGACTGCAACGCGCGGCTGCGCCAGTGGCACTTCCTCCCAGCGTTCCGATGGTCCCCCAGTAGCCGCGCCGATCAGAGCGCCCACGCCGCCCGCCATCAGTGCGCCCATGCCCACCGCCAACCCCTCAGCGAGGTCTCCCAAGTCGCCGCCATGGTCCGCGGCACCTGATGCTTTGGCAATGAGCAGAACCGACCCCATACCCACGATCAGACCAACCTTTGCGCGACTGCCCCTGTCGCTAGGACGCATTCCGCGGCTCACGTCGAATCGAGTGACCCGTTCGCGCGCCATGCGAGCCGTGTCGGCGCTGTTGGACCACTGCACCGTAACCGTGTCGGCCGTGAGGGCGATCAGGCTCCCGATGCGGGCGTTCTCGCCGGGATAGGTGACGCGGACGCGCGCTCCCGGAGTGAGGAGCCAGGCTTGCGTCTCGGGTTGCGCCGCCAGCGCGCACGGGACGAGGAACAGCGCGGTTGCGAGTGCCGAGAACAGTCGATGCATGTCATCACCTCAGGAATGGGTACGCTGAGAATGTCGCCCTGAGCGGCACGTCGTCCCATCGGAGGTTCTACGTAGGCGGCGGACGAAGATGACGTATGCACCGCGCCGCGGGTGAGCGGATCGCGGCCACCGCTGGACACGGCGCTCATCTCGGCTAGCGCTCGGTCCGAGCACGCGCTGGTCTCGCTGATCGAGCGAGCGCGCCACCAGGCGCGACGACTCCCGCATCTGAGCCGGATAATGACACGCGCCCATCGCAGTGCGAGCGGGCGTGCGTCCGTTCGATGCTTCCGAAGGAACCTCACTTCGGATCGAGTACCCGGGACGAGACTCGAACTCGTATATCCCGAAGGATGGGGGATTTTGAGTCCCCTGCGTCTACCGATTCCGCCACCCGGGCTCGCACGTTGCGCCCTTCAACTTATCACGCGTTCGAACCACGAGAAGACGTTCCGCGCAATTCCCTCGCAACCGCGACGAGACCCGATCAGGGAATCTCGCCGGCGCCGCTGCTCGCCGTCGATTCGGCGCGCTGACGCTGCAGATTCTCGACGCGCCGGCGGAGCTGCTCCTGGAGCGACGCGTACTTCGCGCGCTGCAGTGGCGTCATGAACGCGGCGAACTCCCCCTGCTCCTCGATCTGCAGATCGACACGGGCACGCTGCAGCTGCAGCAACCGATCCAGCGCGCTGCCGACGCTGCTCTGATTCGCACTCGTCCCGGCGAGAATCTCGCGCCGGAGCGTGAGCCGCTGCTGCCGCTCCTCGCGCGCGAGCTCGCGTCGACGCCCGTCGAACCGCTGGCTCGTCTGAGTCAGCCGTGCCATCTGATCGTCGGTGAACCCGATTCGGTTCTTCGCGACGCGCCAGAGACCCTGCCGGAGCCGCATCTCCAGCTGCTGCCGCGCCGGAGGATTGTCCGGCGCACCCAATCGCTGGCGACGCTTCGACCCCTGCGCCCCTGCATCGCCGACGACGAGCGGCAGGAGCAGGATCACGAGGAGCACAACGCGGCGCATCACTGGCCCTCTCCCGTCGGCGCGAGCGGCGTCACCGGCAGCGTGCTCTCCTCCTCCACCGAGGGAAGCGCGTCGAAATTTTCGATCTCCTCCAGCAGCGCCGATAGCTCGCGGTCACTGAGCTCGGTGTCCACTCCACCCGCCATGGCCAACTCCTGCGCGGACGCAGCGGACGGCGCCCGCGCCGGCGCCTCCGGGAACCTCGGCGAGGTGGCCTGCGCGACCGGCGACTGCGCTGGTGGACTTGGCACGACACCCGGCACCGCGCTCGACGCGGACGGCGTGCCCGCGCTGCTCGAGGGCGCCTCGACCTGGGCGACGTTCCCCACTCCAGGATGCCGGTTCACGAGCGCGATCGATGCTCCCGCCCCGAGGAGGGCGACGATGGCCGCCGCGGCGCGCCAGCCGCCCCAGCTGCGTGCAACGGGTGCGCGATACGCCGGGATCGCCGCGGCCATCGCACGCGCGTCGATCGCCGGGGAACGTCCCATGGTCGCGCGCAGATCGCGCAACAGATCGAGCTCGGCCTCGCACGTCGCGCAGCTACGCACGTGCGCCTTCACCCGGTCGCGCTCCGACTCCGTGAGCCGACCGTGAAGCAGGTCGGGCAGCAGGTCGCGAATGTCACCGTTCGAACAGTCATTCATCGAGAAACTCCTTGATCGCGCGCATCGCGTTGTGATAGTGCACCCGTGCGGCGCCTTCCGTCGTGCCGGCCACCTCGGCGATCTCCCTGTACGACAATCCTTCGGTCACCCGCAGCGTGAACACTTCCCGCTGCGTGGGCGACAGCCGTCCCATAGCCGCCTGAAGCCGCCGCTGGGTCTCGTCCGCCACCATCACGTCGAGCGAACCGTACTCCGTCGCGGCGTCGTGCTCCTGCACCTCCACCTCCTGGCCGCGCCGCCGCTCCGAGCGACGCCGGTCGAGCAGCAGTCGCCGCGCGATCGTGAACAGCCAGGTTCGGAGCGAGCTGTCGCCCCTGAAGCTGTCGAGCGAGGCGAACGCGCGCACGAACGTGTCCTGCACCACCTCCTCGACGTCACTCCTCGCCCCGACGCTGGACGCAAAGCGAGCCAGCGAGGCCGCATGCCGCTCGACGAGGAGCGAAGCGGCCCGCTGGTCCCCCGCCTTCCACCTTGCGATGAGGTCGAGGTCGGTCCGCTCATCGGTGTTGAGGGCGACGTCTGTCATGCGGTCACGCAGTTGGACGCGTCGGTGCGGACGATGTTAAGGTTGCCAGGCGGCGGCGCGCCGAGGGTAAGTTAGCGTGCTCGCCTGCGCGACCTCATCCCAGCCGCTGAATGTCTCCGTCGCCTCTCAGGATCGCCCATCGCGGCATGCCGCGGCGACTGCATGAGAACACCCTCATCTCCTTCGCGGCGGCGCTCGCGGCGGGCGCCGATGGGATAGAGCTGGACGTGCACGCTACGGCAGACGACGTCGTCGTGGTGCACCACGACCCCACGCTTCGTGGCCTCGACATTCGGCGGACGGCCTGGGCCGTGGTTCGGGTGACGGAGGTCGCGCCCGGTGTCCAGGCGCCGACTCTGAACGAGGTGCTCGATCTGGTGGGCGGCGCCGCCGAGCTGTTCGTCGAGGTGAAAGGCGCGGGAATCGAGGATCGGGTCGCGGAGGTGCTGCGCGGCTACGGCGGCGCGGCCGCGATCCATAGCTTCGATCACGCTCTGATCGGGCGGCTCGCGCGCAGAGGAGTGCCGTATCGGCTCGGGCTGCTGTTCGATGACGACGCGGTGCGCGTCGATGATGCGCTGGCCGAACACGGAGCGCTGGACGCGTGGCCGCATCATTCGCTCGTCACCGCGCGGCTCGTGGACGACGTGCACGCGGCCGGCGGACGCATCCTACCATGGACGGTCAACGACGTGGCCGTTGCGCGGCGGCTGGCCTCGTGGGGCGTCGACGGATTGTGCACCGACGACGTGACGCTCCTCGACGAGCTCTGACGCGGTCGGCAGAGCTGCAACGAAAAAACCGAGGGGACGGCAAGTGCGCCTCGTCCCCTCGGCCCTTCACATCAGCGATTGTCGTGACTCAGAGATCCGGCGTGGGTGGCGGCGTATCGGCCGGAGTGCCGCCCTTCTCGGCGAGCTCCCCCTCGATGCGCGCGATCTCCGCCTCCGCGCTCGCCAGGTTGGCCGCGAGGACGGAATATCGCTCGGTCTCCAGCTCTCCGCCTGCTGCCCGCGCGCGGTACACGGCGAACCCGAGCGAGGCGGCGGCTGCCTCTGCCCGCTGCTTGGTCCGATGAACCTCCAACCGCAGCTTGCCCTCGTCGAGCGCGCCCTGCGCGGCGCGGCCTGCCTTATCGAGCTCGCCCTTCAACGTGTTCCAGATCGCCATGGTCTCCTCCGAGGAGTACGAGTCGCTGTACGGCAGCCACCTGTGGAAGTTGCGCGCCGGGACCGCGTGGCCGCAACGAAAAGCGCCCTCCGCAGTGCGGAGGGCGCTCGGTGTTCCGGTACAGTACAGGATCAGGCCGCCGAGGTGGTCTCTTCCCGCACATACGGGTAGACGCTGACCTTGAGGCGCGTCTTGCTCTTGTGCTCGAACTTCACCACGCCCTCGATGAGCGAGTAGATGGTGTAGTCGGTGCCAAGGCCCACATTCTTGCCCGGGTGCCACTTGGTGCCGCACTGGCGAAGGATGATGTTGCCGGGGATCACGCGCTCGCCACCAAACTTCTTGATTCCGCGATACTTCGGGTTGCTGTCGCGCCCGTTGCGCGACGAGCCAACGCCCTTTTTATGAGCCATGGTTTCCTCGCGTCAGCCGAGTGTGATGTCGTCGATGCGCACTTCCGTGAAGCCCTGCCGGTGCCCCTGCTTCTTGGCGTAGTTCTTCCGGCGCTTCATCTTGAAGACGATGATCTTGTCGCCCAGGCCGTGCTTGACGATCTCGCCCGTCACCTTGGCTCCGGACAGTGTTGGAATGCCAGTCTTGACGCTCTGGCCGTCGCTACCGAGGAGGACGTCGTTGAACTCGATCGATCCGCCGGCCTCGCCCACGATGGTGGGGAAGCGATACTTCTTGCCCGACTCGACACGGAACTGCTTGCCGCCGGTGCGAATGATTGCGTAAGACATATGTGGGGCTCGTGAGCGTGTGGCGTAGAGCCTAAAAAGTTAAGTGGCGCGGGGTTAGCTGTCAACGGGCGCGACATTCCGCTCGCTCGGCGTGGGTCCGCGCGATCCATTACTGCGGTCCTCGACGCACCGAGTGACCGGGAAGCTGTCTCCGCGGTTAGGGTCAGTGACCGATCCACCCGCGCGCGCCCGAGCGTACGCCGATCTCCAATCGTCTGCGATGACACCGCCACGCTCCCTGCGCCTAGTCAAGTCCTCGGTTGCGTCCGCCCCGCCTGACGCGCCGGGAGGAACGGTCGAGCGCAGCATCCTGGTGCGAGCGGCGCAGAGCGGTGACGTGAGGGCGTTCGCGTCACTCGTGGACGCGTACTATGCGCGGTGCCTGCGCTTCGCGTTGCACATGCTGTCGAGCCAGAGCGACGCCGAAGAAGCGGTACAGGACACGTTCGTCCGGGTCTATCGCGCGTTGCCGACGTACGTCGAGCAAGAGTCGTTCGAGCCGTGGCTGTTCCGCATCCTCGCGAATCGGTGCAGGAGTGCCGGGGCGCGAGAGCGACGGCGCGCCGAAGTCGTCGAGTTCGGCGACGTGCCGGACCGGCCGACGGACGGCCGCCATGATCTGGCCATCGCGTGGCGCGAGGAGATCAATGTCGCGCTGGCGCTGCTGCCGGCGGAGCAACGCGAAGCGTTCCTGATGCGGCACGTGGAAGATCTGAGCTACGAGGACATGTCCGTCGCGACGGGCGCCGGCATCTCGGCGCTGAAGATGAGAGTGAAGCGCGCGTGCGATTCACTGCGGGTTCGCCTGAGGGAGGAGGATGATGCAGGACGACGCTGACGAGACGATCGCGCGCATCGCTGCGGCGCTGCGCCCGCTGCCCGACGTCGATCCCTCGCAGAAGGCACGCGTGCTCGTGGCGGTGGCGGCCGAGCGCCAGCGAGCGAGGCGCAAGGGTGCGGGCACGGCTCGCACCGCCCGCTGGCTCGGCGCTGTCGGTGCGCTCGCGGCGGCGCTGGTCGCGACGGTCTGGGTGCGCGGCACTCGCGTCGGGCCCGCGAAGGCGCGTGAACTGGCGACGGCCGCACCCCGAGTTGCGGCGCCTGCGTCGCCGTCCACTGCGGAGACGAACACCGCGTCCGTCGAGACGCGTCTGGTGACGCGCGCCGCGGACGGCGTCGCGCTGCAGCCCGTGCAGCTGGTGCTGCGCGCGCCCGACGCACATCGCGTGAGTGTGGTGGGCGACTTCAACGGTTGGGACGCGAGCAAGTCCACGATGACGCGCGACCGCGAGAGCGGCCTGTGGAGCCAGACGCTGGCGCTGCGACCCGGTCGGCACGTGTACGCCTTCGTCGTGGACGACAGCATCTGGATTCGCGATCCGCGCACGCCGGCCGCGAACGATCCCGACTTCGGCCGACCAGGCTCCGTGATGCTGGTCGGGCGCCCATGACGCGTCGGGCGCTGCTCGCGCTCGCGCTTTCAACGGCGCTTGCGGGTGGACGTTCGCATCCCGCGGCGGCGCAGCAGGTCGTGTTCGCCGCAGGGCTTCCAACGGAGATCGACAGCGCGACGCAGGCGGCGCTCACGCGCGAGCTCGAACAGGCGCGGCTTCGCGGACTGCCCGTCGAGCCGCTGGTCGCCAAGGTGCGCGAGGGCCGGATCAAGCGCGCCGCGCCGTCGCGGATCCGGAGTGCGGTGGCCGCGCTCGCGGTTCGTCTCGACTCGGCGCGCGCGGCACTCGGCGTGGCGTCGAGTGCCGCGGAGCTCGTTGCCGGCGCCGACGCACTTGGCGCCGGTGCCAATGCAGAGGCTCTGCGCGCGGTGCGTGCGGCAAGCGGCGCGCGCGACGTGGCCGCGCCCCTCGGCGCGCTCGCGCAACTCGTGGCCACGGGCATGCCGGCGCGGCGCGCGACCCAGCTCGTCGTCGAGCTGCTGCGTCACGCCACGGCTCCGGATCAGTTGCTCGCCTTCGGCGTCGCCGTCGAGGCAGACGTGGGAGCGGGGGTGCCGGCCGAAGAATCCGCGCGCTTCCGGTTGCGAGCGATCGAGGAGGCGAGGTTGCTCGGTGGCGACAAAGCCACGCTCGGCGCCACGGTGGACTTCAGCAACACGCTGCCGACGGTTCAGAACGCGCGTCCTCGACGAAAGCCGTAGGTGCGACGCACGCTCACCCGGGCGCTCGGCGGCCTGCTCATCGCGACAGCGGTGGGCAGGCCGCTTGGCGCACAGGCCCGCTCCACGGTGGACGTGGGCTTCTCGGTCGTGCAGTTCCCCGAGGAGAGCACCACGGTGGCGGGTCCGTCGGTAGGTTGGCTGTCGTCGGTGGAATGGCGCCGGCTGTTCGGTCGACTCAGCGCCGAGGGTGTGGGCACGGTCGGCGCGGCCACGGGCTCCGTGTCGCTGACGGGCGGGGCACGTGCCCCGTTCCTCCGCGGCTGGCTCGTCGAGGGCGCCGGTGAGCTATCAGGCGTCGCCGGGTCGTCGGCGCGCAGCGCGGCAACGGTGGGCGCCTCCGGCAGGATCCTGCGCGTGGTGGGACAGGGCGGCGGCTGGGCACGCGGCACGACGTCGATGTCGCGCCGCGAGGCTGGAAATCTTCCCGGACGGTCGGGGGAGCTCGGGGCGTGGTGGAGCTGGCCGGGCGGTCGAGTCAGCGCATCACTGCTAGAGCAGCATGCGCGTGGGCAGCTGTTCACCGGGCCATTTCGGGAGCGACTGGTCGGAACGATTCCGGTGCAGTACGCCGAGGGCCTCATGGGAGTGCGGCTCGAGGGAGATGATCGCTCGCTGGAGCTCACGCTCGGTGCGCGCCGCGACCCGGACGCGGTACGGCTGATCGAGCCCGTGTTCAGCGCGACCGCGGCGTTCTGGCAATCGGAGACGCGTGCGTGGACGATCTCGTTCTCGCGTACGCCGCCCGACTTCGTGCGCGGCGCAGATGCCGCGCGAGGATTGACGGTGGGCATACGCTTCAACGAACCCAGGCCGGTGCGCGCGCGCGCTGCGCGCATCCGGCCCATCGTGCAGGTGAGCGGGACGGGCACGGACCGCGTCGTGCGGGTCCGCGCGCCGGGCGCGAAGCAGATCGAGCTGATGGCCGACTTCACGGAGTGGGCGCCCGTTTCGATGACGCCATCGCTGGAGGGATTCGCGCGAGCGGTGACGCTCGCGCCCGGATCGCATCGCATCCTTGTGCGGGTCGACGGGGGTCCGTGGCGTACCGCTGCCAACACGCCCGCCGTGGATGATGACCTCGGCGGGCGTGTCGGATTGCTGGTCGTGCCGTAGCGCGCGCGGCGCGCGCTCGAAGTCAGGCCACGGCGTACTGCTGCGTCACGTCGCGACCCGCGCTCTTGACGACGAGCTTGAACTCGTCGGGCCGAAGCAGCGGATCGTCACGCAGCTCGAGGGCGAAGCCTGCCGCTTTCTCCAGCTTTCGCATGAGGTCCGATTCGTTCTCCATCGCATACATGGCGACGTCGGGGTGCAGCTTCACGAGGAGCGGGTCGCGCTTGCCTTCCACGCCCATGCGTTTGACGCTGCGCTCCATGCGGCGAAGGATGGTCTCGGCGGTGAAGACGCGGCCCGTGCCCGCGCAGGTGGGACACGCTTCCGTCATGCTCTGGAGATGGCTCTGCCGGACGCGCTGGCGAGTCATCTCGATGAGGCCGAGATCGGACACGGCGAACGCCTTGGTGCGCGCGCGATCGCGGCCGAGGTGCTGACGGAGTTCCTGGAGCACCTTGTCGCGATTCGTCTTGGTGTCCATGTCGATGAAGTCGCAGACGATGATGCCGCCCACGTCGCGCAGACGGAGCTGACGCGCGATCTCGCGCGCCGCCTCCATGTTCGTCTTGAGGCTCGTCTTCTCCGGATCCTTCTTGCCGACGAAGCGCCCCGAGTTGACGTCGATGGAGATGAGCGCTTCGGTCGGCTCGATGATCAGGTATCCGCCGGAGGGGAGGTCGCAGCGCCGCTTGAACAGATCGCGGATCTCCTGCTCCACCTCGGCCTTGTCGAACAGCGGCGTGGTGTCCTCGTAGAGCACGATGCGCTCGGTGAGCTCCGGCGCGATGCCCTTGAGGTACTCGATGATCTCGTTGTAGACCTGCTTCGAGTCCACCGTGATGCGCTCGACCTTGTCGCTGAAGATGTCGCGAATCAGGCCCCGCGTGAGCGAGGTCTCGCGATGCACCAGCGCAGGCGGCCGTACGAAGTGCGTCTTCTTCTTGATGCGCTTCCACGTGTTCATCAACGTGGTCAGCTCGCGCTCGATCGTCTCTGGGGTGACGTCCTCGCCGACGGTGCGAACGATGACGCCGCCGGAGTCGTCCGGGAGCATTCCCTCGACCAGTGCACGGAGGCGCTTGCGCTCGTCGCGGTCGCCGATCTTGCGGCTGACGCCGACGCGCGAGGCGAAGGGCATGTAGACGAGGAAGCGGCCGGCCATGGAGACCTGCGCCGTGACGCGCGGGCCCTTGGTAGAGATTGGCTCCTTGCTGACCTGGACGAGCAGCTCCTGGCCGCGCTTCAGGACATCCTGGATCTGCGGGATGTCGCGTTCGTTGCGGCCGGGCTCGTGAAAGGTCTCCTCGCCGTCGTCGTCATCGTCGTCGCCTTCCCCGGTGTCGGGATAGACGAGATCGGACGAGTGCAGGAAGGCACTCTTGTCGGTGCCGATGTCGACGAAGGCGGCCTGTAGGCCGGGAAGGACCGCGTCGACCTTGCCGAGGTAGATATCGCCGACCATCCGGCGCGCGTCCGGACGGTCGACCAGCAGTTCAACGAACTCGTCGTCCTCGAGGATGGCGACTCGCGTTTCGCGCGAGTTCGCGTTGATCAGGATCTCTCGTTTCATCAGGGACCGCACCCGTGGGGGCATCCGGCGACTCGGCGGCCGCGGCGCGGTAGGTGGGAGGATGGGCGGTCACGACGAATCCACGTGGACGCGGGCGGACCGATACCGGAGGGGGTGTCACCGCGCGCTGCGTGATCGAACACGATGCGTCCGGGCAGACCACGGCGTGCCGGCGAGCCAGGCGCCGCAACGGCGCGAGGACGACGGTGAGCCAGGCTGCCAGTAGCCGGAGCAGCGTGCGATCGGCCGACCGAAGCCGGAGTTCCGCAGCGGATGTGACGAGCGCGCCCATGCGGCCGACGACTGCCTCGGCCGCGCTGGCGCGCGATAGATCCCGGCGGAGGCGCGAGTCGCCGCGCAGTGCCGGAAGCGGAAAGGGATGTGATGCGATCACTGGTGGATAGCTAACGATCGCCCGGACCGCGCGCAACGCGGCGACTCTGCGAGGAGTCGTCTCGTCACTCGGCGAGCTCCTTGAGGATGTGCCTGGCGATGACGATGCGCTGGATCTCGGACGTGCCCTCGCCGATCTCGCAGATCTTGGCGTCGCGCATCATGCGCTCGACCGGGTAGTCCTTGGTGTAGCCATACCCGCCGTGCACCTGCACGGCCTTGATCGTGGCGCGCATGGCGAGCTCGGAACAGAAAAGTTTGGCCATCGCCGCGTGCTTGCCGAACGGCTTGCCCTGCTGGGCGAGCCAGGCAGCATGGTACGTGAGGTGGCGGCCCGCCTCCAGTTCCGTGGCCATGTCGGCCAGCTGGAACGCGATCCCCTGGAAGCTGGCGATCGTCTGGCCGAACTGTTTGCGCACGCTCGCGTACTTGACCGCTTCCTCCAACGCGCCGGTGGCGATGCCCAGTGAGAGCGCGGCGATCCCGATGCGCCCCGCGTCGAGGGTCTTCATGAAATTGACGAAACCCTCGCCCTCGCGACCGAGCAGGTTCTCCGCGGGCACCTCGACGTCCTCGAGGATGAGCTCCGAGGTGTCGGAGGCGCGCCATCCGAGCTTGTCCTCCTTCTTGCCCGCTCGGAAGCCGGCCATCGCCTCGAGCGACGGCTCGTGGCCGATGCCAAGCTCCGTGGTTTTCGCGAGATCCGATGATGGCTTGGTGACGATGAACGAGCTGATCCCCTTCGTGCCCTGCGACGGATCGGTGACGGCTGTGACGACGAAGATCTCACCGACGCTGCCGTGGGTGATGAAGCGCTTGACGCCGTTGAGGACGTACCGCCCGTCGCGGCGAACCGCAGTGGTCTTGGTGCCGCCTGCGTCGGAGCCGGCGTCGGGCTCGGTCAGGCCGAAGCCGCCGAGCACGCGCCCGCTCGCGAGGAACGGCACGAAGCGCTCGCGCTGCGCGTCCGTGCCGAAGTGCATGATCGGCGACGTGCCGAGCGTGGTGTGCGCCGAGATCGTCAGCCCCGTGGACGCATCGACTCGCGCGAGCTCCTCGATGGTGATGATGTAGCTCAGCAGGTCGAGCCCCGCCCCGCCGAGCGATTCGGGCCACGGGACGCCGAGGAGGCCGAGCTCCCCCATCTTCTTGACGTTCTCCCAGGGAAAGGTGCCGTCCGCGTCGAACTGCTTGGCGACGGGCGCGACCTCGTCGCGGGCGAACTGGCGAACCATCTCTCGCACCGCGAGGTGCTGCTCGGAAAAGTACAGGGAGTCGTCCATAGGTCTCAGGCGGCTTCGGTTTCGTCGGAGGTGCGCACGAGCTCGAGGAATCGCTCGCCGTACTTGTCGATCTTCATCGGGCCCACGCCGCGAATCTCGCCGAGCGCGTAGGTGCTCTTGGGACGGCGCACCGCGATCTCGAGCAAGGTGCGATCCGGAAAAACAACGTAGGCCGGCACCTTCTCCGCGCGCGCGATGTTGGTGCGAAGCGCGCGAAGCCGCTCGAGCAGCCGTGCGTCCTCGGGACTCGCGACCACCTCTGCGACCTCCGCACGCTCAGCGCCGCGCGGTGCGCTCTTCGCGCGCTTCTTCTCTCCAGGCTTGGGCACAGCCGTCGGCAACGACTTGAAATGCTTGCCGCTACAGTTGTCGCAGCCCGAGCATCTCGTTCGAGCGGACGTGTCGCCGAAGTACTCGAGGACGAACTCTCGGCGACACTTCCTCGTATACGCGTACTGCTGCATCGCGTCGAGCTTCGCCAGCTCCGCCTTGCGCCGCCGCTCGAGGGCCGCCCAGTCGAGCGGGTACGCGGAGAGCGGGCGGCGCGGGTCGGCGACCCTGTCTCCGCCGCCGAGCCGGCGCCACTCGACGAACTGCGCCTGTTCCAGTTCGCCGAGGATGCGCATCGCGCCCATCGCGCCGCCGAAGCCCGGCGGCATGCCATCGAGATCGACCGGTGCGCCGTCATAGAGCGCGTTGCCGGCAACGCGCCAGAGTGCTCGCAACAGCCCGAGCTTGAGCGCGTCGTCTGCGCCGAGGTCGCGCTTGATCCGGTCCGCGGTGGCAAGGAGGCGGATGAAGACGCGGCCACCCGTCTCGGGATCGGTGCGAAGAGCGCCGCACTGCGCCAGCAGGCGGATCGCCGATTCCACCTCGCGGTCGCTGATCTTCCCCGGCAGCGAGGCGGCGATCTGCGCCGGGCCGAGCTCCACGGAGCCGGTGCGGTCCGCGGCCGTGCGAAGCTTCTCGTACACCCGCTCGACGAGCGCGCGATCCGGGAACGCGCCCTTGATGAAGAACTCGTGCGTGAAGCGGTCGGGGAAGGAATGAAGCAGATAGACCTCCGCCGGCTGGCCGTCGCGGCCCGCGCGACCGGCTTCCTGATAGTAGGCCTCGAGCGTGCCAGGCATGGCATGGTGCACGACGAGCCTCACGTTCGGCTTGTCGATACCCATGCCGAACGCATTGGTGGCGACGATGGCGCGCACCGACTCGTTCATGAACGAATCCTGCACCTCGTGTCGATGTGCGTCATCCAGGCCCGCGTGGTACGCCGCCGCGGTGATTCCCGCGTCCTCGAGCGTGCGTGTAATCTTCTCGACGTTGCGACGAGTGGACGCGTACACGATGGCGACGCCGGCGTGCTCGCGGAGCACGTGCGCGAGCGCGGCGTCCTTCTCGGCGTCCGTCCGCGTGGGAACGACGTGATAGCGCAGGTTCTGCCGGTCGAAGCCAGTGATGATCGTCTCTGCGTTCTCGAAGCGGAGCTGGCGCGCGATGTCCTGCCGCACGTGCTGCGTGGCGGTGGCCGTGAGCGCCACCGCGGGCGGCCAGCCGAGGCGCTCGCGGACCTGCGCGATGCGCAGATAGCTCGGTCGGAAATCGTGGCCCCACTCGCTGATGCAGTGCGCCTCGTCGATGGCGAGGAGCGAGACGCCGGCGTCGCGTAATCGGTCGGCCGCGGGCCCGACGTCGAAGCGCTCGGGCGCCACGTAGAGCAGCTTCACCTGGCCGCGAGTCACGCGGTTCATCCGCTCGGACACCTCGGCGCTCGTGAGCGTGCTGTTGACGAAGGTGGCCGGCATGCCGCGCGCGCTGAGCGCGTCCACCTGATCCTTCATCAGCGAGATGAGCGGGCTGACGACGACGGTGAGGCCGGGCAAGAGCATCGCCGGCACCTGATAGCAGACAGACTTGCCGCCGCCGGTGGGAAGCACGACGAGCGTGTCGCGGCCAGCGAGCACGGACTCGACGGCGCGCTCCTGTCCGGGTCGGAACTGCTCGAAGCCGAATCGGGCGCGCAGCACGGCGCGCGCCTCATCGAGCGTTGGGCGTGTGGACGTCATGACGGGAGCGTGCATTGTGCCGAGGATGCGAACGTCACCGTTTCCCGGCGGCCGATGCCGCTAGACCGCACGGGCGTAGTGCCCGCGCGTGAAGCGGTCCCCGACCGCCGCGCGCGCCAGATTCGCCACCTGATGCTCTCCGCCGGCGACCTGCTCGAGCATCGCGCGGTAGCCAGACACGATCTGAGCGACGGGATCGCCGGCGACGTTGAAGACGAGATGAAAGTTGCGAAGCCCGCCGCGCCAGAGCCGAGGGAGAAACTCGCCTCCCTCGATCGGCCGCGAGTGCAGCAGCCGGTTGCGACAGGCCGAGTCGGTGGCGATGGGAAACGCGTAGCCCGATGGATCGGTGAGCTCGACGTTCGTGTGCTTCTGCACGCAGAGGTCACGGCAGGTGGTCGGCACCCGATCGAACGCTGCGGAGAGCACGCAGTGTTCGATCGTCATCCCCTCGGGGCGGCCGTAGAGGAGCACGTCGAACCGGTCGCCCTCCCACGGCGCGGCGATGGCGAGCAGCTCGTCGGTCGTGAGCTCGACGGAGAGTGCGATGCGCCTCGCGCCGAGCCGGAACAGCTCCGCCGCAGTGTGCTGGTTGAAACAGTTCACGGCATAGTCGGCGATCACGTCGCGACCCTCGCGCGCCAGCTCGGCGACGAGGCCGAGATGGCCGCACAGCAGCGGGAGACCGACATCGAGCCACTTCTGCACCGTGCGCCGCTCCGCCGGCCGCACGATCGTCGGTGTGCGCAGTCGCAGCGTCACGCCCTGCCTCGCGAGCTCCTCGGCGAGCGCACGCACCCGGGTGACCGGTGGCGTGGGGTGACGCAGGAAGACGTCGAGCACCACCGTGGTCGCGCCGGCCGCGGCAGCGGTGCGCGCGTCATCGAGTGTGAACACCGAGGCGACGAGATCGAAGCGGTGTTTCTGCTCCGGCGTCGAGTCGTGCGATTCGTGCGGACTCGCCGACAGCGCGAGCGCCGACGTGATCGCGGCGCGACGATCGGCGAGCCGCGCCTCGCGCGCCCAGTCGCGGCGCTGGAGCAGCTGGTCGATCGCCTGCTGTCGCAGATGATTGAGCTCGCTGATCGGCAGGAAGAGACCCGGTGCGAGCGCAGCGCGCTCGAGGCCGGCGAGAACGAACGGCGTCTCGCCCAATCGGCCGAGCTGCTCGCGCATCGCCGTGTCGTCGAGCGCGCGCTTCGACGCGGGGGCGAGGTTGATCTCCGACCGTACGGTGATCGTCTCGCCGTCGGCCGAGAAGACGGCTTTGAGCGGGCCGCCCGAGGAGCCGAAGAGACGCACGTCGAGCCGCGTCTTGCGCTGGCGCAGCTCCGACGGGAGCGCCGCGTAGCTCGCGCGCGCTCGCTCGAGCAGCGACGCCTCGGACGAGCGGATCACGCGCCAGCCATCGCCGACGTCGACACGCGACGGAATCGCGATGCCCTGGCGCAGTGGCGCGGCGGAGATGGTGCGCACCTCGGTGACCGTGAATCCGACGGACGCTCCGCCGCGCACCCCCGGTTCCTCGAAGCCTACGCCGTCCCCGGCCTGCAGCGGCGCGCTGAGCTCGACGACGAGCTCGCGCCCCTGGTGCGCGACGACGACGCCGAGCGCGATGCCGCGATTGTCCGGATGATCGCGCGTGATGTACTCGCGACCGGCGCGGCCGCCATACATGCCGCCGGTGAAGCCGCGGCTGTAGATCTGCACCATCGGCTCCACTTCTTCCGGAGTTGGCGCGGTGCGATCGCCCGCAGCGAGCCGGTCGAGGAAGGTGCGGTAGCCGTGGGTGACGGTGGCGACGTACTCCGGACGCTTCTTGCGCCCTTCGACCTTGAGGCATCCCACCCCTGCGTCGGCGATCTCGGCGAGATGATCCGTCGCCGCGAGGTCCTTGGCCGAGATGAGGTAG
Organism: Gemmatimonadaceae bacterium; assembly: GCA_039920785.1. Taxonomy (GTDB): domain Bacteria; phylum Gemmatimonadota; class Gemmatimonadetes; order Gemmatimonadales; family Gemmatimonadaceae; genus AG11. Next base: position 22,773 of record JBDSDB010000076.1, read on the forward strand.
CCGCGGTCCAGCTCCTCGCGTGTGTCGAGATCGGTGAGGACGTAGTCCTTGCGACACGATTGCGCGCACGAGCCCCGGTTGGCGCTGCGCTCCGAGATCATCCCCGACATGTAGCACTGGCCGCTGTACGAGATGCACAGCGCGCCGTGGACGAAGGTCTCGAGCCCGAGTTCGGGAACGGCGGACTTGATGGCGCGAATGTCGTCGAGCGTGTTCTCGCGGGCGAGCACCACGCGATCGATCCCCAGCTCGGCAATGACGCGAGCGCCGCTCTGATCGTGCACGGTCATCTGCGTCGAGCCGTGTAGCTCAAAACCGGGATAGACGCACTGGATGAGCCGCACCAGTCCCACGTCCTGCACGATGGCCGCATCCACGCCGCGATCGATCGCCTCGCCGAGGAACAGGAGTGCGTCGTCGAGCTCGGCCGGCTTGAGGAGGATGTTGAGCGTGAGGTAGATCCGGCGGCCGCGCTCGTGCGCGAGCCGGCAGGCCTCGCCGACCTCGTCCAGCGTGAGCTGCGCGCCCTCGTCGCGCGCGTTGAACCGCTCAGCGCCCAGGTAGACGGCGTCGGCGCCATTGGCCAGCGCGGCGCGCACGGCGTCCAGCGAGCCGGCGGGAGCCAGGAGCTCCGGTACAACGTGATGCGTCATAAGCGTTGAATGATACCGCTTGACGCAGCCGCACTACAGGCCCGCCCGCCTCCGGAACCCTACGGCGGGCTCGGGTCGAACCATCGCCGCGGTACGAACCGCAGCAGCAACGCCACTGCGAGGATCGCCATGCCGGCCACCATGAAGCGCGACTGGTTGGTGGAGTTCCCGTAGCCCCACACGATGACGCCGATGAGGGTGAGCGCGAGCCGCGCCATCAGGAGGCGCTTCATTCCGGCCGGCCTTTTCGTTGCGTGAATCGCCGTACACCAGCTTTGAAGTCCTCGGTGGCGCGCGCTTCGACGTTCGTCACCACACCGGCCGCGATGCCGTCTTCGAACGACAACGAGTCGAGCTTGTAGAACAGCCATTTCGTCAGCGCCAGCGCCGTGGTGGGAGCACGGCTGATCTGCTCGAGCGTGGCGTCGACGTCCTCGTCGAAGTTCGCGGCAGGCACCACGCGGCTCACGAGCCCGATGCGCTCGGCCTCATCGGCGCTGATGATCCGTCCGGTGAGCACGAGATCCGCGGCGTGCTTCTCACCCACCGCGCGGCGCAGCATCGTCATCACCATGGCGGGCACGAAGCCGACACGCACTTCGGGATAGCCGAGCTCCGCGCCTTCGTGCGCGAGCACCAGGTCGCACGCCGTGGCGAGCCCCGCGCCTCCGGCAAGCGCTTGGCCGCGCACGGTGCAGACGACCGGCTTCATGAGCGCGCGGATGGCGAGGAACACGCGCCCGAGCGCCTCGGCGTCGCGCCGATGCGCGTCGGTGCCGGCGTCGATCGTGCGCTCGAGCGCTTCCAGGTCGGCGCCCGCGCAGAAGTCGTCGCCGTCGGCGCCGAGATGGACGACACGCACCGCGGCATCGGCCTCGAACTGCGCCAGGGCGGCGAAGAGATCGTCCGCCATCTCGCGGTCGAGCGCGTTCTTCTTCTCCGGTCGGGCGAGTACGATGCGCCCCACCGCGCCGTCACGGAGAAGGCGGATCCGGTTCACGCGACGGGCGCCGCTGGAAGCGCCAGCGCACGGGCCCGCTCATCGGGAACGTCGAGCATCATGCGCAGCAGCGCCGTGGAGAACACCTTGCCCTGCGCGTCCGTCTTGAGCGACAGCGTGCCGCCGCCGTCGAGCGCGCCGTGCAGGAGGAAGTTGAGCGCGTTGAGATTTGGCAGCTCGAAGCGCTCGACGTCGCCGGTGATGACGCCGCGGAAGTGCTCGCGAACGCGCGCGAGCGTGAGCGACTCGGCGATGAAGGGATACCATTCCGGCCGGAGTGCGATGACGCCGACATTCGCCGTGTCGCCCTTGTCGCCCGATCGCGCATGGGCGATGTCCACGAGCCGCACCCTCATGAGAGGACCTCGACGTTGGTGTGGACGACGGTCTTGTCGACGAGCGCGGGCCAGTACGCCACGATCTCCTCCACCTTTGGTCGTCCGCCGGCGAACCCGGTAACGCTCGGCGGGCCGTTGAGCACGAGCGGCGCGATCTCTCGCGTGAAGCGCTCGAGCGACCGTCGGTCGCTGGAGCGTGCTCCGATACGAAGCTGCACTTCCGGTGCCTCGCCGACATGCGGCGTGAGCGGTCCGTGCGTCGCGGACACGCCGACGAACTCCGTGAGGAGCTGATCGAAGCGAAGTCCCATGTTGTCGAGACGCTCGCGCAGGACGCGATCGGCGAGCTGCGCCTTCTCGAGCGCGTCCGGCCACGCGTACACGAGCGTGCCGACCGCCTTGAAGCCGGCACGGTACGCGATCGACACCTTGAGCTTGTCCGTGGCCGGCCGCCCTTCGATGCCGAACACGCGGACGCGGTTCTCGCCGTCCGACGCGAGACGGATCGAGGAGAAATCCGCGATGACGTCGGGCGTGATGTAGCTGTGCGGATCTCCCATCTCGTATACGAGCTGTTCCGTGACGGACGGGACGCTGATGCGGCCGCCCGTGCCGGGGTGCTTGACCACGACGAAAGTGCCGTCGGCGCGCGCCTCGACGATCGGGTAGCCGACGTTGGCCAGATCCGGAATGGTGCGCCACTCGTGGAGGCAGTTGCCGCCGGAGCACTGCGCGCCGCACTCGATGATGTGGCCGGCGATGATGCCGGCGGCGAGGAGGTTCCAGTCGCTCGCGCCCCAACCAAACTCGTGGCGCAGCGGCGCCATCGTGAGCGCCGTGTCGGTGGACCGGCCCGTGACGACGACGTTGGCGCCGCGGGCGAGCGCCTCGACGATCGGCGTGGACCCGATGTACGCGTTCGCCGAGAGGACGTGGTCGCGCACCGCGGCGAGCGGCTCGCCTGACTCCATGTTCGCCAGTGCGTGCCCCGACGCGATCAGCGCGTCGAGATGCGGGAGGAGGTCGTCGCCCGTGACTACACCGACCTTCACCTTGCCCGCGGCGCCGCTCGCGCGCGCAATCTCGAGCACGGCGTGCGCGCAGGCCACGGGATTCACGCCGCCGGCGTTGGCGATGACTTTCACGCCACGATCGGTGACCGCGGGCAGCACCGACTCCATCGCGCCGAGGAAGTCGCGCGCGTAGCCCATGGCCGGGTCGCGCTCCTTCTGCTTCTGCAGAATCGACATCGTGACCTCGGCGAGGTAGTCGAGCATCAGATAATCGATTGGCCCGCCCTCCACCTGACGTCGAGGGGCGTCGAGCCAGTCGCCCCAGAAGCCTTGTCCTGACGCGACGCGAACGATGCGATTCTGTGTGGTGTCGGAGCTCATGCGTCGGGAAGCATGGGGAGAACGAAGGGGCCGAGGTGCGGTCCGGGATTGGAAAGTGCGGCGCGAAGGGCCAGCGCGAGGACGTCGCGCGTGTCCTCGGGATAGATGATGGCGTCGACGAAGCCCCGCGCCGCGGCGTAGCGCGCGTCGAGCTGATGCTCGTAGTCGCCCCGCATCTCGTCGATGGCGCGCTGCGTGTCGGAATCGAGCGGCTCCTTCTTCTGCTTCGCCTTCTCGATCGCCGGGCCATGCACCGCCTGCACGGCGCTCTCGCCTTCCATCACCGCCATCCGCCCCGTGGGCCAGGAGAAGATGAAGTCAGGGTCGAAGCCCTGCCCCGCCATGGCGTAGTAGCCGGCGCCGGAGGCGTGATTGACGGTGAGCACGAGCTTGGGCACGCGCGCCGTCGCCATCGCTTCGACGAAACGCGCACCGGCGCGGATGATTCCTTCGTGCTCGGCTTCGGGGCCGACCATGAAGCCGGAGACATCCTGCACGAACAGGATCGGGATGCCCTGCCGGTCGCACCGGTCGATGAAGAACGCCACCTTCTCCGCGCTCTCGGCGTACACGATGCCGCCGAAGCGCGGCTTCTCGCCGGGTCGCGTCTTGATCAGGCCGCGCTGGTTGGCGATGATGCCGACGGCGATGCCCTCGATGCGTGCGTCGCCGCAGATCATCTCGCGCGCGAGCTGCTCCTGGAACTCGGCGATGGCACCGTCGTCGACGATGGCGCGGAGAATGGCGTGCATGTCGTACGACATGCGGTGATCCGCCGGCAGCAGGTCGTACAGCGCGTCGGGAAGAGTGCCCGGTTCCGTCGCGGCCGGCGTCGCGCGCGCTCTCTCGGTCGGAAGCTGCGCGACGAGCGCGCGCAGCTTCGCGAGGCAGGCCTCGTCGTCCTTCACCGCATAGTGGGCGACGCCGCTGATCTGCGTATGCGTGCTCGCGCCGCCGAGCGTCTCGCCGTCGATCGTCTGACCCGTTGCGCCCTTGACCAGGTTCGGCCCACCGAGACCCATGAACGACGAGCCCTCGACCATCACGATCAGGTCGGAGAGCGCGGGAAGATACGCGCCCCCGGCGATGCACTGCCCCATCACGGCGGCGAGCTGCGGCACGCGGAGGTAGCGCCGCATGATCGAGTTGTAGTAGAAGATCCGGCTCGCGCCGTACTGCCCCGGGAAGACCCCGCCCTGATACGGCAGGTTCACACCGGCGGAGTCGACGAGATAGACGATCGGGATGCGGCAGCGCATGGCGACCTCCTGCGCGCGCAGGATCTTCGTGATCGTTTCGGGCCACCAGGCGCCCGCCTTCACGGTGGCATCGTTGGCGACGACGACGACCGGCCGGTCGTGCACCATGCCGACGCCGGTGACGACGCCGGCGGCGGGCGCCTGGCCGTCGTACTGGTCGTACGCGACGAGGAGCCCGAGCTCGAGGAAGCGCGCGCCGGCGTCGCAGAGGCCCGCCACGCGCTCTCGCGCGGTCAGCTTGCCCTGACTGTGCTGCTTCCGGATCTTGTCGGCGCCACCGCCTTCGCGGAGTCGCTCCTCGAGCGCGCGGAGCTCTCCGCTCAGCTCGCGCAGTCGGCTGGTGCTCACGCGGTCGTCACGCTTCCTGCTTGGTCTGCTCGGCGAACCACGCCTTGATGTAGTTCACCAGCTCGGACGTCGGCGTGCCGGGACCGAACAGCGTCCCGGTCCCCATGGCGTGCAGCGCGGCCATGTCCTCCTTGGGGATGATGCCGCCGCCGGTGATCAGCACGTCGGAACGCCCCTCTTGCCGCAGCAGTTCGAGCACGCGCGGGATGAGTGTCATGTGCGCGCCGCTGAGGATCGACAGCCCCACGACGTCGACGTCTTCCTGAACGGCGGCGCTCGCGATCATCTCCGGAGTCTGGTGCAGCCCGGTGTAGATCACCTCCATCCCCGCGTCACGCAGGGCGGCGGCGACCACCTTCGCTCCGCGGTCGTGACCATCCAGACCGGGTTTGGCTACCAGTACGCGAATGGGACGCATAGTCCTGTCGAGAGAGCGAGTGCACCACGGCGCGCGACGCGCATCACGCGCAGTGTGGTGTCAGCGCGAAAGCTAGCGGCCGCGCCGCGCGCGCGGCAACTCGCGCTTGCGCGCGATGAGCACCATCTCGGGGGAACGCCGCGAGAGTGGACGGTCACGCCATCCATCGTATGCCTCCTCCACCAGCAGCCCCGCGTCGAGGCACAGCTCAGCGAGCCGAGTGGCGGTGTAGAGGCGAATCCGATGCTCGCGCGCGCCGCGGCCCGACGGACCCTCCCACGCTGTGCGGATGGTCAGGACACCCGAGAGCGGATCGAAGTCGCGCTCGTGGCCGATCATCGTCCCGTCGTCGGACTTCCACCAGTCGCGCGCCAGAAACTTGGCCATCACGCCGTCGCGGCTCCCGCCGTGCCACACGAGCATGCCGCCGGGCACGAGCACGCGCGCAAACTCCGCCATGACCCGCGCGTCGTCAGCGGGAGAAGCGAAGAATCCGAAGGAGGTGAAGAGATTCACCACGGCGCCGAAGCGGCCCGTCCATCGAGCGGGCAGGCGGCGCATGTCGCCTCGCGTGTAGCGGAGCGTCGGGCCCGTGCCGCGTTCCTTCGCCCGCGCGATGAGGTGCTCGGAGTAGTCCAGGCCATCTACGCGAAAGCCCGCTTCGGCGAGGAGATGCGCGTGACGCCCCTGGCCGCACGGCACATCGAGGATGCGCGACCCGCTCGGCAGTGCGAGGAGCTCGATGAGCCGCGCGACTTCCTGCCGGTCGCGAGCGAGATCGAAGATGGGCTGATACTCGAGCAGGTAGTGGGCGTCGAAGTACGATTCCCACCACTCTTCCGCCTTCCTGGCCGGCGTCAGAAGAAGACCGGCTCGCGGTAGGCGCCGACGACGTCTACGAGCGCGCGACGGATCTCGTACAGCGTGCAGTACGCGCGCGCGCAGTCGAGGATGTGGGGCATGACGTTCTCCGCGCCGCGCGCGGCCGTGCGCAGGCGATCCAGGTGTGCGTCGCACAGCGCCTGATCGCGCTCCGCCCGGACCTTCGCCAACCGCGCGCGCTGATCGGCGTCGACCTCGGCGCCGATTCTCAGAAGCGGAATGTCGAGCGCGTCCCCCTCAGAGACGAATTCGTTGACGCCCACGATCACGCGCCGGTGCTGCTCGATCTCCCACTGCTGCCGCGCCGCAGACGAATGGATCTGGCGCTGGAACCAGCCGTCCTCCAGGCCGCGCACCACGCCACCCACGCGCTCGATCTCGATGAACAGGGCTTCGGCCTCGGCCTCGAGCCGATCGGTGAGGGCTTCCACGTAGTAGGAGCCGCCCAACGGATCGATCACGTTCGGCGCACCGGTTTCATAGGCGAGCACCTGTTGGGTGCGGAGCGCCACCTGCACGGCCGCCTCCGTGGGCAGCGCGAGCGTTTCATCCATGGAGTTGGTGTGCAGCGACTGCGTGCCGCCCAGAACCGCGGCGAGCGCCTGGTAGGCCACGCGCACGACGTTGTTCATCGGCTGCTGCGCCGTGAGGGTCACACCGGCCGTCTGCGAGTGGAAGCGCATCAACAACGACTTGGGGCTCGTTGCGCCGTAGCGCTCCTTCATGTGCCGCGCCCAGATGCGGCGTGCGGCGCGCAGCTTGGCGATCTCTTCGAAGAAATCGTTGTGGATGTCCCAGAAGAACGAGAGCCGCGGGGCGAAGTCGTCGACGTCGAGGCCGCGGGCGATGCCGCGCTCCACGTAGGTGAACCCGTCGGCCAGGGTGAAGGCGAGCTCCTGGGCGGCAGTGGCGCCAGCCTCGCGGATGTGGTAGCCGGAGATCGAGACGGTGTTCCACAGCGGCGCGTGTGTCGCTCCCCACTCGAAGCAATCGACGATGAGACGCAGCGCGGGCTCGATGGGGAAGCACCAGGCGTGCTGCGCCATGTACTCCTTCAGGATGTCGTTCTGAATCGTCCCGCGGAGCGTCGTGACGTCCACGCCCTGCTTCTCGGCCGCGGCGACGTAGAACGCCCAGAGGATGATCGCCGGCCCGTTGATCGTCATCGAGGTCGACACCTGATCGAGCGGAATACCGTCGAACAGGACCTCCATGTCAGCGAGGCTGGAGATCGCTACGCCCGTCTTGCCGACCTCCCCTTCGGAGCGCGGATGGTCGGAGTCGTAGCCCATCAGCGTGGGGAAGTCGAACGCCGTGGAGAGTCCCGTCTGGCCGTGCGCGAGGAGAAACTTGAACCGCTCGTTGGTGTCGCGCGCACTGCCGAATCCGGCAAACTGACGCATCGTCCACAACTTGCCGCGATAGCCCGTGGGGTGGATGCCGCGCGTGTACGGATACGCGCCCGGCATGCCGATGCGTACTGCGGCGTCTCCGGATGTGTCGAGCGGCGTGTACAGCGGCTCCACCTCGCGCTCGGAGTTCAGGAAGCCGATCTCGCGCCGCTCCCCCTTCTCATACGCTCGGCGCCACGCGACGACTTCTGCGCGCAGGCGCTCGAGCTCCGCCTGCTGTTCCGCGGCGAGGTTGGTGAGCTCTCGCATCGACGTCATGACGTCCTCCCCGTCAACAGATCCGTGCTGCGGGCGAGCAGCGCGTCGGCGATCCCGAAGGGCGTCGCCACTCCCGTCTCGAGCTCGGGCAGCCGCGCGTCGAGCCACGCGGTGGTCGCCGCATCGGCCCAGAGCCGACGACGGATCTTCTCCTCGACCACGTCCACGACTCGCTCGCGCAGCCGAGCACGCCGGCGTTCGCGCAACCCGCCACTGGTCTCAAGATAGTGAAAGTGCCGGTCGATGGCGTCTCTCAGCTCGGCGACGCCCTCGCCCTCCGCAGCCACGGTGCGCAGCACTGGCGGTGTCCAGCGATCGCCCTCGGCTTTGGACGCTTCGCGCACCTGCCTGGCCAGGTTGTTCCGCGAGAGATCCACGCCATGGTGCGCAGCTCCGTCAGTCGCCGTGGCTCCCGGCCGCATGCCGAGCATGATCTCCAGCTCGTTGCGCAGCCGGTCCGCTCCTGGCCGGTCGGCCTTGTTGACGGTGAAGATGTCGGCGATCTCCATGAGCCCGGCCTTGAGCGTCTGGATCGAATCGCCCGACTCGGGGACGAGCACGACGACGCTCGTATCGGCGGTGCGTGCGACATCGAGCTCGCTTTGACCGACGCCTACGGTCTCGATCAGGATGCGATCGATGCCGAACGCGTCGAGCACGTCGCAGGTCTCGCGCGTCGCGGCCGAGAGCCCACCAAGCGAGCCGCGCGTCGCAAGCGAGCGAATGTAGACGCCGGGGTCGAGGGCGATGTCCTCCATCCGGATGCGGTCGCCGAGCAGGGCGCCGCCGGTGAACGGCGACGTCGGGTCGACGCAGACGATTCCCACCGTGAGGCCCGACTCGCGGTACGCTCGCGCCAGGCGTGCGGTGAGCGTGCTCTTGCCCGCGCCCGGCGGCCCGGTGATCCCGATCCGTCTCGCCCGGCCGATGCGTGGATGCAACTCCGCGAGCAGGAGGTCGAAGGCGGGCCGGTGGTTCTCCACGATGCTGATCGCGCGCGCCAATGAAGCTTTCCTGCCATCGCGCATTCCTGTGAGCAGCTCTTCGAGCCACTCTCGGCGCGACGTCTCGCGCATCGTCAGCTCTCCCCTCGCGGGGCCGGTTCGTCGTGCTCGTCGCGGATGTCGCCCACGAGCTCCTCCAGGAGATCCTCGAGCGTCACGAGTCCGATCGTGTGCGCCGCGGCGTCCTGAACGATCGCCAGGTGCTGGCTCTTGCGCAGCATGCGGAACAACAGCTCGCTGCACGGCGTGCTGTCCACCGCGCTGGCCACAGGACGCAGTGCCGGCAGCCGCTCGCCGCGCATCTTGAGCACGTCGAACGCATGCACCATTCCGATGACGTGATCGATGCTCCCCTCGTACACTGGCACTCGGCTGAATGCCGACGTCGCGAACTCCTCGGCAATCTCCCGAGCGCTGGTGGAGCGCTCGATCGCGAAGATCTCCTCGAGCGGAATCATCACGTCGCGGACCGCCTTCTCGCCGAACTCCATGACGCCGGTGATGATCTCCATCTCCTGCCGCTCGCCGACGCCTTCGAGCTCGCCCTCGCGGAGCAGATCCTGGATCGTGTCGCGCTCGCCGTCGTGCTTCACCAGCGACACGCGCTCGAAGGGGCGGCTGGCGAACCGTCCTGCCCCGACGATCGGACTGGCGATGATCGCCGCGGCCTCGAGCAGCGGCGACAGCAGCGACGCCACCGCGGGCGCGAAGCGGCGCGCGACCGCGCGCGGGATGAGCTGGCCCACGACGATCACCGCCGCGGCGAAGATCGCGAGCGCGATCGCCAGGTGACCTGGCGCGTACGCGTAGTCGGTGGCCAGCAACGCGCCGCTCAACACGAGCACGAGCGCCACGGTGGAGCTCGCGCCGATGATCAGACGTTGTGGCCGCTCGAGATACGCGTGCGCGGCGCGCGAGCCGCGAAGCTGCTGCTCCACCCAGTGCCGCAGCCAGATGCGGCTCACCGACCGCATCGCCATCCCGCCGGCCGTCAGGAGTGCGACCGTGAGCACGCAGAGCGCGAGCACCATCATCTGGGAGCCGATCATGCGGACGACCGCACCGTTGGGCGCCGTTCGAAGTACACGCGTTCTATGCGCCGGCGGCGCACGCGCTCCACCACCAGCTTGTAGCCGCCGACCATCACCGATTCGCCCGCTCGAGGAACGCGCCCGAACGACTCGTACACGAGCCCGCCCACCGTCGTCACATCTTCCTGTGAGAAGTCCTGGCCGAGCAGCTCGGAGAGCTCGTCGATCGTGAGCCGGCCCGTCACCCAGAACCGCTTCCCTTCCTCCTGCTCGATCTCGGGCTCCTTATCGTCATACTCGTCGTGTATTTCGCCGACGATCTCCTCGAGCACGTCCTCGATGGTGACGAGTCCCGCCGTGCCGCCGTACTCGTCGCTCACGATCGCGATGTGCGTTCGGCCCGCCTTGAAGTCGCGCAGCTGAACGTCGATCGGCTTGGAGATCGGGATGAACGATGCGGGCCGCACCAGCGTCTGCCAGCCGAGCATCGGCTCGTCGTCGTCGATGATGAACGGCAACAGATCCTTGGCGTACAGAATCCCCGTGATGTTGTCGAGCGTATCCTCGAAGACTGGGAGTCGCGCGTGCTCGGAGCTGCGGACGCGGTCCACGACCTCGCTCCATCGTGTGGTCAGCTCGATGCCGAGGATGTCGACGCGCGGCACCATGACCTCGCGCACCATCGTGTCCGCCAGGGAGAACACCCCGCGCAACAGCGCCTCCTGGTCCCGCGGCACGTCCGCCTCGGCGGCGACGACCTGGCGAAACTGCTCGGTCGCCTCCTCACGCTGCTCGGCGCGCTCCTCCATCGATGGCGGAGGGAGGAACCGCTCGAACAGAAGGTCGAGGGCGACGCCGGCGCGCAGCACGGGAGCGAGGATGATCTCCAGTGCGCGCACGAGCGGCGCGAACGCCACGACGAACCGCGGCGCGGTCGTGAATCCGAGCGAGCGGAAGATCCCCTCTACGATCATGACGATGACGAGCGCGGCGCCGAGCATGACGAGCACGGCACGCACGCCATCGTCACGCTGCAGGCCGAGGAGGCGCGCGGTCGCAGCGCCCGCGGCGAGATGCGCCAGCACACGCGCCAACGCGAGCGCGCGATGCGCATGCTCCCGCCGGCGGAGGATGCCGACGACGGGCGGAGATGGTTCCGGGTCGGGGTCGCCCCCGAGGAGCGCGCCGTCTGCCGCTGCGGCGAGCGCAGCGAGCACGACGGACCCTGCAGCGACGATCAGCGCCCCGGCGTTCATGCCGTGCCCAGCGTGCGGAGCAGCTGCTCCTGGCGAGTCCACATCGCCGACTCGTACCGCGAGTCGTCATCCGGATGATCGTGGCCGAGCACGTGCAGCACGCCGTGCACGACGAGACGGAGCAACTCCTCGCGCACGCGGCGGCCGTGCGCGTGCGCGTTGCGCCGCGCCACGCCCGGCGCGATGTAGACGTCCCCGACGACATCGCCGCGCGCGTCGACCGGCGCGAAACCGAACGAGATCACATCCGTTGGCCCGGCGTGCCCGAGGTGCGTCCGGTTCAGCGCAGCGATGCGGCGGTCGGTCACGAACGCCACCGACAGGATCGCGTGGCGCACTCGCTCCGCGCGCAGCACACCGTCGGCGACCGCGGCGACGCGCGACCGCGCCACCGGGATCCGCACACCCTCCGTGGCGACCTCCACGACGCGGCTCATACGCTCGTCGTATGGGTCGACGGCGTGGGATACTCCACGCGTGCGTGATACATGCCGCCGAGCACGCGCGCGAACTCGCGCTTCACGAGTGTGAGCTGGCGCAGCGTCAACGGCGCGTCGCGAAGCTGCCCCTGGTCGAGCCGTTCGCTCACCATCCGGTCGATCACCTCGCGAACCCGTTCGGGCGTCGGTGTTCCCATCGCGCGCGCCGCCGCCTCGGCTCCGTCGGCGAGCATGACCACCGCCGTCTCGGCACTCTGCGGGACGGGGCCAGGATAGGTGAACTCCGCGAGGTTCGGCATCACGCCGTCGCGCTCGCGTGCGCGCTCCATGAAGTACGCGATCGTGTTCGTGCCGTGGTGCTCGGCGATGAACGCGCGAATCGTCGCGGGGAGACCAACCGAATCGGCGAGCTCGAGCCCTTCGCGCACATGATTGCGGATGATCGACGCGCTGGTGGTGGGCTTGAGCTTGTCGTGCGGGTTGCGGCCGCGCGGCTGGTTCTCCACGAAGTACAGCGGTTTCACCAGCTTCCCGATGTCGTGATAGTAGGCGCCCACCCGCGCGAGCAGCTCGTTCGCGCCGATCGCGCGGCAGGCCGCCTCCGCCATGTTGGCGATGGCGACGGTGTGGGCATATGTGCCCGGCGCCTCCAGGCTGAGGCGCTGCAGCAGTGGGTGATGTGGGTCGCCCCACTCGAGCAGTGTGAGCTGGGTCTCACGCCCGCTCACGCGCTCGGCGAGCGGCAGGAAGAGCATCGCGGCGATCACCGCCACCACCGAGGTCGCCACGGCGCGGATGGCGCCGGTGAAGAGCAAACCTCGCGGCGCGGCGGCGGCGACGCCCGCGCTGACGATCGCGACCGACGTGACCGCCGCGACCATGATGATCCAGAGGTAGGACTGGTCGCGGCTCCTCGTCTCGCGGACGGCCAACGCGGAGGCCGTGCCCCCGGCGAGCATCACCGGAAGGGAGGCCGACGAGCGGAAGTCGGGCTGCGCCGCGATGAGTACGGCGAGGAGGACGACGGTGAGCAGGCCAACACGCCTGTCGAACAGCGCGCTCACGACGATTCCCACGAAGGCGATGGGCACCAGCTCCGGCGACTCCGGGCGGATCTGCACCGCGCCGGCCGCGGCCATCACCATCAGCGCCGCGAGGGCTCCGAGCAGCGCGAGGGCGCGGCGATCGTGATAGATCGTCGGCCGAAAGGTCCGTAGCGCGGCCGCCATGGTGGAGAAGAGGAGCAGGTTGACGATGAAGCCGCCGGCCACGGTGTCGGGCGAGCGCGACCGCAGGTCGCCGCCGAGCACGATCGTGGTGAGCGCTGCCACGCCGAGCAGCAGAAGCATGCGCAGCGCAAGCGACGCACCGCGTAGATGCCGCGATGCCTCCGTCGTCCCTGTTGCACGCTCCAGCTCTTCGCGCAGATTCACGCGATCAATCCCCATCCTCCGCGTACGCCTTGATGATGTCGCGCACCAGTCGGTGCCGCACGACGTCGACGTCGGTGAAGTAATGAAACGCGATCCCCTCGATGCCCGGAAGGATGCGCTCGACCTGCATGATCCCCGACTCCTCGCGCTTCGGGAGATCGATCTGCGTCTTGTCGCCCGTGATGACGATCTGCGAGTTCACGCCGAGCCTGGTGAGAAACATCTTCATCTGCATGGTGGTGGCGTTCTGTGCCTCGTCCAGGATGACGAAGGCGTCGCCGAGCGTGCGGCCGCGCATGAACGCGAGCGGCGCGATCTCGATGACCCGCGTCTCCAACGCCTTCTGGACGCGCTCCTGCGGCATCATCTCGTCGAGTGCGTCGTAGAGCGGACGCAGGTACGGATCCACCTTGGCCTGCATGTCGCCAGGAAGAAAACCGAGGCTCTCGCCCGCCTCGACCGCGGGTCGCGCCAGGATGATTCGCTTCACCTTCTTGCGTGTCAACGCGTCGACGGCCGCCGCGACGGCGAGGTACGTCTTCCCCGTGCCCGCCGGACCGATCCCGACCACGATGTCGTGCTCGGCGATCTTCTGAAGGTATTCCGCCTGCCCGCTCGTCTTCGCCTGGATGAGCTTCCGCACGCCCGGCAGGGCGATGCCTCCGCCGGGCACGCCATCGCCGTCACGCCCAGCGCCGTCGTCCTCGCTCAGGCGCAGCACGTCGTCCGGCGTCATCTCCATGCGCTGACGGGCGCGGTCGATCATCCGGCGCGCAATGTCGCTCGCGCGCGTGACCAACTCGGTCGGTCCCGAGATCGACATGGTATCGCCACGCAGCGCGACCTTGACGCCCCCCAACCGCGAGAGCTCCACCAGGTTGCCGTCGTTGACGCCGGCGAGGGTGAGCATGTCCGCCCCTTCGGTGGACAGCTTCTGGGTGACCGAACTGTCGCTCACGCGGGCTGGGACTCCACTCTGATGTGCAGCTCCGCGATGTCCGCGGAGGGAACGGGACTCGGCGCGCCCTCGAACAGGGCCCGCGCGGCGGTGGTCTTCGGGAAGGCGATCACGTCGCGCAGCGAAGTCGCGCCGGCGAGCACCATCGTGATGCGGTCGAAGCCGAACGCGATGCCGCCGTGCGGCGGTGCGCCGGCGCGCAGTGCTTCGAGCAGAAATCCGAAGCGCGACTGCGCCGTCGCCTCGTCGATCCCGAGCAGGCGGAAGATGCGCGACTGCACGCGCGGATCGTTGATGCGGATGCTGCCGCCCCCTAGCTCGGTGCCGTTCAGCACGAGATCGTACGCCAGCGCTCTCGCCTTCCACGGCTCGGCGTCCAGGAGCTCCACGTCGTCGGGGTTGGGCGCCGTGAACGGATGATGGACGGGCGCCAGCACCCCGGACAGCGGGTCGCGCTCGAACATCGGAAAGTCCGTCACCCAGACGAAGGCATTCACATTGGACGGGACGAGTTGCATTCGCTGCGCCACCTCCTGTCGAACGCGGTCGAGCGACGGGCTCGATATCCGGTCCGCTCCTGCCACGTACAACCCCAGATCGCCGTCCGCGAGCCCCAGCCGGTCAGCGGCCCCGTCGCCCAGGAACTTCGCCGCCGGACCCTCGAGCGCGCCGTTCACTCGCTTCAGCCGGAGTAGGCCCAACGCTCCCGCACCCTTCGCCGCCGCCTCGACCTCGTCCACCTGCTTCCTCGATAGTGTCGACCCACCGGGGACGCGCAAGCCGCGCACGCGACCGCCAGCGTCGAGCACCGACTTGGTGACGACGAACTCGGAGCCCCGGAACACGTCGCTCACGTCCTCCAGCTCCAACCCGAATCGCAAGTCGGGCCGGTCGATGCCGTACCGCTCGAGCGCCTCGGCGTACGCCATCCGGCGAATGGTCGCCGGCACGGTGCTGCCGCCCTCGGACCAGAGCGCGCGGATCAGCCCCTCGGCGATCCGGATGACGTCCTCTTCCCCGACGAACGACGCTTCGACGTCGATCTGGGTGAACTCGGGCTGCCGGTCCGCACGCAGATCCTCGTCGCGGAAGCAGCGTGCGATCTGGAAATACCGATCGTAGCCAGCGACCATGAGCAGCTGCTTGTAGATCTGCGGCGACTGCGGGAGGGCGTAGAACTCTCCCGGATGCACTCTGCTCGGCACGAGGTAATCGCGCGCACCCTCGGGCGTGGGCTTCGTGAGCATCGGCGTCTCGATCTCGAAGAAGCCCGTGTCGCTCAGATAGCGTCGCGTCACCTGCATCAGTCGGTGACGCAGCAGGAGATTGCGCTGCAGCTCGTCGCGGCGCAGGTCGAGATAGCGATGCCGCAAGCGCAACTCCTCGGCGGCGAGCTGCTCACCCTTGCCGCGCGCCACCGGAATGGCCGGCGTCTCCGCCGGCCCCACGATGCGTAGTGACGTCGCACTCACCTCCACGGCGCCGGTCTCGAGCTCGGAGTTCCGCATCGCGGCAGGGCGCTCGCTGACGCGGCCCTCGACGAGCACGACGGTCTCGGCGCCGAGCGAAGCGGCCACTTTCGCCAGCTCGGGCGAGGCCGTGGCGAGGTTCACCGACACCTGCACCAGGCCGGCGCGGTCACGCAGGTCGAAGAAGACGAGGCCTCCGAGGTCTCGCGCACGATGCACCCAGCCACCGAGGCGCACCTCCGCGCCCACGTGCTGCTCCCGAAGCGCGCCACAGAGATGCGTGCGATAGCTCGTCGCCAGTGCGGTGTCAGACATTCAGTACGGTCGAAGTGTGTGGCGATGCGACGTCGGCGCGCGCAGTCTCGCGGCGCAGCACCTGCGCTGCGCGCGACGAGCGCGGCAGTCCGTCTGTGCACACGGCGGAGCGGCGCCATCCCGAGGTACTGGATGGCGCGAAAGGTCGCTCAATCATTCACCCGTGCGCATGGTTCGCATTCAACCCTCTAACCTAGTGCGCTGGCCCGTCCCGGGGTAGCACCGCCGTTGCGTGAGCTCGCTCGGCGGGCTAAGCTCAACTTCATGTGCCGCTTGACGTTCGCCGCCGTCGCGGCACTTGTAGTGTTGAGTCCGATTCGTGCTCTTCACTCGCAGCAGGTTCCCGGTCGCGATCTCTACCAATTCCCGCTGGGGACGATGGCCGAGCCGGCCGCTCTGGCCGTGACGGCCGGCGGCGGGTTCTGGAATCCGGCGACGATGGCCCTCAGCGGCGAGAATCGGCTGCTGCTCTCGGTCAGTTCGCTGAACACGCCGATCGAGCAGGCCGTCTCTGCGCAATTGGGCACGGTCGCGTATCACGTCACCGAGCACATCACGGCGGGGGTGCAGCTGGCGCAGGCCTCGGTGACTGACCTGATTCGCACCGACACCGATCCGCAGAGCATCGGGGGAGAGATCCCCTACCGCTCGACGATCGTCTCGGCCCTCGCCGCGGCGTCGCGCGGGGGTGCCTCGGTGGGAGTGGCGCTGCGCCGGCGAAGCGGCGAGGTGGACTTCACGACGGGCCACGCCACCTCGCTCGACGTCGGGGGTATCCTCGAGCGGCCCGGCGGAATACCGGTCCGGCTTGCCGCCTCGACCTTTCTGCGATCCGTCACCGGAAAGGGCGATCGCGTGGCGACGCTGGCCGCGGCGGAGGGTATTCTCCCAGTGAGGGTCGTCGACGTTCGCGCGGGCCTCGCCTATCAGCGAGAGCGCGAGACCGGCTCCGAGGTCTTCGCCTTCACGAGCGCGCGCACGACGCTGCTCGAGTTTCGAGGGGGCCTGGCGAGGCAGTCCGCGTACGGCTCCTCGACCACTCGACTGCGACTTGGACTGAGCCTCCGATATGCGCGCTATCTCGTCGGGGTGGCGCGCGAGGAGGGTACGGCCGGACTCGGATCCTCGTATCAGTTTCTGCTCACCACGGTGTTTCGCTAATGGCCGACCTGGAAAACCTGCTCAACCTGACGCCTGCGCAGGCGGAAGACCGGCTCGCCGTCGCCATGAGCGAGCTGGGCGAGCCGAGCTACCGCGTCGGTCAGGTGTTGCGCCGGCTGTGGGTGCGGCCGGTTGCGTCGTTCGAGGAGATGACCGAGCTGTCCGCGCCGCTTCGCGTCGCGCTCGCGCAGCGCTTCTCCATCCCGCGGCTTGCGCTCATCACTCAGCAGCGCTCCACCGACGGCACGCGGAAGTTCCTGTTCCAGCTCGCTGACGGCGAGGCGATCGAGACGGTGGCCATTCCAGACGGCAACCGGATGACACTGTGCATCTCGTCGCAGGCCGGGTGCGCGCTCAAGTGCGCCTTCTGCGCCACGGGCGCGATGGGATTCTCACGAAATCTCGAGCCGTTCGAGATCGCTGGCCAGGCGCGTGAGATGCGATTGCTCGACGAGCCCGTCGAGTTGACCAATATCGTCTTCATGGGGATGGGTGAGCCGCTCATGAACTGGAAAGCGGTGTCGCCGGCGCTGACACTGCTCAACGACCCGCGCGGGCTCGGCATCGGCGCGAGGCACATCACGATCTCCACGGTTGGCGTGCTGCCGGGCATCGTTGCGCTCGG
>JBDSDB010000077.1:0-14340 GCA_039920785.1 Gemmatimonadaceae bacterium
GCGCGAACAGGATGTTGCGCCCCTCGAAGTTCCCCTCCTGCGTGACGCCCCAGTACGCCTTGATCAGCGACGCGTCTTCACCGAGCAGGGAGTCCAGCTCGTTGGAGTCCCACACGTAGTAGCGCCCTTCGTGACCCTCGCTGTCCGCATCGAGCGACGAGTAGAAGCCGCCCTCCGGGGACGTCATCTCGCGCGACAGCCAGGCGAGCGTCTCCTGCGTCACGCGCCGCGCCTCCACGTCGCGCGTCGCCTGCCAGAGCGCGGCACCAAGACGCACGAGCAGCGCGTTGTCGTAGAGCATCTTCTCGAAGTGCGGCACGAGCCAGTACGCGTCCACGCTATAGCGCGCGAAGCCGCCGCCCACCTGATCGTAGATGCCGCCGCGCGCCATCCGGCGGAACGTGTGCGTCACCATGTGCAGCACGTCCTGGTCGCCGGTCCGCGCCCACTGCCTGAGCGCGAAATCGAGCGCCATCGTGGGCGGGAACTTCGGTGCGCCGTCGAAGCCGCCGAAGCGCGGCTCGAACCGCTGGCGCAGGCTGGCGACGGCGCGGCCGAGCAGCGATTCGTCGAGCGTGCCCGTGACCCGCGTGCGCTCGGTGCTCGCCGCGTACAGGTCGCGCATCGACGCGGTGGTGCGCTCGACACTGTCCTTTCTGTTGTGCCATGCGTCGGCCACGCCGGCGAGGACTCGACGGAACGACGGCATGCCGTGCCGGTCCTCCGGCGGGAAATAGGTCCCGGCGAAGAAGGGCTCGCCCTGCGGCGTGACGAACACGGTCATCGGCCAGCCGCCGTGCCCCGTCATCGCCTGGGTCGCCTGCATGTAGATGCCGTCGATGTCGGGCCGCTCCTCCCGGTCGACCTTGATGCACACGAAGTGCTCGTTCATCACCGCCGCCGTCGCCTCGTCCTCGAACGACTCCCGCTCCATCACGTGACACCAGTGACACGCCGCATACCCGATGCTCAGCAGGACCGGCTTCCCCTCATGCCGCGCGCGCTCGAGCGCCGCGGTGCCCCACGGCCACCAGTCCACGGGATTGTGCGCGTGTTGCAGCAGGTACGGACTGGTCTCGTGAACGAGATGGTTGGCCATGGCCGGAAGAGCGGGGACGGGTGATGTCGCCCCGCGAGAGTGCGGCGGCGCAGCCGAGCGACTAAGTTGCGGCGCGGTCTCATCCCCACGCCGCGAACTTCATTCCACGAAGAGTAGCCCCCCCGGTGCCTCGCGACGTCGCTCCCCGCGCTGAATCTGCAATCGTCCGCCGGCTGGCCCGCTTCCGTGGGCTTCCGTGGGTGGCGCTGACGGTCGTCGCCCTGTTGGCGCTCAGCGCGCCGTTCGCCCTCGATCCCATCCGCGACGCCGCCACGCTGCTGCCGATGGTCGAGGCCTCACTGCACCGGCCAGCCTCCTACCTGCTGCTCGCGCCGGTCTCGTCGATCCTCGATACGATCACGCTCCTCAGCGCGCGCCAGCACATCGCGCTGCTGGTGACGCTGCTGCTCGGCTGGACGCTCTGGTGGTGGTGGCGGCTTCCCGAGCTGGACGTGGCGGTGACGCCGGCGCGCCGCGCCGTGCGCGTGGCCGCGCGGGTCGGGATCGCGCTCGCGCTGCTCATCGGGCTGTACGTGGCGGCGGTGCTCTTCCCCAGACCCATGGCGGGGCTGGACACCGCCGGCCCCGACATCGTCGCGATCGACTTCCACGCGCACACCAAGTACTCGCACGACGGACGCTGGAACTGGAACCCGGAGGACGTGCGGGAGTGGCACCGCGATGCCGGGTTCGACGTCGCGTACATCAGCGATCACCGCACCTTCGAGGGCGCACGCGACGGATGGGCCAACAATCCGACCAGCTCGGGCGAGGCGACGATCCTCCTGCCGGCCATCGAGGTGGTGTGGCGCGGCGAGCACGTGAACATCCTCGACGCCGACCGGATGTACCGCGGAATCCTCACGCCCTCGCTTCGCGACGTCGATGACGAGGCACTTCGGCTTGCCAGCCTCGTACCGGGCAACGAGCCTGTGCTCATCGAAACGATCCCGGGCAACTTGAGCCAGATGGGACCGGCCAAGGGTCCCGCCACTGCCGGCGTCCGCGCGATCGAGATCGTCGACGGCGCGCCGCGCGGCCTGGGCCAGTCGAGGCAGGAGCGCCAGCGCATCCTCGCACTGGCTGACAGCTTCAACCTCGCCCTCGTCGCCGGCAGCGACCACCACGGCTGGGGGCACACCGCGTCCGCATGGACGCTCATGCTGTTGCCTGGCTGGCGCGCCGTACCGCCGGAAGAGCTCTCGAAGGCCATCGCTCGTACGTTGCGCCAGCAGGGCCGCGCTGGCACCAAGGTGGCGGAGCGTTACGTCGCCGACACCGACCAGGGACTCGCGCTGCCGCTGACCGTGCCCCTCGTCGCGTGGGGAATGTTTCGCGCTCTCTCGTTCGACGAGCGCGTCGTGTGGCTCGCCTGGGTCGCTGCGCTGTCGGTGCTGGCGCGAGTGCAGCGCATGCGACGACGCACGCCGGGTGACGGGTAGCGGCGAGGTGACGGAGCGCGATGCGCCCTCGTGGCGGGCCGCGCTCGCGATCACGGCGGCCGCCGCGCTGGTGAGACTGCTGTTCGCCGCGCTGCTCCCACTATTCCCCGACGAGACGTACTACTGGGACTGGTCGCGGCATCTCGCGGGCGGCTACTTCGATCATCCGCCGATGATCGCGTTGCTCATCCGGGCCGGCACCGCGACGGCCGGCCTGCTCGGCGCCGCTCCCTCTCCATTCTCGATCCGGCTCTTTCCCATCGCCGCCGGTGCGGTGGCGTCGCTGGCCGCGGCCGCGATCGCGCGACGCATCGCCGGCGATCGCGCGGCGCGCACGGCGGCCATCGTCTTCGCCCTCATGCCACTCGCCGCCACGGGGCTGGTGCTCGCTACACCGGACGCGCCGCTCCTCGCCTGGAGCGCCGTGGGGCTCTACTGCGTCGTCGCCGCGCTACAGTCGCCGGTGCGATCGGGACGCTCGCTCGCGTGGTGGTCCGCCGCCGGCGCGGCGCTCGGCCTCGCGTTCGCGTCCAAGTACACGTCGATCCTGCTTCCGCTCACGATCACCGCGGCCGTGCTCGCGCGCCCGTCACTCCGCGTGAGGCTGCGCGAGCCCGGACCGTACGTCGCCTGCATCGTCGCGACGCTGGTGTTCCTTCCCGTGCTGCGGTGGAACTCGGCGCACGACTGGATCTCCTTTCGATTCCAGATCCAGCACGGGCTCGGCGCGCCCCGAGGATCCCCGATCAAGCGCGAGCTGGATCTGATCGGTGGACAGCTCGGCCTCGTCTCACCAATTCTCTTCGTGCTCATGACCGTCGCGGTGTGGCGTGCGCTGCGCCGACCATTCGACGACGCCCGCTTTGCGCTCGCCGTCGTGGCCGTTGGAAGCTGGGTGTTCTTCGCCTACAGCGCGCTGCGGCGTTCCGTCGAGGCCAACTGGCCCGCGCCGTCGTACATCCCCGGTGTCGCTCTGCTCGCTGCAGCGGCGACCGCGGCGACGGGCGATCGATGGCTGCGCCGAGGCATCGCGCTCGCGGCCGTGCTCGTGGCGGTGATCTACACCCACGCACTCGTACCAATCCTTCCTCTGCCGGCGCGGCGCGATCCGATCGCGCGCGCCGCTGGATGGGACGGTCTGGCGCAGCGAGTGGACGATGCGCGCCGGGCGGTCGCGACGCGCGCGTGGGTCGGCGCGGATCGGTATCAGGACGTGAGCGAGCTCGCGTATCATCTGCCCGATCAGCCCGAGGCGCTGTGCGTGTGCCTCGTCGGCCGGCGCAATCAGTACGCGCTCTGGCCCGAGTTCCCCGCGCGCGCAGCGACAGGCGACGCGCTGGTGCTCGCGCTCGACGAACGGGCCGGCGTGCACGAGACGGCCGCCAGGCTCGCGCCCTTCTTCGATCGCGTCACGCGCGGTGCGCTCGCCCCGCTGCTGCGACGCGGCGACACCGTCACGGTGCGCCGCGTGTGGGTGCTCGAAGGCTACCGCGGCGGCTGGCCGTCGCGCGGCGACCCCTGATCCATCGCGTGCGATTCCAGATAGGCTGCGCGCACCGCGCCAAGCAGCTCGACGACCTGCCTCCGCTCCTCGTCGTCGAGCATCGATCCCGACCGTTGGTTGGCGACGTCCATGGGGCTGTCCAGCGCGTCGACCACACTGCTGCCCTTGGCGGTGATGCGGCAGAACACCTGGCGCCGGTCGGGCGTGGAGCGTTCGCGCACCACGTGACCCGCGCTCTCGAGCCTGTCGAGCAACCGGGTGATCCCCGCCGCCTCTTCCACCATCCGGTCCCGGATGGCGAGCGTCGGCAGCCCGGCGTCTCCCGCGCCGCGCAGGATTCGCAGCACGTTGTACTGCTGAATCGTGATCCCGTCCGCCTCCACGACCCGCGTCAGATGACGCTGAACGACCGCGGCCGTGCGCAGGATGCTCACCACCACCTCCTCCGCCGACGAGCGGAAGGGGCGGGTCTGCTTGATCTCGTCGCGAAGGGTGCTGCTCTGTTTCGGCATCGATGCGTAGGACTCGGAAGCTCGGTGCGACATCGTGAAGCGCCAATCTGAAACCATCGACGCGACAATACTAGCACCTCGGTGATGATTGTCGGGACACTGCATGACCCGTCATCGAGTGCGTTCGCCACGGTCGACGCATAGCTTCCCGCGCCCGGCCCGACGCCCACATCTCAACGACCAGACCGATGACCGAAGTCCCTGGCGACATCGACTCGTACCTCACGGCGCACGACGAGCGCATCCGCGGCGAGCTGTTCGACCTGCTCCGCATTCCGAGCGTGAGCGCGCGGAGCGAACACGACGCCGACACCACGCGCGCGGCAGACTGGATCGCCGCCTCGCTGCGATCCGCGGGGCTCACGGCCACCATTCACGAGACTGCGGGTCACCCCATCGCCATTGGTGAGTATCGAACGGCTCCGCCGGGTGCGCCCACGGTGCTGGTGTACGGGCACTACGACGTGCAGCCCGCCGAGCCGCTGGAGCTCTGGACATCGCCGCCCTTCGAGCCCGCGGTCCGCGACGGACGCATCTACGCGCGCGGCTCGGTGGACGACAAGGGACAGCTCTTCCTGCACATCAAGGCGCTGGAGGCGCACCTCGCAGTGCGCGGCACGCTCCCGATAAACGTCATCGTCCTGGCCGAGGGCGAGGAGGAGGTGGGCAGCGAGCACCTCGCGCCATTCATCGAAGCGCACGCGGATCTGCTGCGCTGCGACGCGGTGGTCATCTCGGACTCGGCGATGTTCGCGCCCGGGCTGCCGAGCGTACTGTCGTCACTGCGGGGGCTCGCCTACTTCCAGATCGACGTCGTCGGTCCCGCCCAAGATCTGCACTCCGGCAGCTATGGGGGAGCCGTCGTCAATCCGGCGATGGCGCTGGCGCGCATCCTCGCCACGCTGCACGACGCGGACGGACGCATCGCGATCCCCGGCTTCTACGATCGAGTGCGCGACTGGCCTTCACATGTGCGCACGCAGATGCAGGCGCTGCCGTTCAGCGATGAGGAGTTCCTCGCCGAGACAGGCGCGCCCGCGCTCGGTGGCGAGTCGGGATACACGGTGCTCGAGCAGCTCTGGACGAGACCGACGTGCGAAGTGAACGGCCTGCTGAGCGGCTACACCGGCGAGGGAGCGAAGACCGTCCTACCCTCGAGAGCGATGGCCAAGGTGAGCTGTCGCCTCGTGCCCGACCAGGAGCCGGCCGACGTCGAGCAGTTGATGCTCGACCACGTGCTTCGTGTCGCGCCTGCCGGCGTCACGGTCACGGTCACACATCTGCACGGCGGGCGGCCTTGGCGCGCCGAGCTCGCGGGTCCGCTGTTCGACGCCGCGCGGCGCGCGCTCGCCGCGGCATTCGGGCGCGAACCGGTGATCACTGGTGAAGGCGGCTCGATCCCCGTCGTCGGCGACTTCGAGCGCATCCTCGGCGCCCCGGTGCTGCTCGTCGGCTTCGGTCTGCCCGGCGAGAACGCTCACGCGCCCGACGAGTGGATGAGCATCGAGAACTTCACCGTCGGCATGCGGGCGATGGCGACGCTGTGGGACGAGCTGGGAAGAGGGGCCTAGTCGTCGTCGGAGACGAGCCAGTCGAGCGCCGCCTCGCGCGTCTCGAACACTTTCATTGCCTGCCCGGCGAAGAGGGCCACGGTCTGCGCCGCGTAGCGCTTCATCCCGTGGATCCCGATCAGCGCCTGACGGTCGATGAATGGCTTGGTCCTTGTGGCGCTCGCCTTGAACAGTTGCACCGCCCCCGCTGACGCGGTGGTGTCCGTGAGATCGGCGAGCGCGATCACCGAGCCGCGCGATTGTCGCGTGATCAGCACGTCGACGGCTTCGACCTCGCTGCGAAGCGCCACGAGATCCTCCCGGCATCCGGTGAAATTCTGATAGAGCACCTCGCGATCCTTCCAGCGGATCCAGCGTGATTTCATGGGTGCTCCGGAAGTTTTTCAACGACACACTGCCCGTCGACTCACCAAACGCCCGATCAGAGGCCCGCTACGGGCGTCACCGCCCACCCATCAGAATCTCCACTCCCGGATCAGGAACGCGCCGAACTGACTCGTGCCGGCGGCCGACTGACCGGCCAGCGTCGGGGGAAACAGGATGTAACGCGGCGTGAGGCTCGTCTCCAGACGAAGCCCTCTGGCGGTGCGATACTGGATCGTCAATCCGGGCACCGCGCAGGCACTGTTCTCACGGTTGCCGGAGGCGCAGCTGAACAGGCCCGGTGTCGCGATCCCGGAGACGAACAGGTTGGGGTTCAGATAGCGACCCGCCTCGATTTCTGTGCCGCGCAGGAACTGGTTGATTCCGTTCGAGGCGATCGTCGAGGGGAAATCGCCCGGCTGGATGCTGAACACGTCCAGTCCGAGCGAGCGGGCCGTGGTCCCTTCGAGTTCGTCGAGCCCGACGCCGACCGCCATGCCCATGAGGCGCGTGCCCGCCATGTTCAGCACGTTGCCGCCCTGCAGTCCGGAGCCCGTCCCGCCGAACTGCAGCAGCGAGCCAGAGCTCTCGCCGAACGCCAGATAGCTCAACAGATCGCTCTGCGAGATCGGCGGCTGCGCATCGCTCTCGAGCGAGATGCGCGGCCGTTCGACCGTGCCCGCGACGATGACGCGGATGTTCATCACCCCGGTGCTCGCGCCCTTCACCTGATACTCCGCCGTCGCCTGGACGGTGGGGTTCAGGTCGGGCGTGCCGATGAAGAGCGCCGATCCCCGCGTGATCTGGAAGCGACGGCTCAGGTAGGTGTACTCCCCGCGGCTCACGTCGATCGCGCCAGTGAGCGAGAGCGCGTCGCCCTGAACCGCGATGTCGACGGGATTCTCCGTGTAGATCTCGACGTTCGCGTCCTTCGACCGCACCCACGTGCCGCGCTCCACCGCGAGGCCGATGTCGACGTCGAGGCCGCGAAGCAGCGCCGACTGCGCGGGGAATAGCTCGCGCTGCGTGGAGATCGACGTGTCCACCACGCTGAACAGCGCCGGGTCGCCCGCGCCCACGAGCGTCTTGCCCGTTGCCTGCGGGATGTACAGCACGCCGCGCGTCACGGTGATCGCCCCGCCGACGCCGAGCTCCGTCAGCGGACCGAGCACGCGGAGGTCGGCGTTCGCGTAGATGTCGCCGCGCTCGTTGTTCAACAGCTGCGCGCCCTGCGCCTGCAGCCGCAGGCTGAATGACGGCTCGCGCCAGCTGCCCACCGCCACCGAGCCTGCCAGGCGTATCGGACCGGCCGCGGTGCCGGCGATCGAGTCGACGTACACCGTGTCGCCCGTCATGCGAACGGCGCCGTTCACGTTCTGCAGGAAGGTGCCGCTCGAGGCGAGCTTGAACTGCGCGTCGCTCACGGTGAGCGCGCCTCGCAGATTGGGCTTCTTCAACGTGCCGGTGGCCGCGATGTTCATCCGCACGATGCCGCCCGCATCGGTGACCGCCGCCGTGAACTGCGGAATGAACGCGAGCGGCAGGCTGTCCGACACGAGCTTCACGTCGATCGGCGCGTCGATGATGCGCGAGCCGGTGACGCCGCTCAGCGCCAGGTTGATCGGCAGCATGCCGTCCACCACCGCGAGCCGCCGGCCGGTCGAGTCGATGGCGCTCATGTTCGTCGTGAGCCGCTGCGACGCATACGCGAACGTGCCGTGCACCTCGGGCATCCGCGTCTGGTTGTACGTCGCGTTCATGAAGTCGATCTTGCCTCGCAACTGCGGATCGGTCGAGACGCCCTGCAAGTGCGCATCGAGGCTCAGGCGACCGGTCACCGGCAGGTCGCTCTGCAGCAGGTCGGATACGTTCTGAACCGCGAAGTCCGTGATCTGTAGATCGAAGTTCGCACTGCCCTGCGTGGGCAGCAGACCGTTCGCGTAGATGCGGCCGGTGGCACCGTTGCGGAGCTCCAGGTTGGCCACCTGAACTCCGCGTCCACCCCAACGGATCGTCGAGGTGCCCGTCGAGCGCCATGAGGTGGTGTCGAACCGGAGGCCGACGTCGGCGAGCCGCACTTCATTGCCCGCCGTGTCGAGCGTGAAGTCGCCGCGCAGTGCGTAGTCGCGCTCGTCGTTCTGTCGCACGCGGAGCGCGACGCTTCCGCCCGGCTTCAGGTAGTTGACGTCGGCCGTCAAGCTGTCGAATGCGAAGCCCAACGCGCTGATCGTGTCGCCGCGCACCGCCGCCACCATCCTGGCCTGCTGCGTCATGGCGTCCGTCCAGCTATACGTTGCCGCGAGGTTCCGTACTGCGTTGCCGCGCACCACCAGTCCGGTACCGTTCGCCGTGCCCTGCAGGTTGAATCGGTTCACGGATCCCGTGACGGTGCCCGTGGCGCGCAGCGCGCCGGCGAGTGCGCCGCGCGGGATCGCGCGCGGCGTGTCCACCTGCAGCCGCACGGGCGCGGCACCGCTCACCGCGCGCGCCACCTCGGTCTGCCGCGCCACGCGCGCCGAGTCCGAGCGCGCGCGGGCGATCGCGTCGGCCACGCGACCAGGACGCGGGAGCACGACGCCCGTGTCCGTTCCTGCGCCGCCGGGAATGAACCGCGCGAACGTCGCGAGCGAGTCCACCACGACGGAGTACGTCAGCGCGCCACTGTGCGTGGAGTCGAGCCCGAGCTGCCCCGCGATGGTGGCGCGCGCACCAGATCCACGCACTTCAGCACGCTCCACGTTGGCGAGCCCGTTCGCGAGCCGAGCGAGCACGGCGATGGAATCGATCGCCACTGTGTCCACGCGTGACGGGCCGAATGCCAAGTTCAGGTCGGAGGTCATGGTCGGCAACTTGAAGCCGCGACCACGCGCCGTGCCTCCGCCGGTGAGATTCGTGGTCGGCCCATTCACCACCACGTGACTCAGGTTGAGCGCGGTGGTGGTGAGGGCGACGTCGTAGCCGAGCTCCTTCGACTTGAAGTCCACGATGCCGCGCAGCGCGAACGCGGCGGCGTCGGGCAGTGCCAGCCGCGTGTCGAGCCTGAGCGCGTCGATGGGGCCCTGCGCGCGGAACGATCCGGTCGCGAGCCCCTTGAGCGGGAGCGCCGGCGCGAACTTGGTGAGCTCCGCGAGCGCCACCGGCTGCAGCCGCACGTCGACGTCGAGCGTCGCGCGTCCCGTCGTGTGCGACGCCGCGCGGCCGACTGCATGCGTGCGGTTCGGACCGTCCTGATGAACGATGTCGAGGTTCGAGAACACGAGCTGTCGGTCGCCCGATCCGCTCATCGTCGTCGTGCCGGTCAGCGTGCCGCCGATGGGCAGCGTGGGGAAGAGTAGCTTCACGAGGTCGATCTGCAGGGGCGTGAGCCGCACGTGCAGGTTGTTCGCGCTGACCACGGTAGGCGTTCCCTGCATGCCGAGCACCCCATCTGCGACGATGTGGCTCGTGCCGCGGTTGTACGCCGCAAACTTCACGTCGGCATCGAGCAGCAGTCGCTTCGCCGTCCCGCTGAACTTCGCGCGTCCTTCGAGCACGCCTTCGCGCGGCGGCTTGATGCTCGGCACGATCTCCTTGATCAGCTTCGTCGTCACGCCGGTGAACCGCAGGTTCGCGTCGTGGAAGAAGACCGTGTCCGTCATCGTCGCGCCGAGGTCGCCGAGAATGTGAGCGCCCTCGGTGCGCAGGTCGGCGTTGCGCATCACGTAGTCCTGCGTCGCGCCGCGCCACTGCACGCCAAGCGCGAGCGTGCCCCCGCCCGTCGCCGGCGTGTGCGGGTACAGCCAGCGGAAGTCGTTGAACGCCGCGGGCTCACCGGCGACGGAGAGCCGCATGTCCCCGTTGCTGATCACGTACGTGCCATCGCCGCGCATCACCGACTTCGGCATGTTGGCGTGCGCGTTCTTCCACCACAACGAGTCGTCGTTGAACTCGAACCGGCCGGCCATCGCCGTCACCTGCGCGGCGGGCGGGCGAAACGGCAGCGCCAGCATCCGCAGCCCGGACACCTCGAGCAGCCGGTTCTTGAACTCGGGGTCGGCGAGCCGCACGACGGGGAACTGACCGTCCAGATGCTGGAGCTCGATGACCTTCTGATAGCCGCCAGGCGCCTGCGCGATCATCAGCCGTGAGCCACCCGCGAGCGCGTCCTTGACGATGCTGTCGCGCACGCCCGCGGCGAGTCCCGTCCGCGGCGTCCACACCGAGCGCACGGTGAGATGCCCGTCGATGACTCGCGCATTGTCGAATCGCATCCACGATCCGAAGCCGGGCACGGTGTCGTCGGGTGTCGGCTTGCTCGCGGGCCACAGGATGCGGTAATTCCAGTCGCGCGCGTTGGGCAGCTTCTCGATGACGATGTCCGGCCGATACAGCACGAGGTCGCGGATCTCGATGCGCTTCGACAGGAAGCTGCGCACCGTGTACCGCCCCGAGAGCGAATCGGCCTTGAGAAACGGTCGCCCCGCGCTGTCCGTGATCGAGATGCCGGTGAGCGTCGCGCCGCGCAGCAGGTCGCCGCGGATCGCGCCGATTCTCACGATGCCGTGCGTCGATCCGCTCAGCGAACCGAGCGCGTAGCGGCGTATCCGTTCGCGGCCGAACTCGGTGTTCGAGAACACCCACACTCCCGTGAGCGCGAGCACGAGCAGCACGCCGAGGACGATCGCGAGTCGGAGCAGGCGCTCGATCATCAGTAGGCCTGCCCGATGGACAGGTGCAGCGTCAATCGGTTCAGCACCGCACCGATTCCGGTGGACGTCCCCGAAGGAGAGTAGCGCTTCGGGATGTCGAGCGGCACGATCTGCCGCTTGCCGCCCGTCACGACTTCCGTGACGACCGCGAGATCCTCAGCCTTCGATGGGTTGATGCCCAGGTCCACGCGAATTGGCCCGACTGGCGAGTAGTAGCGAATGCCGAATCCCGGCGTGATCGCGCCGGTACCACGTACGAGATCCTTGAGAGTGCCCAGGCCGCCCAGCGGATCGAAGACGCGCTCGCCGACGGCCGCTCCATCCACGAACACCGCGCCACCGAGGTTCTTGATCAGCGGCAGCGGGAAGCGGTACTCCACGCTGGCCTCCACGATCGACGTTCCACCCAGCGGACGCGGCGTGAACTTGTCGTCGCCCAGACGTTCGAACGGCTTGGTCGGATCATCGCGAACCGAGTCCCGCGCCGTGTTCGGGTCGCAGAAGCGGATGGCCAGCGAGCTCGCGTCGCACGGCCCATCGGCCACCGTGCGGGCGTTGATCAGATACCCGTGTGGGATCGTCAGGATCCGGGGCCCGAGCTGATTCTCGCCATAGCCGCGTACCGACTGCGCACCGCCGGCGTAGAACCGGGTACGGGGATGCAACACCGCTTCACCCGTGGCGCCGGCCGATGCGCGGACGAAACCGAGTCGCAGGTGCGTGGCGAGCACTGCGTTCTTGAGTCCGAGCCGCGTGTAGAACGTGCCCTCACCGTATGCGCGGTTGTATGCGTAGTCGGAGATCGTGACGTTTGACGCGTGCTCGATCTGCGCTTGCGCGGTGTAGCCGCGCTGTGGCGAGAGGGGCTGGTCGGTGCGGTCGATCTGCAAGCGAAGGAGCGCGGGCGAGAGCCGCTGGTGTGAGCGCAGCGCGCCGATCGTGGTCGTGTCGCACACGCCGAAGTTCACGCAGAAGTACGCGTCCGCCGCCTCCACGCGCGTCACCTCGAACCGGTAGTTCAGACTGGCCGGCGCGCGCAGCCCGAGCGAACGCGTGTACGTGACGTTGCCACCGTAGCCGCGGTCGATCACGACCGCGGGCACCGCGCGGCGCTGCGCGAAACCGCCGATCGAGAGCGAGTTCTTCGGGCGGCGAAGAAACGCGGGCTGTGTCGCCTGGATGTTCGCCTGCCAGGTCGGTTGCAGAAAATCGCGCGTGTCGCCCGTGATCGTCGGATCCACCTCCTGCTGGTGGAAGATGCCCGAACCGTTGAGCGAGCTTGCGAAGAGGTTGCCCACGGTGGCCGTCGCGTCGAGCCGCCGCGCGCCACCGAGCAGGTTGTAGTGCGTGAACCGAGCCTCGGCCTGTATGTAGTCCACCGTGTTGAAGCCGGCGCTGGCGCGCGCCTGGCGCAGCGGTGCCTCGCGCACGATGACCTGGACCGCCTTTACGCTATCTGGCGTCTGGGGTACCTGCAGCGACGCGACGCGGAAGAGATTCGACTCGTACAGGTTGCGCTGGCTCTCCAGCATCTCGCTCCGGCGGAAGATGTCGCCGGTGCGGAAGACGAGCGAGTTGAGCACGGTGGCGGGTGAGACGTCGTCCGTGCCGCTGATGAGGATCTGCCCGACCGTGGTCAGGTGATTCGGCACGACGGTGAGCCGCACTTGGCCCGTGCGCGCCAACGCGTCCACGATGGACGCAGTATCGACGCGCGCGTCCGCGTAGCCCAATTCCCACATCTCGCTCAACAGTCCGACGCGCGTGCTGTCGAGCTGGAAAAGATCGAGTGGCGCGCCGGAGCGCAGCAGCGTCAGGCGTTGAACTCTTCGCGGGCGCAGGAGCGTGCTGTCGTACGACACGGCCACGTCCGTGACCAGAGTCGGCGCCCCTTCGCGAATGTCGAATCGGACCGCCACCTGCTTTTCGTTGAGTCGGCTGACGGTCGTGTCTACCTCGGTCTCGCGGTAGCCGTGCTTGTAGTAGAGCACCCGGATGCGCAGGACATCCCGCTGCAGCTCCTGGTGATTCAGGTACTGACGGTTCTCCACCGCGCGCCACCGGCCCAGCTTGCAGAGGAGGATGAGCGCCGGGCTCTGACAGCTGGTCGCAGTCGTGTAGATGTTACGCCGGAGCTCGTCCTCGTCGACCGCCTTCGACACTCCCTTCAGCTCCAGTCGGCGCACCTCCGGCCTGGCCGCGTCGTCACGCGGCGCGCCCTGGGCGTGAAGAGAGGATGCAGCAAAAGCGCTCGCCACGAGAGCGAGCGCCGCGCGCCCGAGACGGCGGGTGAATGGCATAGCGGCTCATACAATAGCAAAGGACGGGCCCGGGGGTGGCTACGCCCCAATCGTCGGCGAGCGATTTGTCGGTTTACCCCCGGCCTCGGGACGCAATGGTCCGCCCGAGGCCGGCCGTATACCGACAACCGGAGAACCGTCTAGAGCCCCGACAGCAGCTGATCGTTGTTCGGCGTGTTCGCGATCCGCTTGATCAGCCACTCCATCCCGGATTGCGGAGGCATCTGGCTGAGCCCGCGGCGCAGAGTGTAGACGCTGTCCAGCTGATCTGGGCGAAAGAGCTTCTCCTCGCGCCGAGTGCCGCTCGTGGCAATATCGATCGCGGGATAGATGCGCTTCTCGGCCAACGAGCGGTCGAGCTTTATCTCGCAGTTGCCGGTGCCCTTGAATTCCTCGAAGATGATGTCGTCCATGCGCGACCCGGTCTCCACCAGAGCGGTGGCGATGATCGTCAGGGAGCCGCCGCCCGACGTCGGCGCCACGGAGCGCGCCGAGCCGAAGAACGCCTTCGGCTTCGCCATCGCCTGCGAGTCGAGACCGCCCGACATCGTCCGGCCAGTGCCGCGCTCGGCCGTGTTGTGCGCGCGAGCCATGCGGGTCAACGAGTCGAGCACGATGACCACATCGCGTCCCTGTTCGACCAACCGGCGCGCGCGCTCGAGCACCATCTCCGTGACCTCGACATGCCGTGCCGCGGGCTGATCGAAGCTCGACGCGATCACCTCGCCCACCTCCCACGAGATCGCCTCACTCACCTCTTCCGGACGCTCGTCCACGAGCAGGATGAGCAGGGCCGCCTCGGGATGGTTGATGGCGATCCCCTCGGTGATGGCGTGCAGCAGCGTCGTCTTGCCGGCGCGT
>JBDSDB010000078.1:0-32483 GCA_039920785.1 Gemmatimonadaceae bacterium
GCGCGCTGGGACGCGACGTTGGAGATCTCGCTGCCCGTGGCGCTGAAGCTGGCCACCAGGCCGATCGTCACGAGAGAGATCACGAGGATCGCCGTCGGGAGCGCGAACCCTTTCCTCGGGCGCGGAAGCTGGGCCTGATCCTGGTCCTGATCGGGCGCGGGGTGCGGCATCGTCATGGAATCCTCACGTTCTTGAAGAAGACGGACGTGGTCGTAGTGGCGGAAGCGGGGCCCTTGCTGCTTCCCACCGTATCGGGTGAGATGGCGGCGAGCACGAACTCCACGCCGCGTATCGTGTTGAGGTCGGCCGGCGCGGTCTTGATCGAGCTGTCTTGCGAAGCTGCCGTCGCCGTGGTGACGAAGTAGTTGAAGCGTGCCCTCGCGCTGAAGGGACCCAGCAGCTCCTCGTTGGTGCACTGGGCACCGGCGCTCAGCGTGTCCGCTCCGCACGACACGCGATACAGCCTGCGTGTGGAGTCGGCGCCCTTGCGGAACCGGTACGCGACGTACTGCCACAGGAAGGCGGGCTGTCCCACCGCCGTCGACGCGGTGTTCCCGGGCGTGAAGGTGACGATGGTCCCCGTTCTGCCCGACTGCGAGACGGTGTCTGCACGGATCGGCCTCGCCAGCCCCGTGCACGTCGCCGCGACGCCCGTCGTTCTCGTCCCCGACGAGGCGGCGCTGACGAAGGTGTAGCTGTAGGGGCTGGCCGGATTGCGCACCCCGTATCCGCCGTACTTCGTGTCGCCCGTGACGAAGGAATCGGCGGCGACCGCGGCGATCGTCGTGCTCGCCGCACTGTTCGCGCACACGAGCCCGAAGACGACCGGCGACTTGATGATGATCGTCGAGTCGTTGGCCAGCGCGACGCCGTTGACGTCCTGCGACATGCGCAGGTCGCTGACGATCATGTTCATCGAGCCGCGCGCACCGGATCGCGCGCGCCGCGACGTGACGTCGCGCTTGAATCCGGCGGACTGGGTCAGGAGCATCTTCGTCAGCGCCAGACCGACGACACCGAAGATGGTCAGGGAGACGATGATCTCGACCATCGTGAACGCCGCGCGGGCGCGACGCCGTACCCGTGAGCGTGTCATGGTGTGTAGAGCGCGTTGATGGAAGGAGTGTACGTGCGGCGAACCGTCGAGTAGACCGAATCCGAGGGGTTCGACACGGGAACGATGCGGATCGTGACGTACGTGTAGGGATGCTGCGCCGTCAGCACCGGAGTCGCATCACTCAGGAGCGTGTAGCGGCGGATGTATGGAAACGTCGTGCTGAACGAGGTATCCGCAACGAGCAGGGTTCTCAGGCTGTTGTACGCCATCGACTCCACCCGATTCACTTCCTGAAGCAGGATCGCGTTGCGCGCCGACTGCTCCGCCATCAACGCCTGCCGCTGTGTGATCTTGACCTGGAGCGCCATCAGGGAGGTGAAGGCGATCGCGATCATCGACATGGCCACGATGATCTCGATGAGAGAGAATCCCGAGCGCCGCGAACGAGCGGGGGCGGCACCGCGACGAGCACGCGTATGGAGCATGAGATGTCCCGGTGAGTGACTCATTTGCCGTTGATCTTCACGAGGCCCGTCCGGCTCACGGTGACGGTATTGGTGATCGTCGCCTTCGCGCCGACGAAGCCGAACTGCGCCGTCAGGGTGGACGTCGCGAGCCCCGACGGCATGATGTAGAAGTCGGTGGGGTTGAACCTGATGTATCCGACCTCACGGTCGCCCGAGCTGAGGAGCCGGACCTTGTACTTGACCGTGGTATCCACCCGGTCGTCGATCTCATACAGGCGCCTGGCGCTGTCGGCGTGGATGCGCACGGGGCTACGCTGTCGGGCGGCCATGGAGAACGCCGCTTCGATGTCGGCGACGAACACGTTGGCGGCCTTGGAAGGACGGTCGTGCTGCAGCGTCTCACCGATCGTCCGCACGCCGATTCCACAGACGACGGCGAACAGGACGAACACGGTGAGCATCTCGATGAACGTGAATCCGCGCCGAGGCCGGCGACCGAGTGATGATCTCATGGCTCCGGATAAGGCACTCGTCGGGCCATGGGTCGCAATGCGTGTAAGTCTCTGCAGGCACGTGAGATGCATCGAACACAACGGACGATCGGCCAGCAATCGCTACGCAAAAAGGTGCGGGTTCCGCACCCTTTTGCCCCATCGCTAGCTTCCTGCTGTCGCGATACTCGCCGCTTCCCTCGCACGCTCCATCGACTCATGCGCATCGCCAGACTCGGCGTCGTCGGCGCCGGCACCATGGGGAGCGGCATCGCCGCTCTCGCGGCCTCGGCGGGAATCCCCGTCGTGCTGCTCGACGTCGCCGGCCCGGCCGGCGATCGGAACGCTCCCGCCAAAGCCGGCCTGGAACGGGCCCGCACGGCACGCCCCGCCGCGTTCATGGACGTCTCGCGCGCCGGCCTGATCACTCTCGGCAACCTGGACGACTCGCTCGAACTGCTGCGCGACTGCGACCTGGTCCTCGAGGCGATCATCGAGCAGCCAGAACCCAAGAAGGCGCTGTACACCAGACTGGAGCCGCTCCTGAAGCCGACGGCCATCGTGGCGAGCAACACGTCCGGCATCCCGATGCGCATCCTCACCGAAGGGCGCACCGAACGCTTCAAGCGGCAATTCCTCGGCATGCACTTTTTCAACCCGCCGCGGTACCTGCATCTGCTCGAGCTCATCCCCACCACCGACACCGCGCGCGAGACGCTCGACGCCGCGCGCCGCTTCAGCGAGATCGTGCTCGGCAAGGGCATCGTCATCGCGAAGGACGTTCCCGGCTTCGTCGCCAACCGGCTCGGCGTCTACGGCATGGTCGCGGCGATGAAGGGGTTGATGGAGTCCGACCTCACCATCGACGAGGTGGACGCGCTCACCGGTCCACTGCTCGGTCGCGCCAAGAGCGCCACCTTTCGCACCGCCGACATCACGGGGCTCGACGTGCTGCTGCACGTCTCCAGGGGGCTCAGCGCCAGCACGGGTGAAGACTTCGCGATGCCGGAATGGGTCGAGCGGCTCGCGGCGAGCGGACGGCTCGGCGAGAAGACGCAGGCCGGCTTCTATAAGAAGGTCGGAAAGGACATCTCGACCCTGAACTGGAAGACGCTCGAGTATGGACCGCAACAGACGCTCGACGATCCGGCGCTCGGCGCGCTGATGAAGCAGGGGCTCGAGAAGCGGCTCAAATCGGCGGCAATGCTTCCGGGCAAATACGGGGAGTTCGTGCGCAACTATCTGCTGCGCATGTCGCACTACGTGCTCGCGACCACGCCCGCGATCGCGTACGACCTCGTCTCCGTCGATCGCGCCATCGAGTGGGGCTATGCGTGGGAAGCCGGACCCTTTCAGCAGATGGACGCGCTCGGCCACGACTTCCTGCTCGAGGGCTTCGCGCGACTCGGCCTCGACGCGCCACCGCTGCTCGGCGACGCCAAGCATGGCGCGTTCTTCCATCACGATCGCGGCGAGTGGTCGTATCTCAGCGCCGAACGTGATTATCGGCCGGTGCCGCCGGTGCCAGGCCAGATCTCGCTCGAGAGCGTGCGCTCGCGCTGGGGCGCGGTGATCGAGAAGTCGGACGACGCCAACCTGCTCGATCTGGGCGACGGCGTGCTCCTGCTCGAGGCGCGCAGCAAGATGAACACGATGGGCGCAGGAGTCCTCGGCATGCTGCGCATCGCGCTCGATCGTGTGGCCGAGGGCAAGTATGAAGGCCTCGTCATCGGCAACGACGATCCACGCGCCTACAGCGCGGGGGCTGACCTCGGTGCCGTCGTGAAACAGGTGCAGGCCGGCGACTGGAAGGGGCTCGACGAGATGGTGCGCTACTTCCAGGAGGGCGCGCAACTCGTGAGGCGCGCGCCGTTCCCCGTCGTCGCGGCGCCGTTCGGCCTCACACTCGGCGGTGGCTGTGAGTACGCCCTCCACTGCGACCGCATTCAGGCGCACGCCGAGCTGTACATGGGACTCGTCGAGGCCGGCGTGGGGCTCATCCCCGCCGGCGGCGGAACGAAGGAGCTGTTGTTCCGATTCACCGAGGCACTGGCGCCGTACGACGAGGCCGATCCATTCGAGGCGGTGAAGCGCGCCTTCAAGACGATCGCGATGGCGACGACGAGCACGAGCGCGCTGGAAGCACGAAGCCTCGGCTTCTTGCGTCCCGTCGCCGACCGCATCACGATGAATCGCGACCGGCTCATCGCCGACGCGAAGGCGCGCGTGCACGATCTCGCGCACGACTACGTCGCTCCCGCGCCGCGCGTGATCACCGCGTTGGGCAAGGAGGCGTTCGGCAATCTGCTCTATGCCGGCTGGGCGATGAAGGAAGGCGGCCAGATCACCGATCACGAGGTGCGCATCGCGCGCGAGCTCGCCTACGTGCTGTGCGGTGGTGATGGGCCGGCGCGCGTCGTCACGGAGCAGGACATCCTCGACCTGGAGCGGGAAGCCTTCCTCCGGTTGCTGGGTACGAAGGAAACGCAGGAGCGCATCGCGTTCACGCTCAAGACGGGCAAGCCGCTCCGCAACTAGAGGTGTGTATCGTGACTGACAGAGATGACGACGTCGTGATCGTTTCGGCCGTGCGCACCGCGGTGGCCAGAGGGAAGAAAGACGGCGCGCTCGCGTCGACGCATCCGGTGGAGCTCTCCGCGCTCGTGATGAGGGAGGCGCTCGCCCGCGCCGGCGTGGACGGCGCGATCGTGGACGATGTGGCGTGGGGCTGCGCGATGCCCGAGGCCTCGCAGGGGCTCAACGTGGCGCGACTCTCGGCGCTCCGAGCGGGACTGCCGGTGGACGTGCCGGCGCAGACGATCAACCGATTCTGCGCGTCGGGGCTGCAGACGATCGCCAACGGCGCGATGCAGATCATGAGCGGGATGGCCGACGTCGTGCTCGCGGGCGGCATCGAGATGATGAGCCAGGTCCCGATGTCGGGCTACCATGCGCGGCTCGACCCCGAGGCGATGGAGTCGTACATCGGCATGGGCTTCACCGCCGAGCGCGTCGCCGAGCGCTGGAAGATCAGCCGCGAGGATCAGGACGCGTGGGCGCTCGGCAGCCAGCAGAAGGCGGCGAGTGCCATCTCCAGCGGCCGGTTCGACGCGGAGATCGTGCCCGTTCCAGTGGAGCGCGTGAGCTGGGACGGCACGCAGAAGAAGGTCGACACCGCCAGCTTCGCGCGCGACGAGCTGCCGCGCGCCACCACCGCGCAAGCGCTCGCCAAGCTCAGGCCGGCGTTCAAGGCGAACGGCACCGTCACGGCGGGCAATGCCAGCCCGTACTCCGATGGCGCGGCGGCGGTGCTCCTGATGCGCCGCTCGAAAGCCGAGGAGCTCGGGCTCACGCCGATCGCGCGCTTCGTGAGCTTCGCGGTAGCGGGCGTGGATCCTGACGTCATGGGTGTGGGTCCCATCAAGGCGGTGCCCAAGGCGCTGGCGAAGGCGGGGCTCGAGATGAAGGACATCGACCTGATCGAGTTCAACGAAGCGTTCGCCGCGCAGGTCCTGGCTGTCGTCCGAGAGCTCGACATCCCACAGGATCGCGTCAACGTCAATGGTGGCGCGATCGCCCTCGGCCACCCGCTGGGCGCGACGGGCTCGAAGCTGACGACCCAGCTCGTCCACGAGCTAGGCCGCCGCGGTGGTGGCTTGGGGCTGGTGACGATGTGCATCGGCGGAGGGATGGGGGCGGCGGGGGTGTTTGAGGTTTATGGGCGCGCGTAGCGCGCGTTGGTCGGTGAACGGTTCATCGGTTTACGGCCGGCCTCGGGACGCAGGACTTTTCCGAGATCGGCCGTAAACCGACAAACCGACAAACCGACCAACCGCCTTCCGCTACCCCACCACCACCGTCACCAGATACAGGAACAGCCCCACCAATCCCCCCACCAGCGTCCCGTTGATGCGGATGAACTGCAGATCGCGACCGATCTGTACTTCGATCTTCCGCGACGCGTCGTTGGCGTCCCAGCCCTCCACCGTGCGTGCGATCAGCTCGGCTACCTCCGGACGGTACTGCTCCACGACGCCGAGGACGAGCCGCTCGATCGCCTCGTCGATGTCGTGTTGCAGCGTCTCGCTCGCGAGCACCCGCTCGGCGATCCCGCCGATCGCGCGCTCCAGTGGCTCGGGCGATGGCGCGTCGGGGCCGGCGTACTTCGTCAGCGCGTTGCGAGCCGCGCCGAGCAACGCGCCGGAGAGCTCGCCCACCGCGGGATGCTCCAGCAGGCGCTCCTTCATCGATTCGGCGCGCGCGATCATCTCCGGTGAGTTGTGCAGCTTCTCCGTGAAGTCGCGCAGGGCGTGATCGAACTGCTCGCGCAGCGGATGGGCGTCGTTTGCGGCCACTTCGTCGAGCGTGCGCTCGATGCCCGCCACGATCTTCTGATACAGCTTGTCATCGACCATGTTCGGCACCCACCAGGGGCTCTCCTCGGCGATGCGGCTGCGAATGAGCTCCTTGTTGTCGCTCACCACGCGGCTCACGAGCTTGACGAGCCGGTCGAGCATCTCCTGATGCCGGTCGTCCGTGGTGGCCAGCGCCAGCAGGTCGCCCAGCAGCGGGGCGATGTGCGCGCGGCGCAACTGCCCGACGAGCGTCGCATGGACGCTCTCCCGCAGCTCGTCGTCCGGCAGGTGCTCGGACGCGCGCGCGATACCGCCGGCAATGGCGCGCGCGACGCGTTCCTGATGCGCCGGCTCGGCCAGCCAGCGCGCCGAGCGCTCACCGAGCTTCAGGCCTGCGAGCTGCCTCGTGATCACATCGCGCGACAGAAAGTTGTTCCCCACGAAATTGCCGAGGCTCCGCCCGATCCGATCCTTTCGCTGCGCGACGATGGCGGTGTGCGGGATGGGGATGCCGAGCGGATGACGGAACAACGCCGTTACCGCGAACCAGTCCGCGAGGCCGCCGACCATCGCCGCCTCGGACGTCGCGCGGACGAGCCGGATCCAGAACGGGAAGAGATCGGGGCGCAGGTGCACGAGCACCGACATCGCCACGAACAACAGGGCGAATGCGGCGAGAAGGGCGGTGGCCCTGCGCCGCATGATGGCGTACTGACGGACTTTCTCGGTATCGTCGCGAACTACGAGCATCGTCGAACTTATCGATGGGGGACCGCCGGCGCCGTGCGAACTCTACGCACGGGGCCACGGTGGAGTTGCCGCGCATTCCGCCGCCAGCGTGGCGACGAACTCGCTCCGCCGCGGCATTCTCCAACATCCGCTCGGGCTCGTCGTCGCCGAGATGGCGCAGCAGACCCGCGGATCGCTGAGAATGCATTTGAGCAATGCCTGCGCCCACGTGCGGACACCGAACCGCGCCAGCGGCTCGCGCGCCTCCGCGCTGTGCTCAGAATCGCTTTCGAGCGCCCGACGGGGAGAGCTCTATTGTGCTGCGGCCGCTCCTGGAGACGCTGCCACTCCGACGAGCGCGACGAGGCGCGCGAAGCGCGGATCGGTGCGCAGCGGGTCGAGTGTCGGCTCGGTGCTCAGCGTGGCGAGATCGCTCGAGTGCTCGGCGTACCCCTGCTCGAGCAGCAGGAAGGCGGCGTCTCTATCACCCAGCGCGGCGTAGACGCTCGCCATTGTGCCGACGGGACGTTCCCCGCGGGGAGTCTCCCGTTCGATCGCCCGCATCACGGTGAGCGCCAAGGCGCGTTGTCCCATGCGCGCCTGTATGAGCGCGCGCTGTGCGCGGTACTCGGGACGCGGCCCCGAGACGCGCATCTCGCTGTCGATCTCTTCGAGGGCCCGGGCGCCGTCGCCGCGCAGATCGTACACCCAGGCGAGCTTGGAGTGGGAGTCGGGGAAGTTGGGGTCGAGCTCGAGCCCTTTCTGACAGGCCGTGAGCGCGTCGCCGAAGGCGCGGGCATGGATGTAGTGATAGCAGAGATGCATCGCGATGCGCGGGTCCAGCGGGTCGAGCTGGACCGCGAGGCGACTCTCGGCCAACGACTCGTCGAGACGGGCGAGCGAGATGAGAACGTGTGAGAGGGAGTGCCGAGCCTGCACGTCGCTCGGGTTCGCGGCGAGAGCACGACGGAACTCGCGCTCGGCTTCTTTCCATTGCCAGTCGTAGCGATGCAGGCGACCGAGCGCCATGTGGCCGTCGGAGCTCCGCGGATCGAGGCGCAGTGCTCGGACAACCTTCTCGCGTGCCGCCGGCGCGGTCGCGCTGTACGGGTGTCCCCACTCGAGCAGGGTGAGCTGCGCGTCGGCGAGCCCGGCATAGGCGCGCGCGAACTCCGAGTCGATGGCGATCGCCTTCTGGTAGTAGGCGATTGCCTTCAACAGGTTCGGCTCCCCGCTGCGGTTCGTGAGGTAACGCGCACGAAGAAAGAGGTCGTGCGCTCGTGGGTCTCGCGTGTCGCGGGCTGCTGCCGGCGTCCCCGCCCCCACCGGCGTCGCGCCACGCGGGCGCAGCTTCTCGACCACGGCCCGCGCAATCTCGTCCTGCACGCCGAGCACGTCGCGCATGTCGCGGTCGTAGCGCTCCGACCAGACGTCGTATCCGTCGGCGGCGTTGACCAGCTGGACCGTGATGCGAGCGCGACCCCCAGCCGTGCGTACGCTCCCCTCGATCACGGCGTCGACGCCGAGTGCGCGGCCGATCTCGCGCGCGGTCAACCGCTTTCCGTCGAGCGAGCGAACGGAAGTCCGAGCCGCCACCCGGAGACCGGGCACGGAGCTCAACGCGTGCACGAGCTCTTCGGTAACCCCGGCCGTGAAGTACTCGGTGGCCGTGTCTGCGCTGGCGTGGCTGAACGGCATGACCGCGATCGACCTCGCGTTCTCCACAGCCAGCGCTGCGGGTGGCTCTGCCTGCCGCGCGCGCGCCGCGTAGAGAACGCCGACGCCCGCAGCGACGGCGCCGGCGAGCGCGAACGCCATCCCGCGACGACGGCGTCGCGGTGGAATGACGGGCGGCGCCTCGAGCGAGGGCGCGCGTCCGGTCTCGTCCGGCGCGGCGGCAATTGGCGTCAGGATCCAGCCACCGTCGCCGTCGTGGCGCAGCTCGCCTCGGCCGAGTGTCGCCGTCACCGAGTCGACGACGCGTTGCGGATTCCCTCCGGCGTCGGTGAGACGCCCGGCGAGCGCGGCCCGATCCGCCGCATCGAGCGTGAGCATCGAGCCGAGCATCGTCTCGACCTCGGCGCGACCGAGCGGCTGAAGGTGAAGTCGTCGCGTGGTGCGCATGACACGTAGCTCGCTCGCGCCGCGCGCCTCGTCCGCCGGCGCCGCGCCGCCCTCATGATCCACGAGCAGGAGGAGCACTCCGCCCGGGCCGCGTAGCCGCCGCGCGATGGCGAGCATGAGGCGCTGGGTAGAGGCATCGGCGAGCGTGAAATCGTCCACGCAGAGCAACACCGGCACCTCCGACGCCACGGCGCGCAGAACCTCGACGACGGCGCCCGTCATTCCAGCGTCGTCCCCGGCGGCAAGTGGTAGTTCGCGATAGAGAAGGCGCACCGCGGGCACCAGCTGCGCGACCTCGGCGAGATCTTCGGGAGACGCGCCCGCCAGGCCAGGCGCCGTCGCGAGCCGCGCGAGCAGCCGGCGGGCCGTGGACCAGGGCGCACCGTCGCCCGCCTCGCCCCGCTCCCAGAGCACGCACGCCGCCTCGACGGACGACTCCTCCCGCCGCATCACCCAGTCGATGAACTCCTGGCAGAGCCGCGTCTTGCCGAGTCCGCGCTCGCCCTCGACGAGAACGACGGCCGTCGCGCCGCCTCGAACCCCCTCCCACGCGGCGACGAGCTCCGCGAACGCCGCGCCGCGCCCCACGAGATCTGGCGTGAAGAGCGCTCCCCCCGCGGCCGAAGCTCCCGGCGGCGCAACGCCGTCGCCGCGGTTGAGCCGTGCGCCGATCCGCTCGAGGTCGGGGGCCGGACCGCGTCCGAGCTCCTCGCGGACGCGCGTGTCGAAGTCGGCGTACCTGGCCCGGGCGTCGCCTTCCCGCCCGACGAGTCGCAGGAGCTGGATGAGCCGGTACTCCGCGCGATCGTCGAGTGGAAAGGCGGCGCTCCACCGCTCGGCGACACCGAGCCCCTCCGTCCACTCGCCACGCGATTCGGCTCGCGTCACGAGAACGTCGAAGGCGCTCCCCACCCGCCCGCGCAGCGCAGCGCGCTCCGCTTCAACCCAGAGCCTGTAGTTCTCCCCGCCTGCGTCCTCCAGGCCCGACATGAACTCCCCGCGCCAGAGCGCGGTCGCCTCGGCGTGGTGCTCCTCGGCGATCGCGCGCTCCAGTTCGGCCACGTCGAGCAGGAGCGGCCCGCGCAGGAAGACGCGCTCGCTCTCGACGACGAGCGCGTCGCCGAGCACGCGCTTGAGCTGGAGCAGCGCCTGGCGGAGCGAGTGCCGCGCTCGCGCCTCGTCTCTCTCGCCCCACAGCAGCGTCGCCAGCTCGGCGCGAAGCACCTGGCGCGGCGCCCGCCGTGCCAGGTAGGCGAGCAGCGCGAGCTCTTTGCGCCGTCCCGCGAGCACCTCGCCGTCGTCTCCGATGAGGCGCAGCGCGCCGAGGGTTTGGAGTGAAAACATGCGTCTCATCGTGATGCGCGCGCCGATGTGCGGCGGCAGCTGCTCGCCCGCGCCTGCCCATATCCCGGCAGAGTGACGCGGGCTGACGCCCCGAGTGACGGCCGGTTGCGCCAGGCTCGCGACTCTGCGTCACGATCCCGGAAGACCTCATCATACGTCCCCATCGTCGCGCTGGCGATAGGCCGGTTGTCCACAACCGACGAGGGCCCCGGACCGCTTCACCACACACGGCTCGCGCCGTCGCACTCCGAGGTTGCATGCCCCACCCGTCGCTCGCCCTCGCACTCGTCGCCCTCGTCGGCGCGCTCCTCGTCCGCAGCGCCGAGGCCCAAACCTCCGGAAAGGGGGCCGGTGCGGTATCGCTCATCTCCGTGCGTCAGCTCGCGCAACGGCTCGCCGGGGGCCGGGTCGAGCTTCCGGGGGTGCGCTTCGCCGCCGGAAGCGACAGGCTCGACCCCGCCTCCGTCGCCGACGTCGACCTCCTTGCCGCCGCGCTCCGCGAGACGACCGGGGTGTTCGCAATCGAAGCGCACCTCGCGCCCGGACCCGGTGCGCAAGCGCTCTCCATGCGTCGCGCCGCCGCACTCCAGTCGCGACTCGTCGCCGCCGGCGTCGAAGCCGATCGCCTCTTCGCGACCGGGGTCGCGGCCGCCCCACTCCCATCCGCCGACGGCCGCGACGCCGAGAGAATCGCGATCTCCCGGCTTCGCTAGACGACCCCATCGCGTCACTCCGCGATGGTCTCAGTTCTACCTCACCCAGTTCGGGACCGATGGTCCCAGGAGAACCAGATGCACCGATTCTTCACTTCCGTTCTCGCCGGCGCGCTCGTCCTCACAGCGGTCGTCTGCTCCGACCTCCCCGTCGGGCTCGACCCGAGTCAGCTTCAGATCGTCGGCGCGAAGCACTTCGCGTGCGCCGTCAGGGCGCACGGATCCAATGCCCCACTCGCGAGCCCGTCGTGGAACGCGCTCACCCGCGACCTGGTCGCCAAGTACAGGACCGACCCTTCGGCTCGCCCCTACGCGCTCGTCGGCCTCGCACAGCACGCCGCCGTCACCCTCGCTGAGGATCGGTCGTCGGGTCGCTGTCCGTCGTCGCGGGCCGCGGTCGCCGCAGCCTCGGTTTCTGTACTGACCTATCTGTATTCAACCGAGTCTGGCGCTCTCGAGGCGCGGCTCGAGGCGCAGCATGCCCACGACGCGGCCTCCTCACTCGGCTCCGAGCGCGACCTCGTCGCCGGCGAGAAGGTTGGCCGCGAGGCCGCGGCGCTCGTGATCGCCTACGCGCGCACCGACG
Organism: Gemmatimonadaceae bacterium; assembly: GCA_039920785.1. Classification (GTDB taxonomy): domain Bacteria; phylum Gemmatimonadota; class Gemmatimonadetes; order Gemmatimonadales; family Gemmatimonadaceae; genus AG11. The sequence goes on from JBDSDB010000078.1 coordinate 11,867, forward strand.
GTTCCGACGCCGTGTGGACGGGAACGGTTCCAGTCGGCCCGGGCCTCTGGTTCAGCAGCGCGAAGCCGGCAGCCCCGCCTGCGACGCCGACCCTCGCCCAGACGCGCGCTTGGTTCCTCTCGTCGAACGACCAGTTCCGGCCGGCGCCGCCACCCGCCTTCGGCTCACCGCAGTTCCTCGAGGCGCTCGCCGAGGTGAAGAGCGCGCAGACGACTCGCACGCCGGCACAGCTGGAGCTCGCGAAGAAGTGGTCGCTCTCCGGCGGCACGTACCGCATCCAGGGCTACTGGAACGTCGTCGCGACCGAGCTCGCCACCCAATACGACCTGCGCGAGCGCGCGGCGACCCACGCGCTGGCACTCGTGAACATGGCGATGCACGACGCGACGGTCGCCTGCTGGGACGCCAAATACACGTACTGGTTCATCCGTCCGTCGCAGGCCGATCCCTCGATCGTCTCGGCGATCCCGCTCTCCAACCACCCGTCGTACCCATCGAGCCACTCCTGCAGTTCGGCCGCCGGTGCCACGGTGCTCGGCGTCCTATTCCCCGCGGAGGTCGCACGACTCGGTGCGATGGCCGACGAGGTCGCGATGTCGCGCCTGTACGGCGGCGTCCACTACCGCTTCGACAACGAGGTCGGTCTCTCGTTGGGCGCGAGTGTCGGCCGGCTGGCGATCGAGCACGACGTGGACCTCACGCTCATCGGCGCGACCGGCGAGCGCGCGGTGAAGGTGCACGAGTGAGCGGCGCGGTCAGAGCGGGTCGCGGCCGCGCGGCGATCGCCGCGCGGAGGATGGCACAGACGACAGCCGGCCTCGTCGCCCTCGTGATCGCCGCATCGCCCGTCGCCGCTCAGCGCGCGGCTCCGCCGGCAGGCGCGGAGATCGCCCAGCGTGCCCGCGTCGCGCGCCTCGACCGGGCCAACGCCGCCCTCGGGCAGTTCGCCGGGAAGCGGATCAGTCTCGTTCCCGCCGACCGCGCTGCGCTCACCGAGGCGGCGCTCGCCGGCGGGCAGGTGATCGGCGTCATGACGACCGAAGTCGCCGGCGACGAGACCGGTCTCCCGTCCGGCACGTACGACCTGTTCGCCGTGCGGCTCACGGACGGCTGGCACGTGTACGCCGAGTCGGGCGGGCGGGTCGTGAGGGAGGCGCTCCGCGTGCGGATCGAGCGCCGTCCGGGCGCCAGGTCCGCAGCGGACCGTGTCCCCCGCTTCCGCGAGAAGGGGTGGGGATGGGATGTCGTATGCTGTGAAGGCGCGATCGACGGTGGCGACTTGGGCAGCGGCGGCGCAACGACGCTCGTCCCTGTGGCGGCAGTGCTCGTCTCGCCCGGCGTGATGACGCTGCCGATCGGTGCCTCGCAGCAGCTTGCCATCGCCGTACTCGCCGCCGACGGCAGCGCCCTCGCCTCGCGCGCCGTGACGTGGACGTCGAGCGACCCCTCGGTCGTCGCCGTCTTCGGCGTCGGCGGCGTGACAGCAGTGAGGCCGGGCAACGCGAACGTCGTCGCCACGAGCGAGGGGCGCAGCGGCGGCGCGACCGTCACGATACCGGCGCCGCCGCCGGAGCCGAGGTTGCTGGAAGGCTACGTCACGCTCTCGCCCTACGGCGGAAGCGTCCCCGTGACGCGGGCGATCCAGTTCCAGGCGACCGCCTTCGTGCGCGGCTGTCCTTCGATGTTCGCGGTCTGTCCGCCGATCGACTATTCAGCGCTCATCTGGACGTCGAGCGACACCACGGTTGCCCGCGTGCGGAGGTTGACCATTGCCGGCCCTTCGGCGACGGTGACCGGTATCGCTGAAGGGATCGTCACGCTCACCGCTCGCTACGCGCCGTCCAGCGTCGCGTCGCCCTATGTCGCCGTCTCGCCGACGTTCGCGGGGAGCGTGCCGATCAGCGTCACCCGAGCGCCCGTGTCCATCGTGGTGGTCGCGCCGACGACCCTGCGACTTCCGGCCGGAGGCACGAGACAGCTCGCGGCCACGGTGCGCGACGCGACCGGCACCGTGCTTCAGCGTCCCGTGACGTGGAGCTCGAGCGACGCGACTGTCGCAAGCGTGAGCGCGGCAGGGCTCGTCGCGGCGACGGCACCGGGCGTGGCGACGATGACGGCGACGGCAGAGGGAGCGGTTGGCGGCGCGTCGGTGATCGTGGACCCGGTCGCCGTGTCGGCCGTCGTCGTGACGCCGAGCTCCGCGAGCGTGGCTATTGGCGGCAGTGTCGCGCTGAGCGCCAGCGTGCGCGACGCGACCGGGTCCGCACTGAGCGGCCGCGTCGTCACCTGGACGACGAGCAACCCGACGATCGCGTCCGTCGCGCCGAACGGGCTCGTGACCGGCGTGGGCGCTGGAAGCGCGACGGTGACGGCGATGAGCGAGGGGCGGAGCGGCTCGGCCGCGGTGAGCGTCGCGCGCGCGAAGAAGGGGGTCGCGGCGACGACGTCAGCGACGGCGTACGCGACGCTCAGTTTCGACTGGTAGTCGGTGTTGCGCTTCATCATCGCTACGCGGTCACAGCTGCCCGTCCCCGTTCTCCAGCGAACGCCACAGGTACCAGCTCGCCACCGACGCGTGCGGCCGCCACCGCTCGCCGATGAGCAGCACGTCCTTCGGCGTGGGCCGCGACTCGAGGCCGTACGCGCGCTTGATCGCGTTCTGGACGCCGAGATCGAGCTCGGGGAGCACGTCGGGTCTGCCGAGGCGGAAGATGAGGAACATCTGCACCGTCCAGCGGCCGATCCCCTTCACCTGTACCAGGTGCTCGATGATCTCGTCGTCGGGCAGGCGCCCGAGGTGCGCCAACGGCAGAGTGCGGTCGGCGACTCTCGCGGAGAGGTCGCGCAGGTAGCCGATCTTCTGACGGGATAGACCCGCAGCGCGCATCGCCGATTCCTGGGTGGCGAGCACGTGCTCGGCGCGCGGTCGCTTGCCAGGATAGAGCTCGCAGAAGCGGCGAAGGATCGTGCCCGCGGCCTTCCCGGAGAGCTGTTGGAACACGATCGAGCGCACGAGCGCATCGTAGTGCGTTCCGGCGCGACGCGCTTCCAACCGGCAGGGCCCGACACGAGCGATGATCTCTCCAAGCACGGGGTCGACCCGCTTCAGGTGGGTGATCGCGGGGCGATGAATAGAGGAAGGCATGCGGGAAAGGAACGCGAACCGGCGCGGATGCTCAAGGCACATCGCGCTGAGCGCCCCACGTCACCCGGAGCGGAACCGAGGCGTCGTCGGACAATCGGTGAACCGATTGAGTGCTGCGGCGGACCGTGATCCGCGCTACCATACGCTGTCGACGAATCGCACTCCAGAGGAGACTTCAATGTTCGCCGCACAGCCTCGCCGTGCCGCCCTCGCTGCGCTTGCCGCGCTGCCTCTCCTCGCCGCATGCTCGTCGGGCTCCACCTCGCTGCCGGCGCCCGCACCGCTGGCGTCGACGACGCTGTTGACCAGACTCGGCGCGGACACGATGTCGATCGAGCAGTACACGCGTACGGCGACGCACATGGAGGGCGTGCTCGTGTCGCGCGTGCCGAGGACGCGAGTCGCGCGCTACTCGGTGGACCTCTCGGCCAGCGGCGCGCCGACCCGCGCCGACTTCTCCGTGCGGAACGGCGATGGCACGCCCATCCCGGGTGAGCTGCAGTCGCTCGCCGTGCGCTACGGCCGAGACTCCGTCTCTCTCGTCGGACACCGCAGCGCCGGCGATACGGTACGGTCGATCGCGGCGCGCGGAGAGATTGTTCCCTACGCATCGGGCTCCTACGGACTCTTCGAGCTCGCGTTCACGCGGTTGCTCGCCGCCGGACGCGACAGCATCCAGTTCGCGCTCGTGCCCATGAGCCTCAACGTTCGCAGCGCCACCGCGCTCGCGATGAAGCGCGTCGGCTCGGACTCGGTGCGGATCGACTTCTTCGGCCATCCCCTGTTTGCGCGGCACGACGCGCGCGGCGGAGTGCTCGGGCTCGACGGGAGCAGGACCACGCTCAAAGTGCGCGTCGATCGCGTCGGCGACGCGGATGTCCCAGGGCTCGCCAAGGAGTGGGCGCTGCGCGAGACGGTGTCCGCCCCCGTCGGGACGCCATCTACTCGCGACACGGTGACCGCCACGGTCGGCACTGCGCACGTGTGGATCGACTACGGGCGGCCCGCGCTGCGCGGCCGAGACGTGTGGGTCAATGGCGTGCTCGGCGACACGCTCTGGCGCACCGGCGCGAACGCGGCCACGCAGCTGCGCTCCGACGTCGATCTCGTCGTGGGCGGCGCGGCGGTTCCAGCCGGCACCTACACGTTGTGGACCGACGTCACGCCGACGGGCTATCGGCTCGTCATCAACAAGCAGTTCGGGCAGTGGGGCACCGTGTACGATTCCAGGCGCGACCTCGTGCGCGTGCCGCTGCGCCAGGCGAGCGTCGGCGCACCGGTGGAGCGCTTCACGATCGCCCTTCTGCCCGAGGCCACGGGCGCCGTCCTCTCCCTGACGTGGGGAACGAAGCAGTTGAGCGTGCCGTTCACGACGCGATGAGCGCGCGCGCAGAGCGGTGACCCGATGAGCGAGCGGACGGAATCGACCGCGTCATCTCCCGCTCCGGCGACCACCCTCGGCGTGAGCGCCGAGGTGGACATCAGCGAGCGGATGCTCGTCGAACGAGAGGTGGGCGCGCGCGTCGCGGCCGAAGCGGCGGCGGAGCGCTGGCACTTCCTCGCCGAGGTCGGGGTCGCGCTCGCCACCACGTCACTCGACTACGAGCAGACGCTGCGCCAGGTCGCCACCCTCTCCGTCCCGCGCATCGCCGGCTGGTGCGCCGTCGACCTGGTGCACGAGGATGGCAGGTTGCACCGCGTGGCCGTGCATCATCACGATCCGGACAAGGTGCCGCTCGTGCGCGATCTCGCCGAGCGGTACCCCGAGGATCCACGCTCCGAGCTGGGCGCGTACGCGGCGATGCGCCGCGCGAGCGTGGTGCACGGCGAGGTCACGGATGCGCTGATCGATGCAAGCGCCCAGGACGCGGAGCACGCGAGCATTCTCCGTGCGCTGACGCTCGGACGGTTCATGATCGCACCGCTCATGGGGCGCGACGGACCGATCGGCGCGATCAGCTTTGCCACCGACGCGCAGCGTTCGCCGCCGACGGACGAGGATCGTCAGCTCGCCGCGGAGCTCGGCCGCAGGGCCGGCATCGCGATCGAGAATGCGCGGCTGCACCAGATCGTGCGCGAGACGCAGATGGAGCTCGAGGAGCAGGCGGCGGAGCTCGGAGCGCAGACCGCGGAGCTCGAGGCGATGACGCAGGCGACGGCGCGCGCGAACGACGAGCTGCGCTTCACGACTGGAGAGCTGATGCAGCGCTCCGAGGAAGCCGAATCGGCGCGGCGCGAGATCACCGACATCCTCGAGAGCATCGGCGACGCCTTCTTCGCGCTCGACGAACGGTGGTGCTTCACCTACCTGAACGCGCGCGCCGAGGGTCTCCTCCAGCGCAGTCGCGAAGAGCTCGTGGGAAAGAGTATCTGGGTGGAGTTCCCCGAGGTGATCGGCAGCACCTTCGACCGCGTGTACCACCGCGTCCTGAGTACGCGCACCGCGGAGCGGTTCGAGGAGTATTTCGTTCCGCTCGACAGCTGGTTCGAGGTCAGTGCCTATCCCGCGATCGCCGGCGGGATCGCCGTGTACTTCCAGAACGTCACGGCTCGACGGCGCGCCGAGCTCCAGTTCAGCATTCTCGCGGAGACGATGCCGCAGCTCGTCTGGTCGACGACGGCCGAAGGCTACCACGACTACTACAACAGCCGTTGGTACGAGTACACCGGCATGCTGCGCGAGGGCTCGCAGGGATGGAACTGGAAGAACTTCCTCCATCCCGACGACTACGATCGCACGCTGGCGGTCTGGGCGCACGCATTGCAGTCGGGTGAGCCATACTCCGTCGAGTACCGATTCCGCCAAGCGTCCACCGGGCAGTATCGCTGGTTCATCGGCCGCGCCCTGCCGCTGCGTGACGAACACGGAATTATCGTTCGGTGGTTCGGCACCTGCACCGACATCGACGATGCCAAGCGCGCGGAGGCGGACCGCGACACTGCGCTCCAGGCGGCGCAGCTGGCGCGCGCCGAGGCGGAGTCGGCGAACCGTGCCAAGGCGGACTTTCTCGCCACGATGAGCCATGAGCTCCGCACGCCGATCAACGCGGCGCTGGGCTACAGCGAGTTGCTCGCCATGGGGGTGCGGGGCCCCGTGACGTCGACGATGATCGAAGATCTCTCGCGCATCCAGCGCAGTCAGCGGCTGCTGCTCTCGCTCGTGAACGACATCCTCAACTTTGCGCGGCTCGAGGCGGGCCAGATCGAGCTGCACCCCACCGATGTGCCGCTCGCGGAGCTGCTCTCAGTGCTGGAGGGAATGATCTCGCCGCAGCTGGCGTCGAAGGGTCTGGCGTACCGGCAGAGCAGCTGCGACGATCGCGTCCGCCTCCGCGCCGACATGGAGAAGTTGCAGCAAGTGCTGCTCAACTTGCTCACCAACGCGATCAAGTTCACGAGCTCCGGCGGAGAGATCGAGCTGACCTGCCTGTCCGACGACGCGTGGGTGCGACTCTCCGTTCGCGACACCGGGCGCGGGATCGAACCGGCACAGATCGACCGCGTGTTCGAGCCGTTCGTCCAACTCGATCGTCATCTCACCCACGCGAGCCAGCAGGGAGTCGGGCTCGGGCTCGCGATCAGCCGAGATCTGATGCGCGCGATGGGCGGGGAGCTGACGGCGACCAGCACTCCCGGCGTCGGCTCCACCTTCGTCGCGCGCATTCCAAAGGCACCCTGATGGCACGACTGCTGAACTACTTCTTCAAGGGCGTGGTGCTGCTCGCGCCCCTCGCGTTCACCCTCTACGTCTGCGCCCGAGTATTCACCACGATCGACAGCTGGCTCGGCATCCCGGTGCCGGGTGTCGGGTTCGCGGCCACGGTGGTGCTCATCACGCTGTTCGGATTCCTGGCGTCGAGCTTCTTGACGCGGCGGCTGTTGGCCATGCTCGAGTCGATGCTCGAGCGACTGCCCTTCGTGCGGCTCCTCTATTCCTCCACGCGCGATCTGCTCAACGCGTTCGTGGGAGAGAAGCGCCGCTTCGACAAGCCGGTCGTCGTCACCCCATTTCCCGGCGGCTCCGCGCGCGCGATCGGATTCGTGACGCAGGAGTCGCTCGTGTCGATGGGCATCGAGGAGCACGTCACCGTGTACCTCCCGCAGTCGTACAACTTCGCCGGCTCACTGCTGATCTTCCCCACGCGCGACGTCGCCCCGCTCGACGCCGACAGCGCCGACGTGATGGCGTTCATCGTCTCCGGGGGCGTCACCGCGCCGCCCGTCACGCGCACGGCAGCACCGATCGCGAGCACGCGGTAGCGACTGGGGTGGCTTCGACCGAGGACGCTTCACGTGGCGTCCCAACGGCACGGGAACGGATGACGCGGATGCAACGGATTCAACGGATCAAATGAAATGACTACAGCCAACTGATTTGGGGTCGCGGGGCCGAGACTGTGCGCCGCAGCTCAAAAAACATTCGCAGGGCTGGCTGAACGAGACGACTGCGTAGCGGTAGTGGCCTCCTGATGGAGCCGTATCCGGCCGGTTCCGTTCAGATCCGTTGAAATCCGTTCCCGTGCCGTTGGGACGCCGCACCCAACCGGGCGTTCGCGAGAGCTGCGGCCAAGAATTAGTCGTATTACGGCCCTCCCTCCCGCAACTGCCCCGGCGAGATCTGCTCCGACGAGGGCGGTTCCGGCGATGGCGGCAGCGCCGCGATGGCCGCACGGAACGCCTGGTAGCTCGCATCGTCACGCTTCAACCCCTCGAGCCGCGCCGGATCCAGCGCCGCGATCTCGCGCTCGGTGGCCCGGATCCGGTCCTCCTCCAGCGGGTGCGACGCGAAGAACACCTCGATGCGCAGCGGCGACGTGCGCCGCTCCTCGAGCAGGCGCCTGAACAGGACGGGGATGCCGTGCGGATCGAGTCCCACGCGGATCACGTTCACTACCGCCTCCGAGTCCGCCTCCGCTTCGTCCTTCCGGCTGTAACGGGCGAACAGTGCGGCACCGCCGACCTGGATCGCCGCGCGCGCGACGTCGCTGTTGCACAAGCGCGTGAGCGTGCAGCCCAGCCCCACCGCCACGTTGGCGCCCGTCTGCTTCTCCAGCTGCTGCACCGAGTGCCGCCGCACGACGTGGCCGATCTCGTGCCCGAGCGCCCCCGCGAGCTCGTCGAGCTGCTGCGCGCGGTCGATCAACCCCCGATTCACGTAGATGAACCCACCCGGCAGCGCGAAGGCGTTCACCTCCTTGCTGTCCACGACGAAGAACTGCCAATCGAGATCGGCGCGCGAGGTCCTGCGCGCGATGTCCAGTCCGAGCTGCTGCACATAGCCCGCGACCACCGGATCGCGCACCAGTCGCAGATGTGCGTTCGCCTGCTCGGCGTTCTGCCGCCCGAGCTGAACCTCTTGGTCCTCGCTCACCTGACACGCCAGTCCGAGCGCGACGATCGTCGCGAGGCCTGCACGGCGCGCGCCGCCCATCACCGCTGCGGCGGTCCGGCGGTGAGCGCGTCCGCCACACGCTCACGCTGATGGTCGTTCTTGCTGAACAGCAGCGCGAGCAGGTTGTCGTTCTCGATCACCGTCGCCTCGGTCAGGACGGTCAATGGCAGCGTGGACGACACGAACTTCGTGGAGTCGAGCAGCCGCGCTCCTCGGACCCGCGCCAGCGAGTCGGGGAAGACATAGGCCGCCAGCGCCGCCTTGTTCACGCGATACACGGTCGGCGTCGGCCCGAGAGCGGGCAGCCCGCGCTCGACGACACTGTCGAACGGTGCGAGACCGGCCCGCTCGATCCTGTCGCGCACCGAACAGATCGTCCAGTGTCCGGTGCGGGGACAGCCAGCCGCCGGCGCTCCACCAGCCGCAACCGCCGCCGGCGCGCCCGCCGTTGTGGCCGAATCGGCATCGGGAGCCGGGTCGCGCCCGCAGCCCCACGTCAGCGCCGGCGCGCCGAGTGCGGCGACCACGCGAAGGAGCGCGAACGCGCTCACGCCCCGTCCGGCCCTCTCCATCAACCCCAACCTTGCCGCGCGCGAAGTCCGGTGATGTGCGCCGTGTGGTGCCGCCCGTGCCAGGAGTATATCCCCAACAACGAGTCGAGCGTCATCGGGCCGTTCTCCGGATGCATGATCGTCCGCGCGAACGAAGAGGGTGGCGTCGAGCGCAGCAGATGCACGAGCCGCTCATGCAGCGATTCCAGCAGCCGGAGCGAGATCTCGATCGGAAGGAGGCGCCCGTCGGGCAGCTCCGCCCACGCCGCCTCGTCGTACGGCTTGATCGTGGGATTCACCTCCGTGAGCCCGAGCCGGAAGCGCATCGAGGCGTTCATGTGGCTGTCGGCAACGTGATGCACGACCTGGCGAACCGTCCACCCATCCGGCCGGTACGGAGTGTCGAGTTGCTGGTCCGTCAGGCCGGCGACGGCGAGCCGCAACTGTGCAGGGGCACCGGCGATGAGGTCGATGCGCTGTGCTCGCTCGCCGTCGGCGAGCGTCGGCGTCCGGTCGGGCCGGCCCACGGGATAGCGAAGGTCCTGGTCCGGGGTCATCGAGGGTGCGGTCATCGTACGGTGTCGGATCGGGTGGAAGGCATGCCTTGCTCGCAAGCTATTCGGCTAGACCTCGTACGCGCGAGAGCCCGGCAATGGGACCTCCCGCGTCGTTGGCGCCTGGCATACGTTTCACAGGTGCACATGACGACGCTCGCTGGATGACCGAGAAGAAGAAGCGCCGACCGCCCAAGAAGCGGCCCGCGATCACGTCCCCGTACTTCCTTCAGCCCGGGAAGCAGGGAGCGGTCACGGTGCTGCGTCGTCCCGCGGGCAACCGCATCGACGCCAAGCTGTGCGGTACCATGCCGAGCCGAGCGATGGCGCTCGCGCTCGTCAAGCAGCTCGAGAAAGCGGAGTCCGTCGTTCACGATCTCTTCCTCGAAGCGACGGATGACGGCATCGAGGCCCTCGAGGCGGTGCTCGAGGCTTGCCGGCAGTCTGTGGTGCGACGCGGCCCGAGCATCGAGGCGGGCCACTCCACTCCTCGTCCACCCGGCCCGAAGAAGCGCGGCCGCGGACGTCGGCGCGGCTCTCCGCCGGGACGAAACGGCAATGGTTCGGCCGACCCGCCCTCCACGAGCTCCTCGGGCGACGACGGCGCCGAGGATCCGAGCGCCGCCTGAGCTTCATCGCGCTCTCGCGCACCTTCGTCGCGCGCGACGGTGCCCCAGCGGTCCACCAGGTGGACGCCGCCGTGTTCACGCGCCGCTACTTCGGCCACTGCCTCCAGTGCACCTTCTGCGGTGACGCCTGCTGCTACCACGGGGTCGACGTCTCCCTCCAGGAGAGGGACCGGATCCTCGCTCGCGCGGACGAGCTCGAGCCTCTTCTCGCCGTGCCGCGCACCGGTTGGTTCGACACACGCGTGACGCTCGACGTCGACTTCCCCGGCGGCGGCGCGACGCGCACCGCGGTCGTCGACGGGGCATGTGTCTTCTTGCAGCGCGACCGCCGCGGCTGTCTGCTGCACGCCTTCGCCCTATCGGCGAACGAGGACTACCACGCGATCAAGCCGATGGTGAGCACGCTGTTCCCGGTCACCTTCGGCGACGGTGCGCTGCTCTGCTCGGAGGAGCTGCATGAGGGCTCGCTGGTCTGCGCCGGCGCGGGACCGACGGCGTACGAGATGGCGCGCGGCGAGCTCGCGCACTATTTCGGCGAAGACCTGGTGCTGGAACTCGACCTGCACGCGTCTCGCGCATCACAGGGGTAGCGGCGCGCTGGCGTCATCCGCCGCGGGCGCCTGCTGGAGTCAGTCTCCCGTCGCCGAGAGCCGGTCGTCGTCCTGCTCGGAAGCGACCGCCTGCTGCTCGTAGCGCACCCGTCGAAGGAAGGCTGCCGGGCCGGCGCCGTCGGAAAGGTCGCTGAGAATTCTCATGGCTTCCTCGCGACGGATCGTGAGTCCGGCGGGAAAGCCATCGAGATCTACCCCGACTCGCTCGAACTCCGCCAGCAACTGGTCGAACCGACGCTCGTCAGTCATCGCATCCGCCTCAGCGCGACTCCGTGGCGTCGATACCGCGACGACGACGCGAGGCGGACGTGCTGATGTCGAACCCTTCTTCGCGATCGGACACGGCTTCGCATACGGTTCCGGATGGCGCTCCCTCGGCAAGGGGCTGGTAAACAGGACCTCCGAGTGCACGACCTCGGCGAAGGCGTGCCCGTCACTGCGCTCGGCTGCTCAACACGACGGTTGCATCCGCGCGCAGCCGGCGCAAAAACGTTGCCGAGCATGCTGGTGCAGGAAAGGGCGACCCCTCTCGCGGTCGCCCTTTCTCACTCTCAATGCCGCCGAGGACTATGGGCGAGGACCAGAGGGGGCGACGGTGCCCCACACGTTGTTCGTCCGGTCCACGTCGATCAGCCTGGCGTCGGAGTCGAGCTCGATCCGGCTCAGCGTCTTGCCCCGAAAGTCGTAGCGGCGGAGATAGCGCGTCGTGTTCGTGCTCCATACCTCCGCTGGATAGTCGTAGCTCTCCAGGGTGCCGTCGCTGAACATGAACCGCGCGTGGATCGGGAGCACGCCGCGCGCACGATTGCCATACGCGACGATGACGTGCTGGACGTCGCCCTCCTGCTGCGTGGCGACGGTGTCGATGGCCTGATCGAAGCGCGGGTTCTCCTTGAACCACTCGCGCCAGAACCAGTCGAGTCGCCGGCCGCCGGCGTCCTCCATCGTGCGATAGAAATCCTCCGGGGTGGGATGCTTGTACGCCCAGCGCTGGATGTACGTGCGAAACGCGTCGTCGAACGCCTCGGGGCCGAGGATCTCGTGACGCAGCAGCTGCAGTCCCACACTCGGCTTCACGTACGCGTTGAGACCGAGCAGCCGCGGATCGATCCGGTCGGGACCCACGTCTATCGGCCGGTCGCGATCCGCCTTCATCGCGGCCTCGATGAGCTGACGCTCCTCGCGCGCGCGCGTCAGCTGGTCGCCCCTCTCCGGATAGCGGCGGCCCTCGCTGAACGTGTTGATGAAGGTGTTGAACCCTTCGTCCTGCCACATGTACACGCGCTCGTTGGAGCCGACGAGCATCGGGAACCAGTTGTGGCCGATCTCGTGGGTCACGACGTTGAACAGGTCGTACTTGTCCTCGCTCTTCGCTTCCATCACGAGCATGGGATACTCCATTCCGCTGATCGGTCCCTCGACGGCGCTCATCTGCGGCCATGGATACTTGAACCATCGCGTGGAATACTCCTCGAGCGACATCCGCGTCTGATCCGCCGCGTCCTTCCACGGGTCCACCGCGCTCGGCCGGTAGAACGCCTGCGCGAGGACGCCGTTCCATCCGCTCGCGTCCCAGATGTACTCCGGAGACGTCGCGAAGGCGACGTCGCGCACGTTCTTCGCGACGAACTTCCACGTGAGCGTCGGGCTGCTCGTCTTCGGACGAGCGGCGCCGGATTTGATCTCGTCGAGCGTGACGATGTGCACCGTCGTCGGCGACTTGATCGCCTGCGCGAGCCGGCTGATCTGCGCGGGCGTGAGTACGGCTGTTGGATTCACCAATGATCCAGTGCTGGCAACGATGTAGCCGGCAGGTACGGTGATGTCGATCGTGAAGTCGCCGTACTCGAGGTAGAACTCGCCCTGGCCGAGGTAGGGCTCCGTGTTCCAGCCCCGCACGTCGTCGTAGACGTTGACCCGCGGATACCACTGCGCGAGCTCGTACAGCGATCCCTCGCGACCCATCCGGTCTGCGCCGTGCTCGGGGATGAGGAAGCGCCACGCCACGTCGAACGTCGCCGCGCGGCCCGGTGCGAGCGGCTCGGCGAGATCGATCTTCATCGTCGTCTCGTTGGGACGACGCTTGACGGCGACGCGCCGTCCGCCGGTGCCGAGGAGCTGATCGAAGCGCTCGATGACGTCGCCGCCCTCGAAGCCGCGCGCACCGAAGCGCGAGTCCTGCGGGAAGATGAACGAGTTGAGTGATTTGTCCCTGAACGCATTCTGCTCCAGCTGCAACCAGATGTAGCGCAGCGTGTCGGGCGAGTTGTTCGTGTAGCGAAGGCGCAGCGAGCCGTGAAGCGTCTTGCTCGTCGTGTCGAGCGTCGCCTTGATGTCGTAGTCGGCGCGGTTCTGCCAGTACTTGGGGCCGGGCGCGCCGGACGCGGCGCGGAACTCGTTCGGCGCGCGCAGCGTGAGTGGAGCGAAGATCGACGTGTCGCCGACGCCGCTGTCGTCGTAGTGAATCGTGGTGGACGCCGGAGCGGGCGCGGGGATCGGTGTGCCGCGCTGCGCAGCGAGCGGTGAGGCAGAGACGAGCAGGACGCCGACGAGCGTCCGTGGCCAGAGGGTCATCGGGATCGGTCTCGCACGTGAGAGTGGGCGACGCGCCGGTAGGCGCGCCAAGGAGCTGTTACCCCACGTGAAGCATGTCCCTTCGCGGACACATCGGATAGAACGATCCGGCCTGCTACGGAAAAAGCAGTTGACAATCTCATTCGCCGGTAATATGCTACGGAAGAACCAGTAGATACTACCCCGGAGGATCATGAACGACATCTACTTCCCGCCGCGCGAGCTCGAGGTGATGAGCATCCTGTGGCGCCTGGGTTCGGCCACGGTGGCCGACGTTCGGGCCGCGATCGAAGAGGACCTCGCCTATACCTCGGTGCTCTCGGCGCTGCAGACCCTCGAGGAGAAGGGCTTCGTGCGCCACGAGCCCGAGGGCAGGGCATACCGCTACTTCCCGACCATCGGCGCCGAGCGAGCCGGAGGGAGCGCGATGGCGCGGATCAAGGACGCGATCTTCCACGGGTCGACGGAGCGGATGTTCGCGCAGTTCGTGGCCGACCGGAAGCTGTCGCGCGAGGAGTTGGAGCGGATGCGCCGGCTGCTCGCCGACCGTCTCAAGGACGAGCCATGACGGCCGCGTGGATCGTCTATCTGTTCGTGGCCGGGACGCTGCTCGCGCTTGCCGCTCGCGCGATCGCCACGGCACTGAGCCTGGCTGGCCGGTCGACTCGATGGGTGTGGGCAGCCACCCTCGCGGCAATCCTCGCGCTCGGACTGTTCGCGCCTCGCGTGCAGGAGCTCGACGTCGTGAATGCGTCGAGCGCGATGCCGGCAGCGTCCACCGCGCAGGCCGCGGAACCGATTCAGCCGAGCGTGGGCGCATTGATCCGGGCCATTCGGATTCCGTTGGAGTCGGCGCTGGTCGGTGCGATCGCCACGATGAGCGGCGGCATTCCGGGGCCGGTCGCACGCCTCGTGGTGATCGGATGGTCGCTCGCGAGTGGAATGCTGCTCGTGATCTACCTGGTCGTGAACCTTCGGATCGCGCGAGCGCGCCGGCATTGGCCGCGCGAACGCATCCACGGCGTCGAGGTGCGTGTCGCTCCGACGGCCGGCCCCGCGGTGATCGGGGTTTTGCGCGCCGAGATCGTCGTGCCGCGGTCGCTGCTCGAGCGCAGCGTCGAGGAGCAGCGCCTCATCATCGCCCACGAGCACGAGCACCTGCGCGCCCGCGACAACGTGCTGCTCGGCCTCGCGTGTGTCGTCGTCATCGTGCTGCCGTGGCACCCCGCGGTCTGGTACATCCTGACGCAGCTGCGCCTCGCCATCGAGCTGGACTGCGACGCGCGCGTGTTGCGTCGTGGTGCCGCGCCGCGCTCGTACGGCGCGCTCCTCATCGACATGGCGGCGCAGGGCGCTGGAATCCGAGTCGGCACGCTTGCCTTGGCCGACCGACCTTCTCACCTCGAACGGAGACTATTGGCGATGCGAACGTCCAGATCTCGATTTTCATTTGTGCGCGGCGGAGCGTTGAGCGCGGTGGCCGGACTGCTGGTGCTTGTGGCGTGTGAGGCGAAGATCCCGACGGCGGCCGAGATCTCGTCAATGGACGTGGCGTCGGCGGAGAAGGCGGGCGCGAGCTCGGGCGCGTTCGGTAGACTCGGGAACGCCGACTTCTTTCTCGATGGAGTGAAGAAGACGCGTGAGGAGGTGCTCGCGATCAGTGGAGAGCAGATCGGAAGCATCGAGATCGTGAAGGGCGGACGTGATACCGTGTTCGTGACGTCGAAGGAGAGGATGAAGGTTGCGGACAGTGCGGGAGCGGAGTCCGCCCGGCTGGCGCAGAAGGCCGGTATGGACACCAGCCTGCAGGTCAAGATTCGCACACCGATCAATACCTCCGGCGCTCAGCCGGCGTTCATGATCGATGGTGTCCTCGTGAGCCCGGAAGCGTTCGCTGCGCTCCGCCCAGAGTACATTCGCTCGGTCGATGTGCGGAAGCCGACTGGTGCCGCGGCCGATCGGCAGTATCCGAACGGTCTCATCGTGGTGAGGACGGGGAAGACGCCGATCTTTCCCAAGCAGCGCGTTCCCGGACCGACGTCGGTCAGGCGGACGGACACAATGGTCGTGAATCCGGCACGTGGAACCGCGAGTGCTTCCCGTCTCTTGAGCCAGATTGCCCAGCCAAGTCTCTCGGCGGGTGACTCCTATCGCATCGATCTGGTGCCCGCCCGCGAGCCAGCGCTCTCCTCGTATTCAATTCCGATCGACAGAGTGGTGTACGCGGGCCCCACCACCGCAGGGGCAGGACGCGACGCTCGCCCGAACTCGGGTACGCTCGTACCTGTTTCGCGGAAGCAACTGATGGACTACGCCATCACGATCGACGGCAGTCCTGCGACACGTGCGGACGTCGACGCGCTATCGAAAAGCGAGCAAATGAGCGCGACTATGTGGGTGCGCGACGGGGAGAAGCACTCTTCTGATCCCAAAGCGGGCAACGGCCTGATGGAGATCAAGACGCGAAGCGGGACTTGGCGGCCGAATTGAATCGGCAGTACTTCACGGATCTTCGGAAGCGCTGCATGGCGAGCTGGTTCGGATCGCGTGGCAGCCGAACAGCGGGACCGCGGGTCTCAGACGGATGACGCGGAATCGGCCGGATACGACTCTGGTGGGGACGCCACTGCTCGCTAGCAGGCATCGTTCTCAGCCAGCCGTAAGGCCTTGTGTGCGCTGCGGCGAAGTGCCTCGGCCCTCGTCTGGCAATTGCTCAGCGCCGTGCGATCGTCACGGAGCCGTTCGTCGTGATGGCGCGGATCGTCGGCCCACCACCGCCGATCGGGAAGCTCATCCGGCGCGAGATGTTGCCCTTCACGGTGATCGGGATGTCGGTGTTGACGCGGCCGTTCACCGTTCCCGTCTCGAGATTGGCCGCGTAGTCCTCCGGCACCGCGAGGCGCACCGAGCCATTCTGCGTCTCGGCGTTCAGGCCGGCGCCGTCCCAGCGGCGGCCGGCGAGGCGCACGTTGAGCGAACCGTTCTGGGTGCGGGCGTGCACATCGCCGCCCACGTTCTCGAGCTGCACGGAACCGTTCGTCGTCCCCAGCTCGAGCTTGCCGGTCACGTCGGCGACGCTGAGTCCACCGTTGTGTGCCTCGAGCTCGAGGTCGAAGCGGCGCGGCACGAACACGACGTAGCTCACCGACCAGCTCTGGCGGTCGTAGCCGTCCATCGACGGTCCATCCGCGCTCACGCGCCGGCCATCGGTTTCGATTCGCACGCTGGAGAGCAGCGCCTTCGCCGCAGCGTCCGTGCGACCCTCGGCCTGGAGATGCGCCGTCACCTTCACCTGATCGCCATCCCACCCCGCCACGCGGATTCCCCCGTTCTGTCGGCCGTCGATGGCGATCGAGCGTCCGCTCAGCTTCACCGGCACGCTGCGCACCTCGCACGCGCGGCCGCGATCGTCGTTGTTCCGCCCATTCTCGCGGCAGCGGTCCAGCCACTCCGCGTCGTCCTCGGCGCGATTCGATTGAGCGTTCAGCCCGCTCGCGATCGACAGTAGGGCGAGAGTGGCGAGGGATCGGAGGAGATTCGGACGCATGGGCGGGGCTCCTGGTGGGCGATCGGAGGGCGTACCATCGCGAACTGAGACAGTCCGAAGGGCAGGAGGGTTGGAATCGTCCTCGACTGCAAAACCCGCAGCGGGTACTCGGTAGCAGGGTACCCAGATTGGCATACTGGCCACCCGAATTGGGGGCTGGGATTGACCAGCTGGACTGGGTATTCGGTACAGGTAGTTGGACGTAGACAATGGCGTTCGCCGATCACGTCGCCGCGTTGACGTCGGATCAGAGGCGTTGGCCGCGGACAGCGCTCCGTTTCAATTCGGGGAGGTAGTATGCCAATCCGGGTACCCGGCTACCGAGTACTCGCTACAGCCGTTGCAGTTCATCAACGAAGCATCGCTTTCGCGATCGTCTGCAACTGCATGTTCGACGTCCCCTCGTAGATCGCGCCGATCTTCGCGTCGCGGTAGAACTTCTCCGCCGGATAATCGGTCGTGTACCCGTAGCCGCCGAACAGCTCGAGCGAGATCGACGTCACGCGCTCGGCGACCTGGCTGGAGAAGAGCTTCGCCATCGCGCCTTCCATCGCGATGTCGCCGCCGGCGTCTTTGAGTCGCGCCGCGTTGTAGACCATCAGCCGCGCCGCCTCGGTCTCCGTGCGCGCCTGCGCGAGCTGGAACTGGATTCCCTGGAACTCTGACAGCGACTTGCCGAACTGCTGGCGCTCTTTCACGTACGAGGTCGCCGCGGCGAGCGCGCCCTGCGCCACGCCGATCATCTGCGCGCCGATCCCGATCCGACCCTCGTTCAGCGTCTCGATCGCGATCTTGTAGCCCTGACCCACCGGCCCGAGCACGTTCTCCTCCGGCACCTCCACGCCATCGAGGATCAGCTCCGTGGTGCTCGACGCGCGAATGCCGAGCTTGTCCTCCTTCCTGCCCACGGAGAAGCCCGCGAAGTCGCGCTCGACGATGAACGCGGTGATCCCCTTGTAGCCGCCCGCCGGATCGGTGTTGGCGAACACCAGGAACAGGCCCGCCTCAGCGCCGTTCGTGATCCACATCTTGCGTCCGGTCAGCACCCACGAGCCGCCGCGCCGCTCGGCACGCGTCGCCATGCCGAAGGCGTCGGAGCCCGACGACGGCTCGCTCAGCGCGTAGGCACCGAGCGTGTCTGTGGTGAGCCGCGTGAGATACTTGGACTTCTGCGCGTCGCTGCCGTATCTCGCGATGGGATAGTTGACGAGCGTGTTCTGTACGTCGAGCATGATCGCCGCCGCTGCGTCCACCTTGCTCACCTCTTCCACGGCGAGCGTCACCATCATCAGCGATCCGGCGGCGCCCCCGTACTGCTCGGGCACCTCGATGCCCATGAGCCCCATCTCGAAGTAGTGCTTGACGAGCGCCGGATCGATCCTGCCCGCCCGTTCCATTTCGTTCACGCGCGGCCGCACCTCCTCGTTCGTGAACGCGGCGACGGCATCCCGAAACGCCAGCTCGTCTTCCGACAGACGCGTGAGGGCCGGGCGAGGATCGGAAACAGCGTCGGTCGACATGTGCGGCGGGAGAGAGGAGTGCGCTCGTCAGCGCGTGACGGCTTCCGTGCTCGAGGTGGCCGCGGAACTGACCACGGGATGACAGCGGCATGCGTCGCCGCACGCCGTGCCGGACCGCGAGGAGTGCCAACACTGCGTGGCCTCCTGCTCCGAGAGCGCCTGCCTCACCGGCAGTCCGGCGCGGCCGAGTATGAGCTCGGCCAGCTTTTCGTGCACGCCGAACGCGCTGGTCACCCGAACGATCAGCTGGGGATGGGCTGCGGCGGCATCGGCGACCATGCGCGGGATGTCGTCCGTGGAGTGCCGGCCGGGCGAGAGCATGTACGGGAAGACGATCAGCTCCGTCGCCCCCGCGTCCACGCAGGCGTGGACGCCAGCCGCAATAGACGGCTCGGCCAGCTCCATGTGAGCGTAGCGCACGGCGACCTCGGGGCCGGCCATCGCCTGGACCAGGTTCGCCATGCAGTCCATCATCTCGTTGGCCGCGTCGCGGCGCGAGCCGTGGTCGATCAGCAGAATGGCCTTCATCGCCGAGCTCCTCGAGGGCGGTGCGTTGTCGGGAAAGTTAGCCCGCGCCGCCGCACGGTGCACGGCGCCGCGTCTCAACGCCGGAAGCGGAGGATGAGTTCCGCAGCCTCGGACTCCCCGCGCGCGTGTCGGCAGGCGATCTTTGCAGTCTCACAGCAGGCACCAGAACGTTCCGAGGAGGACGACGCGATGCAGCAGCGCAGGTTCGGCCGCACAGGATGGCAGGTCGGGGAGATCGGCTACGGGATGTGGGGGATGGCCGGCTGGAGCGGATCGGACGACGACCAGTCGCTCGACGCGCTGCAGCAGTCGGTGGACCTGGGCTGCAACTTCTTCGACACGGCGTGGGCCTACGGCGACGGGCACAGCGAGCGTCTGCTCGGCCGGCTCATCGCTGCCAATCCGGAGAAGACGCTGTATGCGGCCACGAAGATCCCGCCAAAGAACCGGCAGTGGCCATCTCGCCGCGGCTCGTCCATCGACGAGGTGTTCCCACCGGACTACATCCGCGAGTACACGGAGAAGAGTCTCGCCAATCTCGACCGGCCGCACGTCGACCTCATGCAGTTCCACGTCTGGGAAGACGACTGGGCCGATGAAAGCTGGCAGCGCGTAATGGACGACCTCAAGCGCGAGGGGCTCGTTCGCGCGATCGGCGTCAGCATCAACCGGTGGGAGCCGTGGAACGCGCTGCGCACGCTGCGCACGGGCCTCGTCGATGCGGTGCAGGTGATCTACAACGTCTTCGACCAGGCACCGGAGGACGAGCTCTTTCCGCTCTGTCGCGAGCTCGACGTCGCCGTGATCGCGCGCGTGCCCTTCGACGAAGGCTCGCTCACGGGGACGCTCACGAAGGACACGACGTGGCCCGAGGGCGATTGGCGGAACACCTTCTTCGTCCCAGCCAACCTCATCCCCACGGTAGAGCGCGCAGACGCGCTCAAGCCGCTCGTGCCGCCGGGCTCCTCGATGGCCGACATGGCGCTGCGCTTCATCCTGGCCAACCCCGACGTGGGCGTCGTCATCCCCGGCATGCGCAAGCCGGCCCACGTGCGGTCGAACATCGCCGCGAGCGACGGCAAGCCATTGGCGCCCGAACTACTCGCCGAGCTGCGGAAGCATCGCTGGGACCGCGAGACGACCGAGTGGTCTCAATGAAAAAACTGCAACGACAGTAGCGGGTACTTGGTAGCTGGGTACTCGGATTGGCATGCCAGCCCCCCGAATTTGGGGCTGGGATTGACCTGCAGTACTTCAGTACTCGGTACTGGAACTCTTACGTCGGCATCGGCGCTCGCGGTTGACGCCACTCCGTTCGCTCGATCAGAGGCGTTTGCCGCGGACAGCGCTCCGTTCAAATTCGGATGGCCCGAATGCCAATCCGGGTACCCGGATACCAAGTACCCACTACTGGTGCTGTAGTTCAAACAGGTCATGCCGCCCGCCGAGTAGCCGCACCGATCATCTCCGACCTCCGCCACGACGTTCTCCAGAGCTCGTTCGTCGCCATCAGCACGCGGAGCAGCACGAGCGCGGCGAGCGCCACGCTGCCCAACACGACAAAGC
>JBDSDB010000079.1:0-8398 GCA_039920785.1 Gemmatimonadaceae bacterium
GGCTACATCACGCGCCTTCCGGAGAGCGCGTTCGTGAATCAAGGGCTGGTCCGCTCGCGCGGCCCACACCGCCCCGACAGCGCCTCCGTCGCCAGAGTGCTCGGCGCACTCGGCGGCCCATCGAGCATACAGCTCCTGCTCAGCGGTCACAGCCACTTCGACCACAGCTTCGACACGGCGCTGTGGTCGAGGCTCACGGGCGCGCCGATCATCGGGCCGCGGACGACCTGCTTACAGGCCGTCGCCCAGGGCGTTCCCGCGTCGCGCTGCACGGTGGTGCAGGGAGGCGAGCGGATCGACCTCGCCGACGGCGTGTCGGTGCGCGTCGTGCGCTGGAACCACAGCGGGGATCCAAAGGTCAACCCGGAGCAACACAACCCGTCCGAGCTGACCACCGAGCCGACGCGCGATCCAGCGACCGGCGGATTGCGGCCTGGACTCGTCGAGGATTTTCCCAACGGCGGCGGCGCTCGCGCCTACCTATTCACGATGGACACACCCGAGGGGCGGTTGAGCTGGTTCTTCATGAATACGGCGAGCCCCGTCGATCTGCACCAGCCCATCATCCTCGACGGCGTCGATCACGGCGCCCCGATCGATAACCTGCGCGCGGCGATGCGCGACGCCGGACTCACGTCGGTCGATCTCTGGATCGCTACGGGCGGCCTGCCGATCGCGAATCTTCTGCTGCCCGTGCTCGCCCCGAAGGCGGTTCTGCCTGTGCACTGGGATGGACTGTTCTCTCCTTTTCTGCGCGGAGTGCCGGCCCCGTATGCGGACAGCGCGCTGGAGGCACGACTCGCCAGCGCCGGCGTGCGCCTCGTCCGCCCCAAGCAGTACATGGACCGCTGGCGGCTCGACCGTACCGGTATTCGTCCGATCGCCAACGACGACGCCAAACGCGCGTTGGGCTTCTCACTCGTGACCGCACCATGATCGACGACTTCCGCTCCGAATTCGAACGCTATCGCCTGCTCGCCGAGAAGGCGCTCGCCCAGATGCCCGACTCGGCGCTCAACACCGTGACAGCGCCCGACGGCAACTCCGCCGCGATGATCGTGCGCCACATGAGTGGCAACCTCGTCTCGCGCTTCACAAACTTCCTCACGGAAGACGGCGAGAAGCCGACGCGCGATCGCGACAGCGAGTTCGCCGACGCGCAGTACGCGCGCGCCGAGATGGACGTGATGTGGAAGGCCGCATGGCACGTGCTCGACGACACACTCGCCCAGCTCACGGACGAGGACGCGAGCCGCACCGTGACGATCCGCGAGCAGCCGATGACGGTGCACGCCGCGCTCTTCCGCGCCGTGGCGCACCAGGCGTATCACGTCGGCCAGCTCGTGCTCCTCGCGCGCATCACGGCGGAAGGCGAATGGCGGTCGCTCAGTATTCCGAAGGGCGCGTCCCAACTGTACAACGCCGCGCCCGACCGGGAGAAGAAGCCAACCTGACGGCGCGCCGTCGCGCGCCCGAGGTCAGTCCCGCTCGAACAGCAGCGAGAGCAGCCTCGGTGGCGCATTCGCCGGTGCGTCCGGCTCGATCCACTCGCCGAGAGCGCGCAGCACGAATCCTTCGGCGAGGCCGGCGTTCACGTACTCGCTCGTGGTGTGGCGGAACGCATTTACGGCGACCGTCTCGCTCGTGGCGGGATCGATGAAGTGCGCCTGTCCACCGAGCAGCTGCCGCTGCGGATGCAGCTCACAGAGGAAGAGCTGTCCGCCTGTGCGCAGCACCCGCGCCGCCTCGGCGTAGATCGGCGTCAGGTCCTCCACGTGCTCGAGCACGAGGTTGCCCACCACGACGTCCACCGCACTGGCGTCCAGCGGCCACGGTGCCCGGATGTCGTGCTCGACGAAGCGCGCGTGCGCCGCGTCGACCCGTTCGCGCGCGACCGCGAGCATCCCGGCGGAGAAGTCCAGCGCGATCAGCTCGCGCGCCTGATCCGCGAGCCAGACGGAGTTCTTTCCCGTGCCACAGCCGAGCTCGAGGACGCGCTGGCCGGTGAGGCGCAGCGACGCGGCGCGAATGACGGCGGCGTCGAGGTCGCGCGTCGCGTTGCGGTCGCTGTCGTACTGCACCGACCACCGGTCGTACGCGCGCGCGACGCTCGATGAATCGACGGAGGATTGCTCGGCGGGTTGTCGTTCGGGCATACTGGAATCTACCGCCACTGCTCGATCGTTGCCCTCACCTCGGTCACAGGTTGTCCGGATGCTCCGTTCGCGCCGCGCCTCGCTGCTGTTCGTCGCCATCGCCATCACAGCCTGCCGGCACGGACCCGCCAACGTCGGGCCGGTGCCGCAGCGGCGCGTCGCCAACGCGGACGAGCTGGCGATCTACCGCACGCTCGCGGAGTCCACCTACGTGCGCTCGACTGGACGTCCCGTCGCCGTGCTGAGCATGTCGCTCGACTCGTCGTGCGGCGCGGCCGACTGCGCACCTCTAGCCACGCGCTGGGGCTTGGAGTCGCCGTGGTGGGCGTCGGTCGCCGACTCTCAGCGCGCGCTCGCCACCAACGCGGCGCTGCTCCGGCGCGCTGCGGATACCGTCGACCTGCGCGCGATCGGCGAGGGGCACGAGGAGATCATCGCCATCGCGCAGAGGGACGTCCCGCCTCCGGCGAGCGACGCGCGTTTCTGGGGCGAATTCCAGTACTATCACAAAGGCGCCGCCGGAGTGCTCCGCTTTTCGCCCATCGGCTTCTCGGCGACCGGCAAGGAAGCGATCGTGTTCATGGATTGGGAGTGCGGACCCGCGTGCGGTCACACTCTCGTCACAGCGCTTCGCGCCGATTCGACCTCCACGTGGCGCATCGCCGACATGCTGCTCCTGAGCTCTCGGCAGCCCTCCGGCATGCCGAGGAACGAATGACGACACCCCCACCGGTCGACGTCCAGCTGTGCGTCGTCCCATACGATTCCGCGTTGCTCGACACACGTATGGGCGCGGGACCACGCCACCTCGTGGCAGGCGGCCTGCCCGAGCGACTGACCACTCGCGGGCACGACGTGCGCATCTCGGAGATCGAGCCTCCCGACGGCGAGCTTCGCGCCGAGATCGGGATAGCGTTCGCGTTGAATCGCCGTCTCTCGTCGACGGTCGCGGCGGCAACGGCGCGGGGGGCGTTGCCCATCACGCTCGCCGGCAACTGCAACACGGCTGTCGGTACGATCGCCGGCGCCGGCGCTATCGGCGCCGGCATCCTTTGGTTCGATGCGCACGGCGACTTCAACACCCCGGAGACGACGATCGGCGGTTACCTCGACGGAATGGCGCTCGCCATGGTGACGGGCCGTTGCTGGGCACAGATGACGGCCAGGGTGCCTGGCTTCTCCGCGATACCCGAGGAGAATGTGATCCTCGTGGGCGGCGGCGACCTCGATCCGTTCGAGGCGGAGCAGCTTGCAGAGAGCACGGTCGTTCATCTCGCGGCGGCGGACGCGGTGTCTCGGATCGTCCGGTGCATCGAAACTCTGTCGCGCCGCGTCGCGCGGTTGTACGTGCACGTGGATCTCGATGTGCTCGACGCGAGCGAGGGATTGGTCAACGCGTACTCCGGCGGACCGGGACTCCCGCTCGCCGATCTGCTCCAGTGCATCGACGTCGCTGCGTCGCGCATCCCGCTGACCGCGGCGGCGCTCACGGCCTACGATCCTCGCTTCGATCGCACAGGCTCCGTGTGCACGGCCGCCATCGCCGTCGCCGAGTCGATGACCGCGCTGGCAACGCACGCACCGCCACGCCTGCGCTGACGGGGAGCGGCGGGGATATGAGTGGCCGCGGGGTCGTCGATCACCCCGGAGGCGGCGTCCGTTCGCCCGCGCTGCCGTACACCTCCTCGAGCAGCGCCAGCTCGATCCCCTGGTAGTGCGGCGGCAGGCGAGCATCGTCGCCGATGCGTCGCGTGCCCAGGAAGCGAAAGCCGTGGCGCTGGTAGTAGTCGATCAATCCCGTGTTGCTCGCCCACGTGTCCATGCGCAAACCGGCGCGCCCCATCGCGCGACATTGGCCGCGCGCCCAGACGAGCACCGCTTCGAGCAGCCCGCGTCCCGCGTACTCCGCCGAGCGCGCGATGCGATGAAGGTAGATGTGCTCTCCTCGTTCGTGCTGGCCCCAGATCGCCGGGTCTTCGTACGCGACGGAGAAGACACCGACCAGCGTGTCTCCGTCGAGTACTCGGAACAGGTGCCCCGCCTCGAGCTCCACGAGGATCAGCGCGTCGGAGAACTCGGGCCAGACCGGGCTGCCCTGCGCACGCTGGATCGTCTGCGCATCGGCGTAGACCGCTCGCACGAGGGAAAGCTGTTCTGGGCCCACGACGTCGACTCGCATGTGCCTCGGCTGCTGATGATCCGCGCCCACTTCGCGCGCTCGCCCGCGCGCCGGCCCGCGATATATTCGGACGAGGAAGATAGCCCCCTCACTCACCGCGATGCGCTCGTCCCATGAATCAGATCAACCTCGCCGAGAAGCTCGCCACGTTCGCTGAGCACTACCAGCCGAGAACCGTGGCGGAGTTCAACGGCAACGACGTGATGGTCGTCAAGGCCAGGGGCGAATTCCCCTGGCACAAGCACGACGAGACCGACGACTTCTTCCTCGTGCTGAAGGGACGACTGGTGATCGAGCTGCGCGACCGTCGCGTCGAACTCGGGCCCGGCGAGCTGTTCATCGTGCCGCGAGGCATCGAGCACCGGCCGGTCGCCGAAGAAGAAGTGCACCTGCTTCTCATTGAGCCGAGCGGCACGCCGAACACCGGCAACGCCGCCACGGCACAGCCGCGTCGCGTCATCTGAACCGACTCCGACCATGGCCGAGCAGCAGACCGTCGCCGCGTATCTCGCGCAGCTTCCGGAAGATCGCCGTCGCGAGGTGAAGCGCATGCGCGCCGTCGTGCGCGAGAACCTGCCTGCCGGCTACGAGGAGCGCATGGCGGGCCAGGTCATCGCGTATGTCGTACCGCTGAGCGTCTACCCCGACACGTACAACAAGCAGGCGCTCTGGTACGTCGGCATTGCGTCGATGAAGAACTATCTCACGCTGCACTTACTGCCCGTATACGGCAGCCCGGTGCTCGAAAAGAAGCTGCGCGATGGCTTTGCCGCCGCGGGCAAGAAGCTCAAGATGGGCAAAGGCTGCCTGAACTTCACCTCCGTGGACGACCTCGCGCTCGACACCATCGGCGAGATCGTCGCTGCCCTCCCGATGGACCGCTACATCGCCGTGGCCAGGTCGTGGAAGCGGAAGTAGCTCGCTACGACCGCACCCGGCCGATCGCGCGCAACCACCCTGCGTGCAACTCATCGCTGTGCCCCGCCGCGACCTTCGGTGAGAAGGTGCGCTCGATTCGCCGCGCACCGGGCTGGCCCAGCGCTGGATAGAGACCGGCGTGCAGTCCGGCGAGCCGTGCGGCGCCCCACGCCGTCGTCTCCAGTACCGCCGGCCGCTCGACGTCGACCTGGAGCTGGTCGGCGAGTTGCTGCATGAGCCACTCGTTCGCCGCCATCCCGCCGTCCACGCGCAGCGTCGTGAGCGGCACGCCATCCTCCGCAAACGCCTCCGCCAGGTCGCGCGTCTGGAGTGCCACGGATTCCAGCGCCGCGCGCACGATGTGCGCGCGGCCACTGTCACGCGTGAGCCCGATCAACGCGCCGCGCGCGTCGGGATCCCACCACGGTGCGCCGAGCCCCGTGAATGCCGGCACGCAATACACCCCCTCCGACGACGCCACGCTCGCCGCCACCTCGGAACTCTCCCCCGCACTGGCGATCAGCTTCATCTGGTCGCGCAGCCACTGCACCACCGTGCCCGCGTTGAAGATGCTCCCCTCGAGCGCGTACGTCGTCTGCCCGGCGATCCGCAGTGCAATCGTGGCGAGCAGCCGGTGCTTCGACACCAGTGCCTTGTCGCCCGTGTGCACGAGCACGAAGCAGCCGGTGCCATACGTCGCCTTCGCCTCACCGGGCCGGCAGCAGTCCTGGCCGACTGCGCCCGCCTGCTGGTCGCCAACCATCGCGCGCACCATGACCGGCGCGCCGAGGTGCTCCGCGTCAGTCATGCCGAAATTGTCGGCGCTGTCGTGCACGTGCGGCAGCAGCCCGCGTGGCACGCCGAACAGGGCGCACAGCTCGTCGTCCCATTGTTGCCGGTAGATGTCGAACAGCAATGTGCGCGATGCGTTCGTGGCGTCGGTGGCATGCACGCGACCGCCCGTGAGCTTCCAGAGCAGCCACGTGTCGATCGTCCCTGCGAGCAGCTCGCCCCGCTCGGCCGCCGCACGAGCGCCCGGCGCGTGATCGAGGATCCACGCGAGCTTGGTGGCCGAGAAGTACGAGTCGAGCAGCAGCCCGGTGCGCGCGACGAGCGCCACCGCCGCCGGGTCCGCGGCGAGCTCGCGGCAGCGCTCCGCCGTGCGCCGGTCCTGCCACACGATGGCGCGCTGCACGGGCTTCCCCGTCGCGCGGTTCCACACCACCACCGTCTCACGCTGCACGGCGATCCCGATGCCGGCGATCTCGCCCGCCGTCAGGTTAGCCGCACTCAACGCCTCACGCGCGCAGGCGAGCGTCGTCGCGAAGATCTCGTCGGCATCGTGCTCCACCCATCCGTCGTTCGGAAAGTGCTGCTCGAACGGCCGCTGGATCTGCGAGAGCACGCTGCCGTCGTCGGCGAAGACCATGGCGCGAGTGCTGGTGGTGCCTGCGTCGAGCGCGAGGACGGGCATGAAGGACTTCCTCGGGAGCTGCTCCGGCGAGCGGAGTCATCGTGAACGGCGTGACGGCGAGGCGACGAAGATGCGGGCATGGTCGCCGGACGGGCAAGCTTGACGGACCCCGCCGGCCGCGGTAATTGATCCTGCGTGACCATCATCGTCCTTCGTGCGCTCACTGCCGCCGCGCTGGCATCAGCCCTCCACGCGTGTGGCGACTCCGACCGCGCCGAGCGGAGTGCCACGCCGGCGATCCTGCCGAGCTTCGCGCAGCAGACCACCAACGCCGACGCCTCGCCGCCGAAGATTCCGTACTCGCCGGACACGCCGAGATGGCTCGCCACCGTCGCCCAGCGCTGGCCGCATGATTCCATGGCGTTCACCCAGGGCCTCCTGGTGCACGACGGGCGCCTGCTCGAGAGCACCGGAGTCGAGGGCCGCTCCGACGTGCGCGAGGTCGACCGTGGGTCGGGGCGCGTCATTCGCCGAACGAACCTCGCCGGCTCGGAGTTCGGCGAGGGGATCGCCCTGCTCGGCCGCACGCTGTATCAGCTGACGTGGAAGTCGGGGAAGGGCCGCACCTACGATGCGCGCACCCTCGCGCCGCTCGACTCCTTCTCGTACGAGGGCGAGGGCTGGGGCCTGGCGACCGACGGAAAAGTCCTCTACCTCAGCGACGGAACGAGCCGCGTTCGTGTGATCGACCCCAACGGGTTCCGAGTGCGCCGAACCATCCAGGTCAGCGAGGTCGGAAAGCCCATCTACATGCTGAACGAGCTGGAATGGGTGCGTGGTGAGCTGTGGGCGAACGTGTACGAGACCAACTTCATCGTGCGCATCGATCCGCTCACCGGTCACGTGCTCGGCTGGATCGACCTGAGTCGAGTCCTGACCGAAAATGACAGGGCGCGCGTCGCCGCGAGGGGCGGCGTGGCGAACGGCATCGCCTACGATTCGACCACTCGCCGCTTGCTCGTCACGGGAAAGTACTGGCCGTATCTCGCTCAGTTGGACAGCGTTCCCTCCGACGATTGATCGCCTCGTTCGCCAGCAGTGCCGTTCCACTCCTCCTACCAGGACGCAACCTCATGAGCACGATCCGCACTTCCATCGGCCTGTGCCTCGTGCCCGTCCTTGCGGGCGCACAAGCGACGACACAAGCCGCGCCTCCGACCGTCGCGCATCAGGTCGCAGCCGCAGTGCTCGCGCTACCGCAAGAGTTCCGCGCCGACGCGCGCGTGCTCGGCTATCAGGGCACGAGCCGGCAGCTTGCGACGATTCGGCAGGGCAAGGGTCCATTCACCTGTCTCGCGAACGATCCGGCGGGCGAGAAGTTCCACGTCGCCTGCTACCATGAGTCGATGGAGCCATTCATGGCGCGCGGTCGCGCGCTGCGCGCCAGCGGCGTGAAGGGCGATCAGGTGGATACCGTGCGCTTCGCCGAGGTGAAGTCCGGCAAGCTCGCCATGCCGAAGCAGCCTGCGTCGCTGTATCACCTCTTTGGTCCGCCAGGCGCGTTCGACGCCGCGACGGGCACCGCGGCGAAGGCGAAGCCGCTCGTGGTGGTATACATCCCCGGCGCCACGTCGGCGTCGACCGGACTGTCGGCGAAGCCCGCCGAGGGCACGCCGTGGATCATGTACCCCGGCACGCCCAAGGCGCACATCATGCTCGAGCCGAAGATGT
>JBDSDB010000080.1:0-52275 GCA_039920785.1 Gemmatimonadaceae bacterium
ATCAGACATCGCCGCGCTGCTCGACGACGCCTGCGTGCAGTGGCTCCATCTGCGCCACGCGATCGCGGGTTGCTTCGTGGCGCGCGTCGATCGCATCTCGTCGAACCCGTCGTGAACGCGTCGCGAGAAGCATGACCGCGGAGTCGGTCGCTATCTTCATCGAACGCTCCGTTGGACCAACTCCTCCGCGCCCTGATACGACCCTCCCATGAAGCTCTGGCTCGACGCCGACGCCGCGCCACGCGATGTGAAGGAGGTCTGCTATCGTGCGTCCGAGCGACTCGGCCTCGACACGGTGCTCGTCGCCAATCAGCGGCTGCAGCTCCCGATCGGATATCTCCACCTCTCGGCGGTGCGAGTCGACGGCGGTCCAGACGTGGCCGATGCGTACATCGCCGAGCACTCCGAGTCGGGCGACGTCGCCGTCACGGCCGATATCCCGCTCGCCGCCCTGCTCGTGCCCAAGGGAGTCATCGTCATCGACCCGCGCGGCGAGGTGTACACCGCGGAGAGCATCGGCGAGCGGTTGTCGGTACGCAACTTCATGGAGGGGCTGCGCGGCGCGGGCGTGGAGACCGGCGGTCACGCCGCGTACGGCGCACGCGAGAAGCAGGCGTTCTCCAACGCGCTCGATCGCGCGCTCACCCGGGCCATGCGACCGCGCTGAGCGCTCGGCGATCCCTGGCGGCATCGCACCTCAGATCCGGCGATTGACTTTTACCAGCGAGACGCGTTCGGCAGATCCCGAGACCACCCGGCGTCGGGCGAGGCAGGCTCCGGCTGGTCGGCCGTCACGTTCTGCGCGTCCACTCGCGCGCGGATGAAATTCTCGGGAGGCACCGGAGAACCGGCCAGGCGGCGCAGCATCGCCAGTTGACCGGCGTGAGTCATCGCGTCCGACATCGGTCCCTGCAGGAACTGCTCATCAGAAATCGCCGCCGTCAATCGCTCGTCCGCGAGATCGTCTCGCAGCGCGGCGAGCGTTTCGTGAAAGCGCGCCACCTCGGCTTCGAACGTGGGCATGGGTGGCGGTCGAAAGGTGCCTCCGCGCAACATCGTGCGCGCGTAGCCGGTCACGCTCGTCATGTGCCACACTAGCTCGTGCGGCGTGCGGACGTTTGGTGCGGCGCGGAAGTCGGCGAAGTGCGACGGCGCGCCGCGCACCGCCTTCTGCGTGCGATAGGCGAGCGCCGCCAGGAAGTGCTGGAGCAGCCGGCGCGTCGGCGGCACCTCTTCCCGGTGCATCGTTACTTCTCCTCCGCCGTGGTGCGCGCGCCGAACTGCGGCTTCTTGGGGCTGCCCTTCGGCGGCGCCGCATTCTCCGGGCGGCGCGCGCCTCCCTTCTTGGGCGTACCGCGCACGCCGCCCTGCCGGCCCGCGGAACCTCCCGCGCTCCTGCGCTTCCGCCCCTCCTTGCCTCCCTTCATCGCACGCCTCCATCGGTGCCACGATCGGGGTCAGCGCGCGAGTCGCGCATGCCGAAGGTATGTCGGCGTCGACGCGCCCGCGCAACCAGCAGTCGCGCTGCGTAACTCACAGCGTGTCGAACGCAATGCGCACGCGTACCGTGTCCGCATGCTGCTTCGCGCCGCGCACGCGCTTGGGGATCGGAAGGAGCGTGCGGCCAGACTTCTCGCGCCACACGCTCGTGCGCCACGAGTGGCCGTCCACTGTCGCGTGCACCGGCGTCCGTCCCCAGCCGTGCGTGACGGCGGGCGCGTACTCCTCCGGCACGGGCGCGAAGGTCCAGCCGCCCTTGCCGGGGAACTGGATCAGCTCTGCAGTGAACTCTCCGCCATATCGTGGACTGGTCACGTTCGTCTCCCATTTTCGACGTCGACAATCAAGCCGGGCGCGACGCGCCTCGGGCGACGCTCATCCCGTACCAACCAACGGCGGGCTCCCATCGCCAGATCGCGCAGCCGGCGATGGCGAGCACCACGCTGACGTACATCGGATTTCGAACGACTCGGTACAGGCTCGTCACCACGAGCTTCGTGGGCGGATCGTATGGCCCCGGAGTTCGATGCGATCAGGCGCCAGGGCATCCAGCTGCAGCGGCGCCCGGCAGGACGGCCACGAACATCAGCGCTCTGAACCAGACGGGCATCCATGCCTCGGGCTCGCTCGTTGCACGACTGCTAACTTGTACCCTGATGTCGTGGACTACCAGTGACGGACGGAGGATGGCATGTCGCGCGCATTCCTGAGAGACGACGCCGAAGGCGAGATGCCTCGCCGCAACTATGATCTGCCGGCGCGGGACGATCCGGAGTTCGCGCGCGCTGCCGCGCGTGCGCTGCTCGAGGCCGCACGCGTCAACGAGACGCAGCTCGCCGAGCGCGCCACCGGCTTTTACTGGGGAGAACCGCTGCTTCGCCCCTACGTCGAAGAGATGCTGGCCGACGCCGAGCGCTCGAACGACGAACGCCTCGAGCAGGTGGCGCGGCGCTATCTGCGCTGACTGCGCGTCCGACGCTACGCCACACGCTCGGCCGGCACGCCAGCCACTGACTCGACGACGCGACAACACCGCGGCTCGGAATGCTACGCGGCCTTCGCCGCGACGAGCCGCCTGATGCTCCAGATCCCCAGCGCTGGCCCGATTGCGAGGATGGGGAACGCCCACGCCCAACCCACGCGCGCGACGAGCGGCGGAACGATCTGGATCGTCACCGTGGTGAGCAGAAACCCGAGCGACGTCTGAATGGTGAGCGCCGTCCCGACAGCGTGTGGCGGCACGGTCTCGGTCACCAGCACGGAGAACTGCGCGCTGTCGGCGATGACGAAGAAGCCCCACACGAGCGCCACCGGCGCGAGCAGCAGCAGCGACCGGCCGAACGTCAGGCCGACCAGCAGCGCGCAGCCGCCGCTCACCAGCATCGCCACGATCACGAGCCGTTCGCGCCCGATCCGATCGGCGACGATGCCGCCCCACACGCATCCGACACCGCCGATGGCAATGATCGCGAACGCCAGCAGCGACGCGACGCCGTCGACGTGCTCGGCGCTGACGCCGGACTCGCCCGACTGCGCGAGGATGCTCGCCGCCACGAACGCGGGAATCCACGTCCAGAAGCTGTAGAGCTCTCCCATGTGGCCGAGGTAACCGCCGGTCGCGAGGCGCCAGTTGCGCTCGCGGAGCACGACGAGCACGAGCCCCCATGTGAATGGCCGCCTGGCGAAGGGGTACGGTCCCTCGCGATACAGCAGGAGCAACGCGAACGCTCCGGCGACCGCGCCGAGCGACGCGACGAGCAGCACGGACGCGACACCGGCGCCCGGAATGGCGTGCACCAGATACGGTGTGGCCTTTCCGACAGTCAAGGCGCCCACCACCGCCCCCACCGCGAGTCCTCGCTGCGCCTGGAACCAGGTAGCCGCCATCTTCATCGCCGGCGGGTACACGCCTGCCAGGCATGCGCCGGTGATGAACCGCGTCGCGAGCGCGAGCTCGAAGCTTCCCGCGGCCAGGAGCGCCGCGTTCGCCGCGGCACCGAGGATCGCGGACGCGGCGAAGAGCCGCGGCGCCGGCACGATGTCCGCGAGGTTCAGGATCGCGGATGCAGCCGTGCCAGCCACGAACCCGAGCTGCACGCTCGTCGTGAGCCATGCGACCTGGCTCGCGCCGAGCTGCCACTGCGCGCGCAGCATCGGCGCAACGGCGTTCCCCGCGAACCAGAGCGACATCCCCAGTAGCTCGGCGACGACGAGGAGTGCCAGCATTCGCCAGCGCATCGCGTGCGCGCCACTGATGCGCTCGACCGCGGTGTCGGGCCGCACGTCGACCGGTGTTGGCATGTTGACTCGAGCTCGGTGGTTCGCGTGCCTAGTGGCGGCGTCTCACGACGTTCGCCGCATCGCCGACTGTCGCACACGCACCTCGCCCGCACCAGCGCTCAGCGCGACCAGGTACACGGGATCGGCCTGGAGATTCAACAGGAGGAGGATGCATCCCGTCCGCCCGTCGAGCGAACCGCCGATGATCTCCACCGAAGCGTGATGCTCGAACTGCACTCCGTCCACCGGCTCGCCGGCGAGCCAGCGATCGCCCTGTCCTCGCATGCTGCTCATGCGCTACAACGTACGCTGCACGCGGCACGGCTGCCCGAGCGCGAGCGATCCGGCCGGGATATCCGAGGTCACCACGCTCCCCGCGCCGATAGTGGTCTCGTCACCGATCGTGACGCCGGGCAGCACGATCGTTCCGGCGCCGAGCCACACCCGGTCGCCGATTCGGATCGGTGAGGCGTGTGTGCGGTACGTCGACTGGCCGGCGACGCGCCGGTCCTCCGGAACGACGCGATCCCCGGCGCGGAGCGGATGCGAGGCGGTGAGCAGTTGCACCCCCGGGCCGATCAGTGCGTCTGTCCCGATGCGAATCTCCGCGGAATCGAGGAAGACGCAGTTCACGTTCACGAACGACCGATCGCCGATGTGGACGTTCTCCCCGTAGTCGCAGAAGAAGGGAGGCTCGATCCAGACGTCCTGGCCAACGCCGCCGAGGAGCTGCACGAGAATCGACCGGCGCGTCGCGCCGTCGGTGGACGGCGTGGCGGCGAACGCGGCGAGCAGCGCCCGTGCTCGATGCGCCGTCGCCAGCAGCGACTCGTCGCGCGAGTCATAGAGCTCGCCACGCAGCATCCGCTCGCGCTCGCGCATGAGTGCGTCCCTCTGGGTAGATCGGTGGAAATGTCGTGAGCTCGCGGCCGACTACGCTGGATGGTCCGCGTACAGATCGTCCAGATCCGCCGCTGCGAGCTCCACCAGGAAGGTGCTGATTCGCTCCGTAGTCGCGCGGAAAAAGTTCTCTCCCTTCTCCACCGTCGACGCCGAGGGATTGCCGACTCCCGTGTCGTCGCTGATTGCCGTCCAGCGGCGCGGCGCCCACACCCACCCTTCGCGCAGTCCCGCGAGGCGCGCCTTGCGCTCCCGTCCGGAGCCGGCCTCCGCGAGCGGCAGCAACAGATCGGGGGCGACGTGCATCATCACGCTCGTCTCCAGCTCTCCGGCGTGATCACCCGGGTCGGCGAAGAATGGCCGCGCATCGAGGCAACTCCACCAGTTGACCGAGCAGAGGAACATCTCGGGCACGCGCGGCTGCAGATCGCGGATGATCGCCTTGAAGTCGTTGCCACCGTGACCGTTGAGGATCATCAACTTGCGCACACCCTGCCCCGCGAGCGACTTCGCCACGTCGTGCAGAATGGCCAGCTGCGTCGTGGGGTTCACGTTGACGCAGAACGGAATGTCGAGCTGACCAGACTGCACGCCGAAGGGAATGGTGGGGAGCACGGCGACGCGCGCCCCCCGTTCCCACGCCAGTCGCGCGGCCTCTGCGGCGACGTGATCGCACTGGATCACATCGGTCGCATAGGGGAGATGATAGTTGTGAGCCTCGGTCGCCCCCCACGGCAGCACGGCCATGTCGAACCGTGTCTGCGAGACGGCCTTCCAGTTCGTCTCGGCGAGGATATAGGGGCGAGGCGGCATCCGATCATCTCCACCGGTGGAGGTCAATGGCGCGCGGTCGAGTGCCTGCGCGGACGAACAAGATAGTCACGACGCCGCGCTCGTCGCCTTCCACGTTGCGTACGCTGTCCGCATGCATGCACCGCACGGGCGATATCCGGCGACAATCGCG
The DNA here is from genome assembly GCA_039920785.1 of Gemmatimonadaceae bacterium. GTDB lineage: Bacteria > Gemmatimonadota > Gemmatimonadetes > Gemmatimonadales > Gemmatimonadaceae > AG11. Next base: position 5,645 of record JBDSDB010000080.1, read on the forward strand.
GTCGCCTCGTCGGCGAAGAACACGCGACGCTTCGCGTAGCCGCGCGGCAGCGCGCGGATGGCGCTGCGACAATCGAGGCGACCGTAAATCCGGAGTCGAGCGTTGCCGGCGATGAGGCCGGGCGTGGCACTCGTGATCGTCGCGCCGTCCGCTTGCAGCAGACGATAGCGCTTCTCCGTCGTCGGGACTGCTGACTCGGCTCGCGACGTCAACCGAGACGCGGGACGGGGCGGACGCCTGGGTGTGGATGACGCGCGCCCACTACGAATGACACACGCATTCCAGCCGCCGGTCAGGGCGCTGACCCACCCCAGCCGCCCGACGACGCCGCGCAGAGCGACGGAGACGATCATGATCCTCCTGGAAGTCGGGCGTCCACCGCTTGCACGCGTCAGACTGAACCTGACCGAGCCCGCCGCGCACCCTGCGCATGCGAGTGACGATAGCTCGCGCGGCCTGCGCGACGCCACCCTAGGCCGTCACGGGCAGGTTCGCCGCGGTTCCGGTCCGTCGCAGGCGATAGTGTAGGCGCAGGAACGTCGCGCCCCACAACGTGAGCACGTGATCCGCTCGCACCGACCCCGACTCGGCGGCGAACACGCGGATGCGCTCCTGCATGGCGCGGAGGTAGCGTGCCCACACACGCCCGTGCTGATCGTGCACCGTGAAGTAGAAACCTGGATCGCCGAACCCGTGCCCCGCCGAGACGATCGTCAGCGAGCCGTCCGCGTGCACCTCGGGACGCATCAGCACGATCGCGTTCCCGTTCGGCAAGGGAAAGACGACCTTCACACAGCCGCCGCCGCGACCTGGCACCGAGGCGACCGAGTATGCGCCCGCGTAGAGTACGTTGCTCGTGCCGACCAGCTCGCGCATCCACGCCGTGTGTTGCACGCGCTGCGACGTGGGCTCGACGAGCTGGATCACGTCGCTCGTCACTCCGCGACTGGTGTCCAGTCCTGAGAGTGGCACGTTGAGCTGCTGAAGCCGCCGGCTGAACAACAGCCCGAGCATCCGGCCAAAGGGGCGGAACACACCGCACCACTCGGCCCATGCGTCGAGCTCGTAGGCGGAGGTTCGGGCGTAGAAGTCGATCACGGCAGGATGAACTCGATCCGGGTCGAAGTCCGGCGCGGCCAGGGCGTCGAAGTCAGCGATCAGGCCTCGCTCCTCACCGCTCGAGCCTCGGCGCAGCTCCAGACCTTCGGCGCGTGCGAGCTCCACAAAGAAGTCGCGACCGATTCCGCGCGCGCTGCCCACCGGGCCGGCCAGCCAGTGATCACGCTCGACGTCGACGCGACGGCCCGTGGCTCGCACCCAGAGCTGCGTGACGTAGTCGGTGAGATAGCCGCGTGCCTCGCCCAGCCAGATCACCTCAACGATCCAGGATCGGCAGGTACACGCGCCAGGGCCCGACGGCTTCCCGGTACTGCTTCGCCATCACGCGCGCCGCCTGCGCCACGTGCCCGAGATCGTGCGCGACCCACGTCGCCAGGAGTTGACGGAGCGTCACGGCGCTGAACTCGGGATGCTCTCCCTCGAGACCGAGCTGGGCGTCGGTCAATCGCCAGCTCGCCAGCGTCGTCAGGTTCTCGGCCCTCAGTCGGACCAGTTCGTCGAGCAGTTCGGCCAGTGTCCTGCCCTCGCTCTCGCGAAGCTGCGCGAAACGGTCGAACGGCGCGAACGTCCGATTCGTCCCCTGTTCCAGTATGATCCGCGCGCGCGGGATCCAGTCGGTTCGCTCGGCGTGAATGAGATGGCCGACGATGTCGTACGGGGTCCACGTGCCAGGGCCTTCGGTGGCGTCGCTCCACACGTGCGGGAGCTCGGCAAGCATGGCGCGGAGCACGCGCGGTGTGCGCTCGAGGATCATGATGCCCTGCTCGAGATCGAACTCCATTGCATATCCCCGATGCAGGGTGTCATCGTGCGCAGCGATCCGCGACCGAGCGTCTGGTAGGATGGGTCGCGAGAGGTGTGACCGCAATGCCATGCGTCAGTCGCGGCGTGGTTGGTGTCATGCCGCAGTGGCTCTCCACTAAGCGACGGACGATCGACTCCAGCGCGTCACTCACTTCACCCAACGCAAGCGAGGTCGCGACGACGACGTCCGGCTTCAACGACACCTCCAGAGGATATAGCAGCGCCCGCGGCAATCGAGTGTGAGGTTTCGAGGCAAGTACTCCTCGCCGCACTGCCAAGAGTTGCAGTTATCCGGAGCTTATGGCCGAGTGGAGGAAGTAACCTCCGGATGGAGCCGTTCCCCGCGCTCCCCCGCGTCTCCGCGAGAAACACCAAGTCGCTGTGTATTGCCCGCGGAGGCGCGGGGGACGCGGGGAAGAGCAACCCATCTGCCCGGCCCCGCAGGTATGCGCGCAATGATCCATGCGGCTGGTCGAGAGTTCAGGCTGTTGGCGCGAACCGAAAAGTTGCGCATTGCGGATGTGCGCCGCACCCTCGAGCAGAACCGCCCGCACGGAACGAGCGGAGATACAAGCCGCGGTGGTCAAAACGAAGTTGGCCCGCACCTGGCCATCGGGAACCGCCAGCCGAGCGCCTGGCGGTAGAATGTCGAGATGCGCCAGCCGCTCCGAGATCGCCCGAACCTGCCACTGCTTGGCGCCACCGCGTTCGCGCTCCATCTCTTCCAGCGATAGCACTCTTTTCGAGTCGAGCCAGTCAGCCAGGCTCGCCGGCCAGCAGAATCGACTGGTTGACTTCCCAATGCGACGCCTCGCCGAGCCGAATGAGCGAGATTCGGTCGAGCGTCGCGTGCACCGGCCTCAAGCGCTTCGGTACAAGGAAAGGCGACGCCCGCATATCGAGCCATTTCGCGTCGCGTGGTTCAGTCGTACCGCAGCGCGGTCATCGGATTCACCAGTTACGCAAGCTACGGGACATGCTCGCCACCGTGGTCCTGCTCCAACGGGCGCGATGTTCCGTCTCACGTCGGGGCGACTCTCACATCCCACACTGATGCGGACCTGCGCTCGTTGCCTAGTCATGTCGCCGCGCCTACGTTCCAGACATGCGCCGGAATGGATTCATCCGCGGATGGGCGATCGTCTGGGCGGTGCTGCAGTTCGCGCTGCCCGCCGCTGCCTCGCTCGCGGACGCCGCGCTCGAGCGGGAAAGCGCGCTGGCGCCAGGCTCGCACATCGAGTCCACGTCCGATGCATCATGCCGGCCATCGCATCCGGACGAGTGTGCGCTCTGCCAGGTGATCTCGCGCGCGGCGACTCCAGGCCACGGCTCGGAACTTCCGGAAGTCGCCCTGGTCGCCGGACACGCATGCGCACCACCGCAGGCCGTCGGAGCCAGCTTGGTCCGCGCTCGACTCAGTCTCCCGCGCGCACCCCCGGCTTCCCCGGCCTGACCACGCTCGGTCGACGTCCGCATCGCGGGCGCTCGGCGGCGTCCCCGCGCAAGTCGCTCGACAACTCTGACACGATCGCTTCGCATCCACCCTCGAGACCGAGGCGATGCGTCATGCGTGCTCACCATGTACCAGACTTCCATGCGCATCTTCTATTGGAGCATGGCCGCCCTTCTCGTCTGCTCGCCGATCCTCGGCGCGCAGTCGGACTCGGCCGCGCGTAGCAAGGCTCGATTCGACTCCCTCGCCAAGGCGGCGCGGGATTCCATCGCGCTCATGAAGGAGCTTGGCGGCGCACTCACCGCCGACACCACGGCCGGACGCGGACCGCGAACTCCCACCGGCCCGCAGACCGGCCCGCAGACCGGCCCCACCAATCCCCGTCTCCTCCCGGACATCAGCGCAGTCGGCGACCTCGTGGCCGATTTGTCGCCCAAGGGAAGCACCCAGGATGACGGCACGCGCTTCGGTGTCCGGGAGGTCGAGCTCGCCGTTCAGGCAGTCGTCGATCCGTATTTCCGCGGCGACATTTTCCTCGGCATCAGCGACCTCGAAGGGATCGGGATCGAGCAGGCGTATCTCACCAGCACGAGTCTGCCCCACCAACTCGAGGCGCGGTTCGGACGCTTCCTCATGCCGTTCGGCAAGCAGAACACCACGCACCGCCACGACCTGCACACCATCGAGTACCCGTACGTCATCCAGCGTTTTCTCGGTGCCGAAGGGCTCAAGGGCACCGGCATCATGGGGAGTCGAGTGTTCGCGCCGTTCGGCTTCTATCAGGAGCTGCAAGTCATTGCCGTCGATCGGCTCGGAGAGCGCACCGACGGGATCAGCAGCGCCGAGCCGGTCAACAAGTCCCTCGCGGGCCTCGGCTATTCTGCTCGCCTCCGCAACTACGTCGATCTGAGTGAAGCAGCCAACTTCGAGCTCTCGTTCTCCGGCATCACCGGCAAGCGCGAGCAGCCGCTCGACGACGCCTACGCGCGGCAACTCCAGAACGGCATCAGCGCGGCGCTCGCGCGCCAGACCATCATCGGTGCCGATCTCACGTACCGATGGCGCCCGCTCCTACAGGGGATCTATCGGTCGTTCATCCTGCAGGGCGAAGTGATGCGCCAGATCAACGAGCGCAGCCCCGGCATCCCGTCCACCACCGGGTGCGTCTCCTGCGCGAGCGCGTCGCTCGGCTACGCGGGCCCCGAGCGCGACTTCACGGGAGCCTACGTGTTCGCGCGCTATCAGACGGGCCAGCGCACGTTCATCGGATCGCGCTACGACTTCCTCCAGGATCAGGAGGCCGATGGCCGGACCCAGCACGCGGGCTCAGTGTACCTCGAGTGGTTCCCGAGCGAGTTCTCGAAGCTCCTGGCGGGGTACGAGGCGGTGTCGCCCTCTGGTGGCACGCTGGTGAATCGCCTGCTCCTGCAGGCGGTGTTCTCTCTCGGCCCACACAAGCCGCACCCGTTCTGATGTTCGCGGCCTTCACACTGGAGTCATCCATGATTCGACGCTTGGCAGTGCTGCTGCTCGCCGGAGTGCTGGCGCTCGCGCCGCGCGCCGTCGAGGCACAGCTGAAAGTCGTGACGAGCACCACCGATCTGTACGACATCGCGAAGGCCGTCGGCGGCGACAAGATCGCCGCCACACACATCGGCGAAGGCTATCAGGACCCGCACTTCATCGAGGCGAAGCCGAGCTTCGTGCTCAAGCTCCGCACCGCCGACGTGTGGGCCTTCGTGGGGCTGGATCTCGAAGTGGGTTGGATGCCGTTGCTGCTGGACGGGGCCAGGAACCCGAAGATCCGTCCCGGTGGCGCGGGCTACGTCGATGCGTCCACCGCGATCCGCGTGCTCGACACGCCCCAGGGCAACGTCGACCGCAGCATGGGCGACGTGCACCCACTCGGCAATCCGCACTACTGGCTCGATCCCGAGAACGGCCGGCGCATCGCGCGCATGTTCCAGGTAAAGTTCACGCAGCTCGATCCCAGAAACGCCGCCGCGTATGCGAGCAACGAGAAGGCGTTCGAGGCGCGCCTGAACGCGGCCGAACAGGGATGGGCTGCCGATCTCGCCGCGATCAAGGGGAAGCCCGTCGTCGCCTGGCACACGAGCTGGCATTACTTCGCCGAGTACAACAAGATGAACATCGTCGCCTTCATGGAGCCGAAGCCGGGCGTCCCCCCGTCCCCGTCGCATCTGTACGGCGTGATCCAGACGGTGAAGCGCACGGGTGCCAAGGCCATCGTCATGGAACCGTTCTACGATCGCAAGGTCGCCGACCTCGTCGCCAAGCAGACGGGCGTTGCGGTGCTCATTCTCCCGCCATCGGTTGGCGGCGTGAAGGGCGTGAACGACTACATCTCACTCGTGAAATACGACATGGCGCAGCTGGCGGCCGCGGTGCGATGACCGCGCTGATCACGTTCGATCACGCGACGCTCGGGTATGGGCGTCGCGTCGTGTTGTCCGACATCTCGTTCGATATTCCCGCCGGCGACTTCCTCGGCCTCGTCGGACCGAACGGCGCCGGCAAGACGACCATCCTGCGCGCCATCCTCGGCAGTCTCGCGCCGCAGCGGGGCACCGTGACCAAGGTGGACGGCCTGCGCTTCGGCTACGTGCCGCAGCGCGACTCGGTGGACTATGGTTTTCCGCTCAAGGTCCTCGATGTCGTGATGATGGGGCGCTACGACCGGATCGGTCTCCTGCGTCGGCCAAGCAAGGAGGATCGGCGGCTCGCCTCCGATGCGCTCGATCACGTGGGGATCGGCAACCTCGCCGACCAGCAGCTGAGCGCTCTGTCGGGCGGCCAGAAGCAGCGCGTGCTGATCGCTCGCGCGCTCGTCGGCGCACCGAACGTCCTCGTCCTCGACGAGCCGACCAACGGGATGGACCTCGTCTCCACGACGCAGATTCTCGGGCTCGCGCGCGAGCTGCACGAGCGCGACAACCTGACAGTGCTCATGGTCAGCCACGCTCTCAACGAGGTGGCCAACTACGTCGACCGGATCGCGCTCGTCGTCGAGCGAGGCTTCCGCATCGGCACCGTCGCCGAGATCATGACCGAGGCGACGCTGACGCAGATGTACGGCATCGCCGTCGACGTCGACGAGATGCACGGCCATCGCATCGTCGTCGCGCGGCGCTCGGCCGACCAACGTGTGGGCGCGGGTGATGCTTAGCACGATCCTCCTCTTTCGCGAGGCGCTCTATGGAGCGCTCGTCATCGCGCTCGCCTGCTCGGTACTCGGCGTCTACGTCGTGCTACGGCGCATCGTCTTCGTGGGCGCGGCCATCGCGCAGCTATCGTCCGCCGGCATCGCGCTCGCCCTCTACCTCGGCGGCGCCGGCGTGATCTCCGGGCTGGCTGGACATCCTACGGCCTTTGCACTCGTGTTCGCGCTCGCCGGAGCGATGTTCTTCGGCTTGGGCGGCGGACAACGCGCCGGCGTGCCGCCCGACGCGACGATCGGCGTCGCCTATGCCGTCGCCGCCTCAGCGGGCATCCTCCTCGTCGCGAAGGCGAAGGTGGGCGAGGCGCACGACATCTTCCTGCAAGGCAACATCCTGGGCATCACGCGCGCCGACACACTGCTGCTGCTCGCGATCACCATCCCCGTGCTCGTCGTGCACCTGTTGTTCTACAAGGAGTTCCTCTTCGTGTCGTTCGACCGTGAGACCGCGCGCACGTTGGGATTCCGCGTCACCTTCTGGAACCTCTTCCTCTACTTCACGCTCGGACTCGTCATCGCCTTCGCCATGCAGTTCGCCGGCGTGATGCTCGTGTTCAACTTCCTCGTCCTGCCCGCGGTCACGGGGCTGCTGCTCGCGCGCAGCATGGCGGGCATCTTCACCATCTCCATCGTGAGCGCGCTCGTGGCCGCGATCGTCGGGTTCTCGCTCTCCGTGCCCTTCGATCTGCCCTCGGGACCGGCCATCATCGCCGTCTCCGGAGCGCTTGCCTTGCTGGCGTGGCAAGGACGGGTGCTCCAGCGGCGCGGATGACCTGCGGGTGCGGCCAGCAGGCGGGGAACGAGATATCGCGAACGCGATGTTCATGACTCGCGATACGCAGACGATACTCGAAGATTGTGCCTGCCCCGCCTTCCGTGCCCTCGCTGCCGCCCAGCCTCCCCTCGACGATCACGCAGTCGCTCGAGGTCGAGGATCGATTCTTCAACCTCTCGATCGATCTGCTCTGCTTTCTCGATTTCAACGGCTATTTCACGCGCCTCAACCCGTCGTGGGAGCGGACGCTCGGGTTCACCGTCGAGGAGTTGATGTCGCGCCCGTCCATCCAGTTCGTGCATCCGGCGGACCGCGAGCGCACGCTGAAGCAGAACCGCCGGGTCAGGAACGGCGACCAGGCCCTCGGCTTCGAGAATCGCTACCTCTGCAAGGATGGCTCGTACCGCTGGCTGTTCTGGAACGCCGCACCGGATCGCGCCCAGCGCGTCATCTATTCAGTCGCGCGCGACGTCACCGCCAGAAAGGAGGCCGAGCTCGAACGCGAGCGGCTCGTGCTCGAGCTGCAGAAAGCGCTCGCCGAGGTGCGTACGCTACGGGCGATTCTCCCGATGTGCTCGTACTGCAGGCACATCCGCGACGACGCGAATTACTGGCACAGTGTGGAGGAGTACATCGGCCGCCACACGAACACGCGGTTCAGCCACGGGATCTGTCCGAGCTGTTTCGCCAGCGAGGTGGAGCCCCAGTTCGGCGGCCCGGAGGATCGATAGGGCGGGCGCCATGCCCCGCACATTCAGGGCTTGAGTGTCCCCGCGTACGCGGCGGCGGCGATCATGTCATCGAGGGTGAGCGCCTTGGCCACCGCCTGCATCGGCGCGCTGGTTGGAGTCGCGCGAGCGCCGCTGCGGAACCCGAGAAGCTGCCGGAGGAGGTACGACGGAAAGCGGCCGGCGATCGGCGGCGCCCCGCGCGTGCCGCGAAGCTCCCCGCCGTGACAGCTCTGGCAACCTCGCACGCCGGGCAGCACGTCGCCACGTGCGAGAGCGCGCCCTCGCGCCACACTTCCACGCGGCACGTTCGCCACGTACTCCGCGCGCGAGTCGCGAAGCTCGTGCCGGTTCAGCTCGACGGGGAACTCGATGATCCGCCGCCCCAACGTCTCGACGCCGCCCTCCGGAGATTTGACGTACAGTCCGTTGGACGCGATGGTGCGCGGCACCGAGTCCGTCTCGATCACCCGAGTCATCTCGCGAGCACGTACGCGGGCGAAATACTTCGCCGCCTCGACGAGCTCCGCGCGAGACAGGCTGTCGGCGATCAGGCGCATCGCCACCGTCGGCGGAAAGGGGACGGGCGACGCACTGCCGCGCGCATGCGACTTCATCTCCTCCACCTGGCGCACGATGTAGTCCTCCCGGAGACCGGCGATCATCGCGTTCTCGGGACGGCCCATGCCGTCGGGCAGATGACAGAAGCCGCAGGCCATGACGCTCGGCCTGCGGCCGTGCGTGACGATCGCCGGCGCCGGCCTGTGAGTGTCGGGATGCCAATCCACGACGTCGAATCGCTCGCGCGCCCGAAGCTGAGTGAACGCCGCATCACTTCCCGGCACGTGCTGCAGGGTCACGCTGTCGTTCGGCACGCTCGGCACCTTCGTCCCGGGCACCACCACGGGAAAGGCCCACGCCGGCACGTCGAAGGCGGCAGGGGCACGATACGCGGTGTCGTGCGGTGCTTGCGCGCGTAGTGGCGACGGCCCAAGAGCGACCAGCGCGAAACAGGCGAGGGCGACGCACGTGACGTGCGAGCCAGGGATGGCGCAGGACAGGCGACCCATGTGCTCTCCAAACGATCGTGACGGACGGACCCCTCGCGCCGATGCGAGGTTGCGACGAGCCGCAGTATCGCGCGCGCACCACGGTCCCGCCAACCGCCGGTTCGGCTCGCCTCGCCATTCCGCCATTCTTCCTACCGCCCGGTCCCGGATCGCTCGACTAGCTTTAGTGTCTCCTATGACCAAACGCGACGACGCTCTCGACTATCACGCGCGCGGCCGGCCCGGCAAGATCGCCGTGGTTCCGACCAAGCCGCTCAACAATCAGCGCGACCTGTCGCTCGCGTACTCGCCCGGCGTCGCGGAGCCCTGCCTGGCGATCAGGGACGACCCTGAGCTGGCCTACAAGTACACGGCGCGCGGCAACCTCGTCGCCGTCGTCACGAATGGCACCGCCGTGCTCGGGCTGGGCAACATCGGCGCGCTCGCGGGCAAGCCCGTCATGGAGGGGAAAGGCAACCTGTTCAAGCAGTTCGCCGATCTCGACGTGTTCGACCTGGAGGTCGGGTCCGAGTCCGCCGACGACATGATCAAGTTCTGCCAGCTCCTCGAACCGACGGTCGGCGGGATCAACCTCGAGGACATCAAGGCACCGGACTGCTTCTACATCGAGGAGACGCTGCGGAAGACGATGGGCATCCCCGTCTTCCACGATGACCAGCACGGGACGGCGATCATCTCCGGCGCCGCGCTCCTCAACGCGCTCGAGATCGTCGGCAAGGACATCGGTCAGGTGAAGGTCGTCTTCTCCGGCGCCGGCGCCGCCGCCATCAGCACGGCGGAGCACTACGTGCGGCTCGGCGTCAAGCGAGAGCACATCCTCATGTGTGATCGAGTCGGCGTCATCTACGCGGGACGCGAAGGCGAGATCGATCCGTACAAAGCGCGCTTCGTGCGCGACACGTCCGCGCGCTCCGTGGCCGACGCGCTGGTAGGCGCCGACGTCTTCGTTGGGCTGTCGGTCGCCGGCGCGGTCACGCGCGAGATGGTCGCGCAGATGTCGAACCGCCCGATCATCTTCGCGCTGGCAAATCCGGATCCCGAGATCACCCCGGACGAGGTGCGTTCCGTGCGCGACGACGCGATCGTCGCGACGGGCCGCAGCGACTATCCGAATCAGGTGAACAACGTCCTCGGCTTCCCGTTCATCTTTCGCGGCGCGCTCGACGTGCGTGCCACCGAGATCAACGAGGAGATGAAGATGGCGGCGACGCGCGCGCTCGCGCTCCTCGCCAAGCAGGATGTGCCCGATTCCGTGGCGGCGCTCTACGGGCTGCGCGGCGTGCACTTCGGCGCAGAGTATCTGATTCCCTTCCCCTTCGACCCGCGCGTCCTGCTGTGGGTGGCGCCCGCCGTCGCGTGGGCGGCGGTGGCGAGTGGCGTGGCGCGTGAGTTCATCGATCTCGAGGGCTATCGCGACACGCTCGAGCTCCGGCTCGGCCGCGCCCGCGGAATGGTGCGCGGCCTCATCAACCGCGCCATTCGCGATCCCAAGCGCATCGTCTTCCCCGAGGGTGACGACCCCAAGATCATCCGCGCCGCCTCCATCCTCGTGGATGACGGCATCGCGCACCCGATCCTGCTGGGAAACCGCACGCGCATCGAGGACACCGCGGCGCTGCACAAGATTCCCCTCACCGACATCACGATCGAGGATCCGTCCACATCGGAGAAGCGCGAAGAGTACGCGCACTTCATGTGGCAGCTCCGCCAGCGGAAGGGCCTCTCGCTCGACGAAGCGCGACGACAGCTGTACAACGGCAACTACTTCGGCTCGTGCATGGTGGCGCGCGGTGACGCCGATGCACTCCTGTCCGGCGCGAACCTGCACTATCCGGAGACGATCCGCCCGGCCCTCCAGGTCATCGGCGCACATCCCGCGGCAAAGGTCGTCAGCGGGATGTACATGCTCGTCACGGACCGACACGTCGTCTTCTGCGCCGACACCACGGTGAACATCGACCCGTCGGCCGAGCAGCTCGCGCAGATCGCGTACGCCGCGTGCCGCATCGCGCGCACCATGGGCGTCACGCCGCGGGTCGCGATGCTCTCCTTCTCCAACTTCGGTTCGGTCCAACACGCCGACGCGGCGAAGATGGCGCACGCGGCCCGGTTGCTGCGTGAGCGCGACCCCTCCATCGTCGTCGAAGGCGAGATGCAGGCCGACACCGCGCTCGACGCCGAGATCCTTGGCCGCGACTATCCGTTCAGCACGCTCAAGGAACAGGCGAACGTGCTCATCTTCCCGAACCTCAGCGCGGGCAACATCGCCTACAAGCTCGTGCATCTACTCGGCGGCGCAACGGCCATCGGACCAATCCTCATGGGGATGCGCCGTCCGGTCCACGTGCTCGAGCGCGGAGCCGACGTGCAGGATATCGTGAATATGGCCGCCGTCGCCGTCGTGGACGCGCAGGAGCGCTCGCAGCAGATGGAGTCGATGGCGGCCGCGCCGAGCGCCACGCCCACCGCGTACTCCAAGCTCTGATGCCAGACTCTCGTCTCGACGCCCAGGGGCTGACACCGGCCGGCCAGGTCCACTGGAACCTCGTCGCGCCCGAGCTCATCGAGCGTGCCGTGCGTCGCGGCGAAGGCCAGCTTGCCGACATGGGGCCGTTCGTCGCGGTCACATCGCCGCACACGGGCCGGTCGCCTGAGGACAAGTTCATCGTGAGGCGCGCGGACACCGAGGGCGACGTCGACTGGGGCGCCGTGAACCGGCCCCTCTCCCCTGAGCATTTCGACGTCCTGCTCGCCGACGTGCGACAGTATCTCGATCAGTCGGGCGAGCTGTTCGTGCAGGACCTCTACTGCGGCGCGGACCCGGCCTACCGGCTCGCCGTGCGCTACGTGTCGCCGAGCGCGTGGCACATGATGTTCGTGCGGAACATGTTCATCCGACCCGAGTTCGCGGAGCTCGACGGCTTCGCGCCCAACTTCACCGTGCTGCACGCGCCCGAGTACCAGAGCGATCCCGCTCGGCACGGCACGCGCACCGGCACGTTCATCGTCCTCGACCTCGCCCGGCGCATCGTCCTCATCGGTGGAACGCGCTACGCAGGTGAGCTCAAGAAGTCGATGTTCACCGTGATGCAGTACTATCTGCCCAAGCAGAACGTGCTCTCGATGCACTGCTCGGCGAACGTCGGGCCAGACGGAGACGCGGCGCTCTTCTTCGGGCTCTCCGGAACGGGCAAGACCACGCTCTCCGCCGACCCGCAACGCTCCCTCGTCGGCGACGACGAGCATGGCTGGGCGCCCGACGGCATCTTCAACTTCGAGGGGGGATGCTACGCGAAGGCGATCAATCTGTCGGCCGAGAGCGAGCCCGACATCTATCGCACTACGCAGATGTTCGGCACGATCCTCGAGAACTGCGTGCTGGACGAGCGCACGCGCGCGGTGAAGTTCGAGGACAAGCGCATCACCGAGAACACCCGCGCGTCGTACCCGCTGCACTACATCCGCAACCACGTGCCCAGCGGTCGCGGCGGACACCCGCGGAACATTATCTTCCTCACCGCCGATTCCTTCGGTGTGTTGCCGCCCATCGCGCGCCTGTCGCGCGAACAGGCGATGTACTACTTCCTCTCCGGTTACACGGCGAAGCTAGCCGGCACGGAGCGCGGTGTGAAGGAGCCCACCGCGACCTTCTCCGCGTGCTTCGGCGCGGTGTTCCTCGTCTGGCCTCCGACGCGTTACGCCGAGATGCTCGGCCGCCTCATCGATGAACACCAGTGCAAGGTGTGGCTCGTGAATACGGGCTGGAGCGGCGGCGCGTACGGCGTCGGCAAGCGCATGAAGATCGCGTACACGCGCGCCATGGTGCGCGCGGTGCTCGATGGCGCGCTCGACGCAGCACCGACGAAGCATGAACCCGTGTTCGGCCTCGCGATCCCCACCGCCGTGCCCGGAGTACCGGTAGAAGTGCTCGACCCACGCTCCACCTGGCCCGACGCGCACGAGTACGATGCACAGGCGAAGAAGCTCGCGGCGATGTTTCGCGAGAACTTTTCGAAGTTCGGCAGCACTTCCGAAAGCATTCGGGCGGCGGGACCGACTGGGTAGATCACTGCAACACCCGTAGCGGGCACTCGGTATCTGGGAAACCAGATTGGCATACTGGCCACCCGAATTATCGGCAGGGATTGAACTGCAGTACTGGGTACTCGGTACAGGTATTTGGACGTAGGCAACGGCGTTTGCAGTTCACGAAACTCCGCTCGCCTGATCAGAAGCGATCGCCGCGGACAATTGCTACCCATCATTCGGGAAGGTCGTGTGCCAATCCAGGTACCCGGATACCAAGTACTCACTACTGAAGTTGCAGTTTGATGTCGTTCGAAGTCATCCGCGATCCTTTATGGAACAACATCCGCGTCGACCCGCTTGCCATGCGCCTCGTCGACACGCGCGCGTTCCAGCGCTTGCGCTACGTGCGCCAACTCGGACTCGCCTACCTCGTCTACCCTGGCGCGAGCCACTCGCGTTTCGAGCACGCGATCGGCGCGTATCACCTCGCGCGTCGTGCGCTCGGCCTGCTCGAGGAGCGCGGATTCATCCAGCGGCTGGAGCCTGACGTCGGTCTCGTCGTACGGTGCGCGGCCCTGCTGCACGACATCGGCCACTATCCATTCTCGCACGCCCTCGAGGAGATCGGCGCACTGCATCACGAGGAGGTCGCACGGCCGCTCATTGCGAGCGGCGAGGTCGCCGACGTGCTGCGCTCGGAGCTCGGGCCGGACGCGCCCGACCGGATCATGGCGCTCATCCGCGGCCGGAGTACCAGTCCCCTCCAGGGGCTCATCTCCGGCTCCCTCGATCTCGACAAGATCGAGTATCTCAAGCGCGACGCCTTCATGTGCGGCGTCAATTACGGCGACATCGACGTCGACAGGCTACTCAACTCCCTCACCCTCGTCGTCGATCCAGAGAGCGGCATCCCTTCCGTGGGCATCTACGAGAAGGGGCTCTCCGCACTCGAGTCCCTGCTGTTCGCCAAGTACCAGATGTACCGCAACGTGTACTGGCATCACGCGGTGCGCAGCGCGACGGCGATGTACAAGCGCCTCGTCGACGGAGCGCTGCGGGCCGGATCGCTCAGCGCAGAGACGCTCGCCGCCTTTACCGACGAGGGACTGCTGCACGAGCTGGCGCATCGTGAGCCCAGCCCGTTGCTTGCCGCACTCCGGGAGCGGCGGCTGTACAAGCGCGTCTTCGAATGCCCGGCCGCTGAGCTGCCTCCCGAACGGGGTGAGTGGATCGCCGACGACAGACCACTCGTCGTCGCCGTCGAAGATCAGCTGGCGCGCGAGCTCGGACTCTCGGCGGGCGAGCTGCTGCTGGACTACCCGACCAAGACCCAGATGCTCGGCCTCGACATCGCCGTGCTCCGGCGCGACGGAAGCGTACGTCGGTTGACCGCCGAAGGCTGGGAGGGGACGATCAACCTGCCCAAGCTCTCGGAGGAGCTCTATCGCAGCGCGCGCTGGCTGCGGGTCTTCGCCAGTCGACCCGTAGCGATCCACCGCGATGTCGTGATGCGACTCGCGACGCTCACCGCCGACGAGGTGCGAAGCCAGCTCCAGCGAGGATCGCTGCTGGGGCGCTGAGGATCACGATGTGATCGGTGGCGTTCCTCGTTCCATCGCGGTCTTCGCACGACCGTGCGCCTCGGCCAGCGCGCGTCCAATCCCGCGATAGTAGGCCGCGTCGTCCGGCTTGCCCTGCTCGGCGAGGCTCAGTGCGGCCAGCTCGATGGCGTACAGGATGTTCCCGAGGTACAGCTCGGCCAGTGCGGCGACCGTCTCGTCAGGCAACCGGCCCCATCTCCGCCGTTCGATTCGGATCGTCGTTCGAGGAATCGGTCTCCATCACCTGAACGATGATCGCCGTGATGTTGTCCAGTCCACCGCGTCCGTTGGCTTCGGCGATCAACGCGTGCACCTTGCGGTCCGGCTCGGCGCGCGAGCTCAATAGCTGCGCCAAGCGCCGGTCGTCGACCATTCCCGTGAGTCCGTCGCTCGCCACGAGGAAGATATCGTTCGGCTTCACTTCGCCGCGATAGATGTCGGGCTCCACGTCGCTGCCCGCGCCGACGCAGCGCGTGATCACGTTGCTGTACGGGTGATAGCGGGCCTGCTCCGGCGTGAGATAGCCCGCGTCGACCTGCTCCTGCACGTAGGAGTGGTCCTTCGTCAGCTGGGCGAAGCTGCTCCCGCGCAGCAAGTAGACGCGCGAGTCGCCGACCTGGCCAATGAGGTAGCGCGATCCCGAGAGCATCAGCACCGAAACGGTCGTCCCCATGCCCTGCTTGTCGACCTCGGTCAACGTGCGCTCGTGAATCGCCCGGTTCGCGTGCTTGAGGGCACTGGCGACCAGCTGCACCACGTCCTCACCATCGAGATCGCGGACCTGCGAGAGCTCCTTCTGAACGATCTGCACCGCCATCTCGCTCGCCACTTCGCCCGCGGCGTGTCCTCCCATGCCGTCGGCGACGATGAAGATGCCGCGATTCCCGGCAGTGTCGACGGTGAAATTGTCCTCGTTGCCGGACCGGATCATTCCGACGTCCGTACGAGCCGCATGGAGTAGCTTCACGCGCGTCCTCTGAGCACAAAGAAGATCGCGGCGGCGATGGCGAATGCGAGGACGGCCCATCGCACGCCCTTCGCGCTTGCGGTGGAGTCGGAGACCGCGTCAGGAACCGATGTCGCCTTCGGCATCAGCGTGTGGCGGTCAGTCGCCGTCGAGGCTCTCGTTCCCTTGCCATCGGGCTCCGCCGAGCCCAGCTCCGCCAGGAAGCGAAGCTTCACGCCGCCGAATCGTACGTCGGGCGTGCCGTCGAGACGTCGCTCTCCCGTCACACGCGAGCCGCCGACATAGGTTCCGTTCGTCGAGTTCATGTCCACCGCGTACCAGCCGTCGTCCCGCCGCTGGAGCTTCGCATGGGTCTCGCTGACGCTCTCGTCGGTGAGCCGCACGTCGTTGTGGGCCCCTCGTCCAACATGGGCCAGGGGCGTGCGAATTGTATAGCGGTTGCCCTTGCTCGGTCCCTCGTTCAGCACCTCGAGGCGCGCGATCACCGGACGTTCATCCTCGACCGCGGCGGGAGCAGCCGCCAGCGGGACGAGCGCGTCATCGGCCGCCGTCGAGTCTTCGCGCTCCGCGGCCGGCGCGCGCTCGGCTGCCGGCGCATCTGGTGGCGGCATGACCGGACTGACGGGCAGCATGTCGGCGTAGAAGCGGAACTCCTCGCCACCCACGAGTATGATGTCGGCGCGCGCCAGTCGCTGCGAGCCGCGAACGCGCTCCCCGTTCACGTACACACCGTTCGAGCTCGTGTCGCGCACGACGTAGCCCTGTTCCCCAGGCGCGATCTCCGCATGACGTCGCGAGACTTCGTTCTTGCCGATGACCACGTCGCAGCCCGCGTCGCGGCCGATCACCAGCCCCGTCGCGGGCACCGTGTACTCCTTGCCGTCCACCAGCGACACGAGCCGCCCTCCGGACGCCGCGGTGAGGCGAGCGCTCCCGGCGCGGCGCTCGCCGGCCAGGGACCCGATGGCCTCCATGCTGACGAACTGCGTCGCGCCGCGTTTGGACTCGTCGGCGAAACGCATCTCCGTTCCTCCGACCTCGACCTTGTCACCGTGCATCAACGGCGTCGGCTCCGGTCCCAGCAGCACGCCATTAACGCGTACCAGCGCCTGTGGCGCGGCGCGGCGGATCGCGAGCGCCTCCAACCCGGTTCGCTCGATCACGGCCTGCACGCCGAGTGCCGCATCACCGGGCAACGCAACGTCCGCATCGGCTCCGGAGCCGATGCGCGTGCTGTCTCTGATGAGCGGGAATTGCTGATCGTCGAGTTGGAGGACGGCCATGGGGGGCGATGCGCGGTCTGAACGGCGGCGCACAGTGCGCTGATACGGGAGTCGCGCCCTGCGGCGACAGAGACCGTAGACGGCGGAAACTACCCGCCGCCCTGAGGGCTGGCAAGCGCAGTGGAGCTCGCCTTTGACACCTCGGACCCGTTCGCGCCGAAACCGGTAACCTCGCCTGCTTGCAGACGATACAACCGGTCGTAAAGTCCCCCGATGGCGCGAAGCTGCGCGTGCGTGCCGCGCTCACGCACTTCGCCGTGATGCAGCACGAGGATCTCGGTGGAGCTCACCACGGTGCTCAACCGGTGCGCGATGGCAATCGTCGATCGCCCCTCCATCAACGTTCGCAGACCAGCAGAGATCTCCGCCTCCGCCTCGCTGTCCACCGAGCTCGTGGCCTCGTCGAGCACGAGCACCGCGGGATCCGCCGCGATGGCCCGCGCGAACGAGAGCAGCTGGCGCTCGCCCACACTCACCGACGCGCCTCGCTCGCCCAGCACCTGGTCCAACCGCGATGGCAACCGCGCGATCACCCGGTCGGCGCCGACGCGCGCCGCCGCGGCCAGCACCGAGGCGTCGTCGAGCGGAGCGTCCAGGCGCACGTTGGTGCGCACGTCGGCCGCGAACAGGAAGATGTCCTGCTGCACGTAGCCGATGAGCCGCCGCCATTCGTCGATCGGCAGATCGCGCACGTCCACGCCATTGGCCGTGATGCGCCCGCGCTGGGGCTCGTAAAAGCGCAGCAGCAGGTTGACGATCGTCGTCTTCCCCGCCCCCGTGTGGCCCACCAGCGCGATCGTCTCTCCGGGCCGCGCCACGAAGCTCACGCCACGCAGCACCCACGCGGGCGTGCTCCCTCCCTCACCGTAGTGGAACCACACGTCCTCGAACGCGATGACGACGCCCATCGCGCGCTCACGCGCCAGCGCCTCCGGCGCGTGCACCGCCCGAGGGGGCGTGGAGGGCGCGGGCTCGGTGTCGAGGAGCAGGAAGATGCGCTCCGATGCGGCCATCGCCTGCTGCAGCGTGTTGAACTTGTCCGCGAGGTCCTGTAGCGGCTGATAGAACCGCCGCAGGAGCTGGAGGAACGCCGCCACCACGCCCACGCTCAACGTCCCCGCCCCGACGCGCTGCGCGCCCGCCACGAGCAGGATCGCCAGCGCGAGCGACGTCAGGAACTCGATCGCCGGGAAGTACAGCGCGTAGATCGTGATCGATTTGAGGTTCGCGTCGAGATGCCCGCGATTGAGCGCTCCGAAACGCTCGGCCTCCTGCCGTTCCCGCCCGAACAGCTGCACGACGCGCATTCCCGTGATGCGCTCCTGCAGCGACGCGTTGATCCGGGCCAGGCGCGCGCGGATGTCGCGATAGGTGATGCGCACCCGCTTCTGGAACAGGTGCGACGTGAGATAGACGAGCGGGATCACCGCGAACGCAGCGATGGCGAGCCGCCAGTCGATGACGATCATCAGCACCGCGATCGCCAGGAGCGTGAACAGGTCTCCCAGCCCAGCGACCACGCCGGCGGTGAACAGCTCGTTCAGCGATTCCACGTCGGACGTCACGCGCGTCACCAACCGTCCCACCGGCGTGCGGTCGTAGAACGCGATCGACAGCCGCTGCACATGCTCGAACAGCTCACGCCTCAGATCACGCATCACGCGCTGTCCGAGCAGCGCTGTGAGCATCGTCTCGCCATACGAGCAGGCGAACGCCAGCACCAAGGAGCCGACGTAGAGCGTCGCCGACCGCCACGCGAGCGCGGCGTCGTGCGTCGGCAGCGCCACGTCGATGACACGCTGCGTGAGGATCGGCCCCACCAGCTGGAGGAGTCCTTCCGTCATGAGCAGCACGAGCGCGCCGGCGACGAGCGGACGATACGGGCGCACGTACACGAGCAGACGTCGAACGAGGCGGCGATCGTACCGCTTCGCGGACGCGCCGTCTTCGTCGCTGGCGTGCGGAGAGAGGGTGGCGGCCATGGAGGACGAATCCTAAACGTGGAGCCGCGGTTTGTCGGTTGTCAGTTCGTAAGTTGCCAGCCGACCACGGGACGAATAGACGCGGCTGAGGTCGGCGCTCACGGTCGAACCGCAAACGCGCCTGCCGGCCCTTAAGCTCCAGTCCGCCAGTTTCGTGACGAGGGCTCCTCCACCGCCCTCGACCGTATGGTACGCTGGTTGCGATAGGGAGTGGCGTCGTCCACTTACACCTTTGGAGGCTGTGCTATGGGTATCCTCGCTTGGATCGTGCTTGGGTTGATCGCCGGGGCGATCGCTAAGGCCCTCATGCCCGGGAAGGATCCGGGAGGCATCATCGTCACGATGCTCATCGGCATCGTCGGCGCGTTCATCGGTGGCTTCGTCGGCAACACCATCACTGGTGCCGGACTGAATGGCTTCTCGCTGTGGAGCATCGTGCTCGCCGTCGTGGGCGCCATGCTGCTGCTGTGGATCTATCGTCTCACGACCCGCAACACCCGCACGACGCTCTAAGGCGCGCGGGACGACGCGCAACACCGCAGCGAGCCCCGCTTCCGGATCGATCGGAAGCGGGGCTCGCTGACTTTCAGGAAGCCGCTGGACGACGAACGGCTCCATCCCCGGTGTTTATTCGGTGCGCCAACCGCTAGATTCCCCCACGGAATGAAGGACAAGATCGTCGTCCGCGGCGCGCGGCAGCACAATCTGAAAGGCTTCGATCTCGAGATCCCCCGACGCTCTTTCACCGTCGTCACGGGGCCTTCCGGCTCGGGCAAGTCCTCGCTGGCCTTCGACACGATCTACGCCGAGGGCCAGCGTCGCTACGTGGAGTCGCTCTCGGCGTACGCGCGCCAATTCCTCGAGCGCATGGAGAAGCCCCTCGTCGACCACATCGACGGTCTCTCCCCCGCCGTCGCGATCGAGCAGAAAAATCCAACGAAGACGTCGCGCTCCACCGTGGGCACCTCGACCGAGATCTACGACTACCTGCGCCTCCTCTGGGCGCGCGTGGGCCGCACGATCTGCCCCAAGTGCGGCCGCGAGCTCAAGCCCGACACCATCCAGTCGGTCTCGGATTCCGTCCTCGCCCTCGCGGTCGGCACGCGCTTCTTCGTCGCCGCGCCGCTCAAACTGTCCGCCGAGGTGACCCACGACGTCGTGATCGAGAACCTCCGCGCGCAAGGCTTCGTGCGCGTCAGTCTCGACGGCGTCGTGCGCCACCTCGATGAACTCGTCGTCGCCAATGTCGACGTCACCTTCGCCAGGGAGCTGCTCGTCGTCATCGACCGGCTCGTCGTCGGCGAGGAGTCGCGCGGCCGGCTCGCCGATGCGCTGGCGACCGCCTTCCGCGAGGGCGACGGCGATTCGATCATCCTCTTCTCGGAGAAGATCGTCTCTCCATTCGACGGCAATCCCGTCACCCGGCTGCGCTTCACCGAGCGCTTCGAGTGCCCCAATGACGGCACCACCGCGCCCGCGCCCACGCCGCAGCTCTTCTCCTTCAACTCGCCGCGCGGCGCCTGCCCCAAATGCAACGGGTTCGGCGCGGTGCTCGAGTACGACGAGTCGCTCGTCGTGCCCTATCCCGAGCGGTCGCTCCGCGACGGCGCGATCGATCCGTGGACCAAGCCGCGTTACGAGAACAAGCGTCGCACCCTCGCCGAGTTCGCGAAGAAGGAGGGCATCCCGATGGATGTGTCCTTCCAGGAGCTCGGCGTCGCGCAGCGGCACAAGCTGCTCAACGCGAACGTGCGCGGCTACAAGGGCATCATTCCCTTCCTGCGCGATCTCGAGGAGAAGCGCTACAAGCAGTACATCCGGGTCTTCCTGCGGCAGTATCAGACCGCGCAGGAATGTCCCGATTGTCGCGGCACCAAGCTCCAGCCGGAGTCGCTCCAGGTGAAGATCGCCGGGCGCGACATCGCGTCGGTGAGCGATCTCCCGGTCGGCAAGCTCACGACGTGGCTCGACCATCTGCGGTTGGCGCCGTTCGAGCAGCAGGTCGCCGCGCACATCTTGAAGGAGGCACAGGACCGCGTGCGCTTTCTCTGCGACGTCGGCCTGAACTATCTCTCGCTCAACCGTGCCACTCGTACGCTCTCCGGAGGCGAAGCGCAGCGCATCGGGCTGGCCAACTCGTTGGGCTCACGTCTCGTGGATACGCTGTACGTGCTCGACGAGCCGTCCATCGGCCTCCACTCGCGCGACATGGAGCGGCTGCTCAAGCTGCTGCTCCGGCTGCGCGACGGTGGCAACACGGTGCTCGTCGTCGAGCACGATCTCGACGCGATCAAGGCGGCGGACTACATGGTGGAGCTGGGGCCCCACAGCGGCGAGAAGGGGGGTGAGCTGGTGTTCGCCGGACCGATGTCGCGCATCGCGGAGAGCCCGCTCACCGGTCAGTACATCAGCGGCGTTCGCGAGATCCCCGTCCCCGAGACGCGTCGCCGAGTCGGTCCGCAGTGGCTCGTGCTCACCGGCGCGCGCGAGCACAACCTCAAGGGCGTCGACCTCCGCCTGCCGCTCAACACCGTCACCGCGGTCACGGGCGTGTCGGGCAGCGGCAAGAGCACGCTGGTACACGACGTCTTGATGCGCGCGCTCGAGACCAAGCTCACGGGCGAGCACACGGCGAAGCAGCATCTCGGCGAGCGCGTCGGCGCGTACGACGCACTCACGGGGTACGAGGCGCTCGACGCCGTCGTGCTCGTCGACCAGAGCCCCATCGGCAAGTCGCCGCGCTCCAATCCCGTCACCTACGTCAAGGCGTTCGACGAGGTGCGCCGCATCTTCGCGTCGCTGCCCGCGGCGCGGCAGCGTAGCTACACCGCCGGCACGTTCAGCTTCAACGTCGCGGGCGGGCGCTGCGAGACCTGCGAGGGCGCCGGCTATCTCGAGGTCGAGATGGTGTTCATGGCCGACGTCTTCGTCCCGTGCGACGACTGCGCCGGCAAGCGGTTCAAGCCCGAAGTGCTCGAGGTGAAGTACTTCGGGAAGAGCATCACCGACGTGCTCGAACTCACGGTCGACGAGGCGATTCGCTTCTTCCCGTACGAGGAGAAGCTCGGCCAGGCGCTCTGGCAGCTCCAGCAGGTGGGACTCGGCTATCTCCGTCTCGGCCAGCCGGCCACGACGCTCTCCGGTGGCGAGGCGCAGCGGCTCAAGATCGCGCGCGAGCTTGCACTCGGCGCCAAGAAGAGCGGCCGCAAACTGTACATCATGGACGAGCCGACCACCGGATTGCATCTCGAGGACATCCGCAAGCTCGCGCACGTGTTCGACCGGCTCGTCGACGCGGGCCATACACTGGTGCTGATCGAGCACAACCTCGACGTGATCAAGCTCGCCGATTGGGTCGTGGATCTCGGGCCGGAAGCGGGCGATGGCGGCGGAGAGATCATCGCTGCAGGTCGGCCCGAAGAGGTGGCGGCAGTATCCGGGTCGCACACCGGGCTCTGGCTCCGCACCGTGCTTCCCGATTGGAATTTGCCCTCTGGCGCACGGCGCGCGGCGCACGCGGGAAAGCCTGCGATCAAGCCGGCCGTGCAGCGCCGGCGCGCGCGCGCGTCGTGAGCCAGCTCACCATCTAACCGCGTGCAGCAACGAAGCTTGCCCCGTTGACTTCATTCGGTGCGCCACTAAATTTCTCGCTCTGTACGCGGGCCATTCCCCAGTAGCTCAGTTGGTCAGAGCATCCGACTGTTAATCGGAGGGTCGTAGGTTCAAGTCCTACCTGGGGAGCTGCAAGCGAAGCGCCCCGCCGAGTGATCGGCGGGGCGCTTCTTTCCTTCAGACCCCCGATCGTCGCGGCAATCGGTCCCGTCCCGACCTTGAACGGCCCACTGAGCTCGTAGTCGGTCACGAGTCCCGTCATGTCCCACGCGCGCTTCATCCCGTATATGAGCGCGAAGATCGTCAGCACTCCGGCGTACATTCCGTATGCGAACGACGACACGACTGGCAGCACGATGAACAGTCCGATGGCGCCGATGAGCACCGCGCTCACGCTGCCATTGAGCCGACTGGCGAACGAAGCATCGGGAGAGCTGCGTCGCATCGCCTCCCGCGCCGCCTCGAGCCGACGCACGGAGTCCGCGTGCGCCGCCTCCACTTTCCGCGCCTCGTACACCGCGGCATCCTCGTCTTCCTCCGGCACTACCGCGTTCAGCGCCTCGTCGATCTCCGCCGCCTCTCCCGCCGGTCCCGTGCGGGACTCGCTCCTGGGCGGCGCCACGACACTGTCGACGCGATACACGGCACGAATCACCGGGGCCATCGCCGCGAGGCTGATCGCGACGTACGTGCACGTCACCGCGACGATCTGGTAACTCCGGCCGCCGTAGTCGGCAGTTGCCTTCCCGATCGCCTTCGCCACGAAGTAGCCGATGCCGATGCCGACCAGACCGCCCAGGACTCGCAGGGCGGGCGCAACCATCAGGAACAGCGCGAAGACCACGGCGCCGGCCAGCGCGGCGCCGCCGCCGTAACCGATGGCGCGCATCAGCGCCGCGCTGCCAGTGCCCCGATCGACTTTCGCCTTATAGCCCGCGCGACAGCGAGGACACACCGGACGCTCGTTCATCACGAAGTACGACGTGCGCATCACGCTCTTGCAGTCCGAGCACGGAAGCGCGGGAAGCACACGCTCCGGCGCTTCGCCGGCGGGCTCATCGCCCGTAACGCGAGTCGCGTAGGTCATGAAAGCCTCGGGAGTGTCTGGAGCGTCGGGAGCGTCGCTCTCGAGCGCTGGAGCAGGATTGGCGAATAATGGCGGGCTGAGCCTTCCGCCCTGGGCGCGGGACACCCTGGTTCGGCAACGAGCCCCGCAGATGGTGAGAAGAACCCTGGCAGGTAAGGCCCTCGTCCCAACCGTCGCGCCGAATGAACCGCCCCGTTTCACATGTAGACGGGGCGGTTTTGTTTCGCCGCGCGCCGCACTACCTTCGCGGACCTCCTCCCCCGAGACTCCCGGATGACCATCGCGAACGACGTCCTCGTCTACATCGGTACGTACACAGAGCATCCGGCGACCGGTGAAGGCAGCAAGGGCGTGTACGTGGCACGATTCGACCCGGCCACGGGGACGCTCGGTCCACTCACGGTCGCCGCCACGCTGGAGAACCCGTCGTTCGTCGCCGTGTCGCGCGATGCGAAGTTCATGTATGCGGTGTCCGAGGTCGGCGTGCGCGAGACGGGAGGCGAGCCGACAGGCTTCGTCCACGCGTATTCGGTGGGCGCCGAGGGCGCGCTGACGTCGCTCAACCGCGTCGCGTCGGGCGGAGCGGATCCCTGCCACATCAGCGTCTCGCGCGACGGCAACACCGTCGCCGTGGCCAACTACAGCGGCGGAAGCGTGGCCCTGATCCGCAGGAACGCGGACGGTTCGCTGGGCAAGTCGGAGATCGATCCTCATCCTGGCCATGGGCCGCGCGCCGACCGCCAGAAGACGGCACACGCACACTCGGTCGACTTCTCCTCGAACGACCGAACGTTGCTCTCCTGCGATCTGGGCGCCGATCGCGTCTTTCTGTACCACATGGGCAGGATGCCCGCCGACATGCGAACGTCCGTGGCCTTGGAACCAGGCTCGGGACCTCGGCACCTCGCGCTTCACCCGTCCGGGCGGTACGCGTACGTCATCAACGAGCTTTCGAACACCGTCGCCGCGTTTGCGTTCAACGCGTCTGCCGGCACGCTTCGTCAGATGCAGACTATCTCCACACTGCCGTTCGGCCACACAGGGCCCAGCAACACGGCGGAGATCGTCGCGCATCCGTCGGGCCGCTTCGTGTACGGCTCCAACCGCGGGCACGACAGCATCGTCGGATACGCCGTCAACGCGAAGTCGGGGCGCCTGACCCATCTCGGCAACACGCCGACCGGCGGAAAGACGCCGCGCAGCTTTGCCATCGATCCCACCGGCCGATGGCTGATCGCCGCGAATCAGGCCACTGATTCGCTCATCACCTTTGCCGTCGACCATCGCTCCGGCGCCCTCACGCCGACTGGTGCATCCGTCACGGTGCCCCGCCCAGTGTGTGTGCTGTTCGTTTCGCCGGCCGGTTCAGTGGGAACGCCAGGGCGCTGAGGTCGCGCTCACCCGTCCAGCCCACAGAGCACGCACTCGAGCTCCACGCCGAGGAAGGAGTCGCGGCCCGCTTTCGTTGTGACCCATTCACGCACTTGCCACGGCGGATCGTGACGCACGTGCTGGCCGTGCCCGCAGGCCAGCTCGGCGACCCAGTGTCCTTCACCGTCCTGATGGAAGCCGGTGATCGCGCGCTTCATTCGAGGTGCGCGTCGCGACGACTTCTCAGGGAAGGCCCCACGCGCTCCGCACCGTCGACAACGCACCAACCGGAAGTTGTACGATCATCGGCTGCTCTCTCGGGTCCAGCCATCGTACGATCTCCTCGAGCGCGCTTCGCTCCATCGCCGTGCAGCCAGCCGTCACGCTCCGCGGACCGGCCCAGATGTGCAGGAAGATGCACGAGCCTCCCCCTCGTCTCGGCGGCGTGCCGTTGTATCGCACGTGCACGCCGAGAGCGTACTGGTCGATCTCGCGCATCCGTTCGGAGCTCTTCCAGTCCACGCGCGTCACCTGCTCGCGATCAACGATGGTGTTGTAGAACTGCGAGCCGGCGTCGTCGACGCACTCGGTCGTATTGCGAAGCTGCAGATACGGAAGCCTGACCCACGGCATGATCTGCCCAATCTGGAATCCGAATGCCGTGTCCAGCGCGAACGCGCCCGCCGGCGATTTGCCGTCGCCCTCGCGCTTCACGGGCTCGCCAGGCTGTCCCAGCGCCAGGGCCGCGTCCCACGCGAGACCGGTCTGTCCCACCACGATGGGCACCTCTGCGCCCACGGGCTGCCACGCACCGCCGCTCGCGCCGCGCGCAAAGCGGCGTAGCGTTCCGCTCGTCGAGTCCCACGCCAGCGTGGTGACCACGACGAGCTGGCGCGCGTCCGCGACCGGCGAGCGCCGAGTCGTGGCCGCGCTCGGAGTCGCGGACGGGACCAGCACGGCGATGGTCGCCGGCGCGCGCTGCGCGCAAGCGGCGACTGCCGCCATGAGCGCGACCGAACCGATGCGCGCGAGCAACGAGCTCTTCATGCGCCGACCCTCCATGAGTGGTGCCACCATCTTCCTCTCCGTCGCAATCTCGCCGTGGTGCCGCGCTGAGGCTACGGCGCGTCGTGCAGCGGTGGCATGCAGCCCGTCGCGCGATATCTTTCGCGCGCAGCACTCGTCCCATCAACCCTCCGTCAACTCGCGCGTGGCAACCTCCTCCGAATCACCGCTCGTCGGCGTCATCATGGGAAGTCGGAGCGACCTTCGGATCATGTCACACGCCGCCGACCTGCTGACGGAGCTCGGCGTGCTGCACGAGGTACGCGTGGTGTCGGCGCACCGCACGCCGGACTGGATGTTCGAGTACGCGTCCACGGCTGAGGAGCGCGGGCTCGAGGTGATCATCGCCGCCGCGGGCGGAGCGGCGCACCTGCCGGGCATGGTTTCGGCAAAGACGATCCTCCCGGTCCTCGGCGTTCCCATTCCCGCCACGGCGCTCAACGGCGTCGATGCGCTGTTGGCCATCGTGCAGATGCCGAAGGGAGTGCCCGTCGGGACACTCGCGATCGGCGAACCCGGCGCGGCGAACGCGGCGCTGCTCGCGGCGTCCATCGTCGCGCACCGTCATCCCGAGGTGCGCGAGCGCCTTCGCGCCTGGCGCGCCGCACGCACCGCCGAAGTCCTCGGCGACACCGACCTCACCTCGCCTCGCTGATGACGCGCATTCTCCCCCCCGCGACGATAGGAATCTTCGGGGGTGGGCAGCTCGGCCGCATGACGGCGCTCGCGGCGCGCGCGCTCGGCATGCGGGTGCACGTGCTCGATCCCGACGCGGAGTGCGCGGCGCGTCCCGTCGTCGAACGTGTCGTGGTCGCCTCATTCGACGACGTCGATGGCGCGCGAGAGCTCGCGCGCGAGTGCGACGTGGTGACGATAGAGATCGAGCAGATCTCTCCGTCGGCGTTGGCCGCCGCGCTCGAGCACGCGCCGGTTCGACCCGGCGCCGAACTCCTGCGCGTGGTGCAGCATCGCGGGCGGCAGAAGCAATGGCTTCAGGATCACGGCTTCCCCGTGGGAAGCTACGCGCACGTCGACTCCGCCGATGCGCTCGCGGCAGCCGCCGTTAGCATCGGCGCATCGCTCTTCGTGAAGGCGTGCGAGGGCGGCTACGACGGACGCAGCCAGCTCCTTTTCGACGGATCGGATCCCGCTGCCGCGTGGGACTCGCTGGGAGGACGTTCGTCGGTGGCTGAACAGGCGCTCGATCTCGAGCTCGAGCTGTCCGTGCTCGTGGCGCGCCGCGCCTCCGGCGAAATCATCGTCTATCCGCCCGCGGTGAACCACCACGAGCGCCAGGTGCTCGCGTGGAGCGTGCTGCCCGGGGACCTCGATCCCGCGATCGTCGCACAGGCACAGTCGCTCGCGCGCGGAATCGCCGAATGTTGCGCGCTCGAGGGCATCCTCGCGGTGGAGATGTTCCTCCTGCGCGATGGACGGTTGCTCGTGAATGAGCTCGCACCTCGGCCGCACAACTCGTATCACGCGTCCGAGCTCGCGTGTCCAACGAGTCAGTTCGAGCAGCTCGTGCGCGCCGTGTGCGATCTGCCACTCGGCGCCGCCGAGCCCGTGCGCCCGGCGGCGATCGTCAACCTGTTCGGCGATCTCTGGTCGGATGGCCGTCAGCCTGATTTCGCGGCGGCGCTGGGCGTATCGGGGACACGACTGTTTCTCTATGGCAAGCGTGGGGCGCGCCCGGGACGGAAGATGGGCCACCTCGCCGCCATCGGCGGCACGCCCTCGGATGCCCTGCGGCGGGTTCGTCGCGCCGCCGAGTTGCTCTGAGCCGTTCGTCGATCGGTCTCGGCACTCGGATTGCTAAGGGCACTCCCATGATCTTGCCGCGCGTGCTCTCCCGATCGATGTCCTCGCTTCTGCTGAGCGTCGCCGGTGGTGTGTTGGTGGGGGGCAGATCGCGCCGCGCTACGCGTGGCGCGATGTCCACCGTCGCTGGACTGGCCCTCATTGGCATTGCCGCGCATCGGCCCGTCGCGGACGCGTTGCGGCGCGCCAGTGCTCGACGACGGTCGGCCACGCTGCGTCTTTCGTTCGAGGTACCACATCCGGTCGGCACGGTGTTCCGCTTCTGCAGCGATTTCGGCAACTTCCCGCGCTTCATCGGGGCGCTGCGCGAGGTCCACGACTTTGGCGACGGGCGTTCGCGCTGGCTTGGTTGGACTCCGACCGGGGGCGCGCTGGTGTGGGATACGGTGACCACCAAATTCGTCACGAACCGTGTCATCGCTTGGCAGAGCACGCCGCATTCCCCGGTGCGCACGTCAGTCACGCTGCGCTTCGTGCCGACACCCGCGGGCGGCACCAGCATCAGAATCGCGCTGGACTACGCAGCCGTGTCGGGAAGCCTCGTCGAGGCGGTCGCCGCGCTCACCGTCCCCTCGAGAGCGAAAGAGCTCGAGGCCAACATCAGGCGGCTTCCGGCGCAGCTCGATCTCATTGCGTCCACGACCAAGCCGGCCCGTTCCTCAAGCTGAGCATTCGGCCGAGCTACGATCGTCACTGCCGCAGTGAGATCGCGCGCCAATACGCGCGCCAATACGCGCGCCGATACGCGCGCCAATACGTTCGCCTCGTCGGTCTACGACGTGCCTCCCGTCGGGCGACCGGGAATTGAGCGCAGGTACAGCCAAACCGCGCGAATCTCGTCGTCGGTCATGCGGCCGATCGTGGGCCACGGCATCGCTTGATTCACGGGCGTGCTGTCGGGACGGTAGCCGGTGCGGAGCAGCGTTCTGAAATCGGCCTCGCTCCATGCTCGCGTCGAGCCGGCGACGGTGAGGTTCGCCGCGGGCGGCCAGCTTGGGTCACCGGCTTTCACCGGACCGCCCGCGAGCGTCGCTCCATGGCAGCCCGCGCATCCGACGCGCACGAGATAGCCGCCGTACTCCGCCGTGGTGCCCACCGGAACTGGCGTCACGCTCGCGCGTGCGTGCTCGATGTGCTCGACTGGAAATAACGGCAGCTTTCCTGCCACGAGGAGCGCGCGGCCGATCGGGCCTATCCTGGAATCCGGCAGCACGTTGTCCACCGGCGGCACGGACTTCACGTACGCGATCACCGCGGCGAGATCGCCGTCGGTGAACTCGATGAAGTCTTGCGCCGGCATGATGATGAGCGGCCGTCCGTTCGGCCCGACGCCGTGGCGGATGGCTCGAATGTAGTCGGCGTCGGTGAGGATCCTTCCCACACCACCCGTACCGCGCGTGAGGTTGGGCGCCGTCACGTGGCCGAGTGCCGCGTCGTCGATCATGACGGTGCCTTCGAGCCGTTCGCCGTGACACTCGACGCACTTCCCGATCGCGCTCACCAGGTGCGCTCCTCGCGCGAGGGACGCCGCGTCCGTTGCGATGACGAGTGGCTTCGGCGTGATGGCGTACTGCTTGTGCCAGCGTCGCTCGGACAATGCGTACACGACGAGCACGGCGACGAGCAACACCGCGACAACGCCGGTCAGGCCGATGGCCAGCCAGGTGAGGATGCGTCGGATCATGAGCGAGTTCCGCGAGACGGGGGAAGACGTCCACGCCGAGTCGATTGCGGCGCGCGACCACGAAGGTGCGCGCACCGGCCATCGTCGTCTAGAGGGTCACGACGCGACCGCCGATCTTACCCGGCTCGCTGTAGCTCCACGCGCTCGTTGCGGTACTGTTTGAGCTTGCGGTAGAGCGTGCGGCGGTCGATGCCGAGCCGCACCGCCGCTCGGCTCTGGTGGCCGGCCTCCTGCTCGAGCACGTGCAGGATGTAGACACGCTCGAGCTGCTCGAGGGTCACGCGCGCTGCGCCGAGGTCCAGCCCCTGCACGTCGATGCCGTCAGTGCCCGCACCAACCGGCAACCGCTCCGCCGTCGAGACGAGCGCGGTGCGCTCCACCCAGTGCTCCAGCTCACGCACGTTGCCGGACCATTCGTGGCCGAGCAGCGGCAACATCTCGTCCGAGCTCAGCGCACCAAGCTCGATCCCCTGGTCCGACGCGAACCGTCGGCGAAAGTGCTGCACCAGCTGCGGGATGTCGCTGCGCCGCTCGCGCAGCGGCGGCAGCACCACGGGCATCGCGTTGAAGCGATGCAGGAGATCCTCGTGCGAAGCGGCGCGCCCCTCGTCGGTGAGCCGCGACATCAGGATCAAGCGGACGTCCGCCGGCAGGGTGGCGGTCGCTCCGGTGCGACACGTCGTGCGGGTCGCCACGGCGCGCGCGATCAGCGCGCGCAGTGGCGACGGGAGTGCGGAGGCGTCGTCGAGCACCACGGTCCCGCCACGCGCCTCCTCCAGAAGGCCCGCCCGGGAGAGGAGGCCCTGCGAGCCGGCCTGTCCGAACAGCTCGCGCTCGAGTGCATCCGGACCCGCGCTTCCGCAGCGGACGGTGACGAATGGTCGCGACGCACGCTCCGAAAGGTCGTGCACCAGCCGCGCCACGATGTCCTTGCCCGTCCCCGCCTCGCCCGTGATCAGCACCGTCACACGGGACGCTGCCGCTCTCCCCACCAGCTCCCGCACGCGAGCGACTGAGCTCGAGCGTCCGATCAACGTTCGCTCCACCTCTTCGCCGACGCGTGCGCGCAACATCGCCAGCTCACTCTGCCGCTGGCTCTCGATGACCGCGCGCTCCACGGCCACGAGCAGAGCGTCTTCACCGGCCGATCGAGCCACGACGGCGCACGCGCCGAGTCGCATCGCTTCGTGCGTCGCGCTGGCCGATGCGCCGTGCGTCAGAACGACGATCGATACGACCTGGGACGGGCACGGCGCGGCCGCGAGCCGTTCGACGGCGTGCGAACCCTGCGCATCGTCGGCCAACACGGCGACATCGGCCTCGCCCCCGGCGATACGCATTGCGGCGTCGTCCAGTGTGCGGACGTGAATGGTCTCGTGGCCCGCCGACGACAGCAGGTGCCGGAGCGCCGAAACATCGCGCTCGTCATCGGCGACGAGAAGCACGCGGGCTTGTGTGAGCATGGATGTTCGCGAGTGAAAGGGGTCGCGAACGAGTATCGGCCGGGCCGCGGGCGAACGTGACCCGCGGGCGGTTACGACGCTACCTGCTCCGGGGCCAGGCCAAAGCGGCGGTTCCGGCCGCGGAAGTCTTCGAGCGCCTCGGCGAGGTCCGTCGCCGTGAAGTCCGGCCACATCTTCGACACGAACAACAGCTCCGCGTACGCGCACTCCCAGAGCAGGAAGTCGCTGAGCCGCTGCTCGCCCCCCGTCCGGATCACGAGGTCGACGTCCGTCGCCGGTAGCCGGTCATGGTCCACGCGTGCCAGGAGCTCGGAGAACTGTTCGCGCGACGTCGACTCACCCCGCATCACCGCCGCGGCACGCAAGACCGCGTCGCGCGCCGAGTAGTCCACTGCGACGCGCAGGTGCATTCCCGAACCCGAGGCGGTGAGCGACTCGACCTGCTCCACCGTGTGGCGCAACGACGACGGCAGCCTGTCTCGGCGCCCGAGGATCGTCAGGCGCACGCCGTTCTCCAGACAGCGTTTGGCCTCGCCGAGGAGCGCACGACGGAACAACCGCATGAGCGCCGTCACCTCGGCCGTGGGTCGCTTCCAATTGTCCGAGGAGAATGCGTAGAGCGTCAGCGTGCCCACTCCCTCGCGCACACTCGCTTCCACGATGTCGCGAGCCGTGCGAAGGCCGGCCTCGTGCCCCGCCGAGCGTGAGAGTCCGTGGGCGGTGGCCCACCGACCGTTGCCGTCCATGATCACGGCGACGTGCGGGCCCTGGAATGCCGAATGCGCGCTCTGCGCGCCGGAGTGACGTGTCTTGTGCATGGACCGCTCAGCGCTCCCTGGTGGCGCGGATGAGCGCCTCCATATGGTCGAGGTACCGCTCGAGCGCGCGACGGCCGGCGGTGGTGAGCTTGTACTCCGTTCGCGGGACCCGGCCCGCGAACGACTTCGTGCAGGCGATGTACTTCGCATCCTCGAGCTTGCGCGCGTGGACGCTCAGGTTGCCGTCGGTGGTCTGCATCAGCCGCTTCAGATCGTTGAACGTGAGCGAGTCGTTCACCGCCAACGCACTGACGATCCCGAGCCGCATCCGCTCGTGAATCAGCCGGTCGAGGGCGAGCGCTCCCTCCTCGCCGCTCGGCGTGGCGGCACCGTCGACCGAGCGCAGTGCTCGCGCGCTGCCGGTCGCGCCCCGCTCGCCCCGATCGTCGTTCGGACGCTTCGCCGCCGCCCCTGGTTTAGCCACCGTGCCTCCGTGCGATCAATGTCCCGAACAGCAGGTGCAGTCCCCCGAACCCCGCCGCCATGTAGTCCGTGCCGAGCCGCGCGGGCGCGAAGAGCGCGAGCGTTCCCACCGCCATGAACGCGATCCCCATGACGGGGACGATGCGCACGGAGAAGGTGCCTGCCGCGACCACGCCGATCCCGTACAGCAGCATCCAGACGCCAGGCAGCAGCGTGACCAGATCGCGCTCGAAGAACACGAGCGTGAGCAGCGCTCCACCGGCCATCGGCGGGGCGAAGCTGAACAGGATCTTCCGCGCCGGCTCGGACCAGAGCGGCAGCTTGGCCGCGCGCGCCTTGAGCGCCATCGTGTACACGGAGATCACGACCGACAGCACCGCTTCGCACAGCCAGATGAAGATCCATCGCGTCGTGCTCTCGGTCGACCCGGCCAGTACCGCGGCGCCGATGGCGGTCACGCCGATGACGACCGTTCCCCACCCGGACACTGCGGTGAACGTCGCCGCAGCCTCCATCGTCTCACGGATGAATCGGAGGTTGTCCATCGCCCGGGCCTGCATCTCGGGCGGCTCCGGGGGGCGAAGAGGCAGGACGCGTGTCATGGGGCGGAGAATGTCGCCATCGCGGGAATCTGTCAAGTGCTTTACGGCACAAAGTTAAATATCGGGGCCGTCTCCCTACCGGTCGCCGTCCTCAGGACGGCAGCCGCCCCACCCGCGTCACTATGTGCGCGCCGCACCTTGTCCACCAATCGCCGTCGGCGACGGCGGCGGATCGCTCGCCGGGAAGCTCTGCTCGCTGAGCTCGTCCACCTTCGACTCGTCCAGCCGATTGGCGAACTCGCGGACGATCGCCGCGGAGAATGCGGGGATGTCCGCGGGTTTCCGGCTCGTGATCAGCTTCTCGTCGACCATGACCTCCTGGTCGACCCACTCGCCCTTGGCGTTGCGGATGTCAGTGCGGAGACTCGGCCAGGACGTGAGCCGGCGGCCCGCGACCGCGTCAGCCTCGACCAGCAGCCACGGCCCGTGGCAGATCGCGGCGACCGGCTTCTCCGAGAGCATGAACTCCCGCACGAACTGGACTGCCTGTTCGTCCGTCCGCAGTCGGTCGGGATTGGCCACGCCGCCGGGGAGCAGCAGCGCGTCATACTCGGATGCGTGCACGTCGGCCAGTACGCGATCGACAGGCAGCTGGTCGCCCTTCTCGTCGTGATTCATCCCCTGGATGGTGCCCGGCTTCGGCGAGATCAGATGGGTGATCGCCCCGGCGGCATCCAGCGCCTTGCGCGGCTCGACGAGCTCCACCTGCTCGACACCGTCCGTCGCCAGGATGGCGACCCTGCGTCCTTTGAGTCCAAATTCCATGCGGCCCCCTCGTGAAAGTCCGGCGCCGAGATAGTCACGATTCGTGCCCACGGTGGACGCTGTTCCCACTCGCCGCGACGGGCTCGTTCGCCTTAGCTTCCGAACGTGCCACTTCTCCCCATTCACGGCCACTCCGCGCTCCGTCAGCGACTCGACGACGCGATCCGGCGCGATGCGCTGCCGGGATCGCTCCTCCTCCACGGGCCGCTCGGCGTCGGCAAGCAGCGACTGGCGCTCTGGCTGGGCCAGCGGCTGTTGTGCGCCGGCGCGGAGCCTCGTCCCTGCGGCACGTGCCAGCACTGCCGCTATGCGCTGGCCGGCACGCACCCGGACATTCACTGGTACTTCCCGCGCCCGCGACTCAAGGACTCCGACGTCAGGTCGGAGGACATCAACGACGATTTTCGCGAGGCTGTCGCCGATCGGGTCAAGACCGGCGTGTACGCCCCTCCTGCCCCGGAGGAAGCCATCTTCGTCGCCACCATCCGGGCGATCGTCAGCTCCGCGGCACTCGCCCCCGCGCTCGGCTCGCGCAAGATCTACATCGTTGGCGACGCGGAGCGGATGGTGGTGCGCGAGGGGGCGGAGGAGGCGGCTGGCGCCTTCCTGAAGCTGCTGGAAGAACCTCCCGTTCGAGCCAACATCATCCTCACCTCGAGCGAGCCCGGTGCCCTCATCCCGACCATTCGGTCCCGAGTGGTCGCGCTGCGGGTGACGGCGCAGGGGCAGACGGCGGTGGATGCCGTGCTCGCCGAACCGGCCATGCGCGACGCGCTCGCCGCTGCTGGCGTGCCGAACAAGCCAGAAGAGCAGCGCCGGCTCGCGGCCGGCGCACCAGGCGCGCTGCTCGCGCGCAGCGAGTGGGCGGAGGCCGTGGCTCGAGCGCGTCGCATGCTCGAGGCCGCGAGCGATGGCGACAGGCGCGAGCAGTTCCGGTCGGCGCTCGCTCAGGGCTCGAGCAAGGCGCGTGGAGCGTTCAGCACGTCGCTCGACGCGCTGACCACCTTGCTCCACGAGCGCATGCGCGCCTCGGCGGACCGAGGTAACGTCGCGGGCGCCACCGCCGCCGCTCACGCGATGGATGCCGTGGAGGAGGCCAAGGAACGCGCGACCGGCAACGTCAACCCGCAGCTCATCACGAGGGAGCTGCTTCGGCGCCTGGAGGCGCTCCTCACATGAACATCGACGATGACATCGAGCCAGCGCCAGCGCTCTCCCACGTCGCGCCGGACGGCACGGCTCGCATGGTCGACGTCAGCGCCAAGGCCGACACGGTGAGGATGGCGCGCGCGACCGGGAGCATTCGAATGACGCTCGCCACCCTCGAGGCCATCGTTCGGAATGGCGTGGCCAAGGGAGACGTGCTTGGCGTCGCGCGCGTGGCGGGAATTCTGGCCGCCAAGCGAACCGCCGACCTGATCCCGCTCTGCCACCCTCTTCCGCTCACCGATATCGGCGTGGTGCTCACCCCCGACCCATCCCTGCCGGGGATTCGCGCGGAGGTGGTGGCGCGCACCACCGCGAAGACTGGGGTGGAGATGGAGGCACTCACCGGGGTGAGCATCGCCCTCCTGACCGTCTATGACATGGCCAAGGCCATGGATCGGGGGATGACGATCTCCGATATATCTTTGGCGGAGAAAGTGGGTGGGGTTGGCGGCAAATACGCAAGACTTGCCGGCTCAGCCGTTGCTCCTTAACCTCAAGAAGCAGCGAGCTCGACCAATGTCGTTAAACCCTTATCGGGGTTCACTTTATGAGAAATCTACGAGGCACGTACGTGCACCGCGGAGACGCTTACCGGCGTCGGAGACGTCTCAAACAGACGGCTCTGGCCCTGAGCTTCTTCGGTGCGACCGCCTTCGTGTTGGGCAACCGCAAGCCGGCCACGGCCACGGCTGAAGCGGCTGCCGTGAATAGCAGCGGCTTCAAGATCGACGTCAGCACCGATCGTACGCTGGCTCTCGCGCTCGACTCGGCGCGCGGCGAGCTGGAGCTGATGCGCACTGAGCTGGACCGCTCGAAGAAGATCTTCGAGTACTCGAGCCGATACAAGATCGCCGCGGACCTCGCCAGCAGCATCGTCGACGTCGCTCAGGCCGAGGGGATCGACCCCGAGCTGGCGTTCCGGCTGGTGAAATTGGAGAGCGATTTCAATGTGCACGCGACCAGTCCCGTCGGCGCGCTGGGCCTCACGCAGGTGATGCCTTCCACCGCCAAGTACTACATCAAGGGTGTCACGCGGGAGCGACTGTACGATCCGCACACCAATCTGCGGGTCGGCTTTCGCTATCTCCGCGGCCTGGTCCACGAGTACAAGGGCGACGTCAAGCTCGCCCTTCTCGTCTACAATCGTGGGCCGGTGGCCGTCGCCAAGTCACGCGCGCAGGGTGATAACCCATCCAACGGGTACGACCGGATCGTCACCAAGGGCTACATCGGCAATGGCGTCGTGGAATGACCTGACTCGTCAGCCGCTCTGAGTGGTACGCTTCACGCGCCTGCTCTTCGTTCGGGCGCCGGCATTCGAGTCGGCGCCCGAGCTTTTTTTCCGCTCGGCGGCGGATACTTTGGAGCTCTTGGAGGCCGACGAACGCTTGGCGCTCCGCGTCGAGGCTCCCGACTTCGAGGCATTCGCCGAGCTAGCGCGGCGCGCCGTGCCTCTCGACGAGGCTGCGGTCAGCCGCAGCGTCTGCCCGGGGAAAATAACCGGCTTCCGCAGCCCATTGATCCGCATCAGGTGCTCGGACGAGGTGCCATACTTCCGCGCGATGGTGCGGACCGTCTCACCTCGCTTCACGGTGTGCACCCTCGAGCCGGCCGTGCTGCGCGGATATCGCTCGATGGCCGGATCCGGGATGCTGAGGGCGGCGGCGAACACCGCTTGCGTCGGGAGCACGAGCC
Organism: Gemmatimonadaceae bacterium; assembly: GCA_039920785.1. Lineage (GTDB taxonomy): Bacteria > Gemmatimonadota > Gemmatimonadetes > Gemmatimonadales > Gemmatimonadaceae > AG11. The sequence goes on from JBDSDB010000080.1 coordinate 42,309, forward strand.
GCTGGCCCGGCGCCAGGCGCCCGCTCTTGAGCCGCCGGATCGAAGGGTTGAATCCGTGCACCGCCGCCGCGGAGATCCCGTGCTCGCGCGCCAGTCGCTCGGCCGTGTCGCCCTTCTTCGTCTCCAATACCGTGGTGGCCTTGCGTGTCTCCGGAGCCAGGGCGGCGAACGTACTGTCGAAGTCCGCACGCGCTCCCACGGGCAAGCGAACGAGGAACGAGTCCCGAGGCGGGGTCATTCCGCGGAGCAGATGCGAGTTGAGGTCGGCGATCTCGCGCGTCGTCGCTCTCGCTGCCTTGGCGATCGCCGCGAGCGGAGTGCTCGCCGGCACGCGGACGGAGTCGTACGCGAAGGGCGCCAGCGGACTGAACTCCATGCCGTAGCGCACAGGATCTTTGGCGATCAACGCGGCGGCGATGAGCTGGGGGACGTACTCCCGCGTCTCGTTTCGCAGGTAGTCCTTTTCGGCGAGCACGAAGAAGGCGTCCTCTGCCTGGGTGCCCTCGAGGTCGTCGGCGTAGCGCGCGAGCCCGCGGGAAACTCGTCCGGGACCGCCGTTGTATGCTGCAGCCGCCAGGTACAGTGAGCCGAATTGGTTGCGCAGCCCGCGAAGGAATCGCACCGCGCCAACCGTTGACCGGATGGGGTCGCGACGCTCGTCCACCCACCAGTCGACACGCATCCCCATGTCGCGCGCGGTGGAGGTCATGAACTGCCACATCCCGACCGCAGCGGCCCGCGAGTAGGCATGGGGGTCGAAGCCGCTCTCGACCAGCGCGAGGTAGTACATGTCCTCCGGAAGGCCGCCCGCCTTCATCGTGGCGCGGATCATCGGCTCGAAGCGCGTGCCGCGTTGAAGGCGCTCGGCGATCCGATCCTTGGAGCGGCCGGTGAACTGGTTCACGTAGTGCGCGACACGATCCTGTGTCTCGTACGAGCGGACATCCATGTCCCACGTGGGGGCCTTGACCGACGACTCGAGAACGGGCGCGGGTGCGAGTAGCAGCGAGTCGCCGAACACGTCGATGACTCGGCGCGCGACCTCGAGACGGGAGACGGTGATCGTGGTCGCCGTGGTCGCCGTGGATGTGGTCGCGGCGGAGCGGGCGTCAGCCACCTTGCGCGCGCTGTCGGCGGCCGCCGTCTTGCGGGCGCTGTCGTACGACGTCGCGCGTGGAGCTCCTGCGACGATGACGCTCCGTGGACGGGGGGTCGTCTGGGGCTGCGCGTGGCAACCGGCCAGGACGATGGTGCCGAGTAAGATTTGCCTGGCTCGCAACTGCACTCTCCGGTGGGCGGAGCCTGCTGCGGGAGGGATGCAGCTGGCGACCGACTCGACTGACTGCCCCGGGCGGCGGGGCGAACGTCCCGCAGAGTAGCGGGTTGGATCGACTGCGCCTACCCCTGCACGGAGTTCCCGGTTCCTACCGTGTGATGAGGTAGTTCCCGAGGACTCGGTTGGTGGCGTTCAGCACCGCGAGCGCGGCGCCCCTCACCATGTCGCCATCGGCGAGGTAGCAGCCGAGGAGACGATCGGGACCGCTGTCTCCCTTCTGGAGGAGGGAGGTGATGACGACGTTGGCGTCGAAGGCGCGGACGACCTTCACCCCAACGAGCTCGAAGGTGATCGCTTCCTCGGTGAATGTCTCGAGGGCGCGGATCGCCGCCTCGGCGCCCAATCGCGCGTCGCCCGCGGGACTGGCCTGGCCCTGCGCGCTACCGGTGACCGTCTCGCCCGGTGCCCACTCGAGCGACACCTCGCAGGTGACGCGGCCCGATGGCGAGCGCGACAGGGAGAAGCCGGCGAATCGCAGGCGCTCTCGGCGAGCTACGGAACTTTCGGCGCGGCCTTCGGTCGGCGCGCTGTCACTGGACATCGAGGGCATCTCGGTGTGGGGTCCGTAGTCCGAGAACTTGAAGTAGGGAGCAGCGGCGCCCCGTCGTGGATTTACGAGCCAAATCACAAAACGCAACGAATGACCAGCTTGCCTCATCTCGCTCTGGACTGAAGAGCGAAGGTATATTCCAGCGGTCGCACTAAGTCGCCGTGACCACCGTCACCCTCCGCAACTTATTGACCCGGAACCGCTTGCATGGGAGAAACCCGAAAGGGTCACCAGCGGGCGCCACGGTAGAGTTCGAGACATTTCCACCGGTTAGCCAATGAGAGTCGCCTTCGCCACCGACCATGCCGGATGGCCCCTTCGGGAACGGATTCTCGCCGAACTGATGGACGGCGGATTCGAGGTGATCGATTGCGGATCTAGCGAGGTGATGCCCGGCGACGATTATCCCGACGTGGCCGCGGCGGTCGGCCGTGCGGTCGTCAGCGGGAGGGCCGAGCGCGGTGTGCTGGTGTGCGGAAGCGGCGTTGGGGCGAGTATCGCGGCGAGCAAGCTCAGCGGAGTCCGGAGTGCGCTCTGCCATGATCCCTTCTCGGCGAGACAGGGTGTGGAGGACGACGATATGAATGTGCTCGCCCTCGGCGCGCGCGTCGTGGGTCCCGATCTCGCCGCCGAGCTCGTTCGCGATTTTTTGATGGCCAGGTTCTCCGGTGCCGAGCGTCATCGTCGCCGAGTGGCGAAGATTGCCGAGCTGGAGCGTTTGCGCGCTTGAGGGTGGCGCGCTCGACGGGGGCATTGCGCTTGCTCTTAGAGACGCCGTCCGAATCTCATTCGCCAAGGTCCCGTGGAACCGTCTGTTCCGGCTGGCCGCACTTTGCTCCTTGTGGAAGACAACGAGGACAACAGGATCATCTACTCCACAGTGCTCCGGCACGTGGGCTATCAGGTCGTGGAGGCAGTGGACGGAGCGCAGGCCATCGCGCTCGCGCGTAGCGTGCTGCCCGATCTGATCCTCATGGACATCTCGATTCCAGAGGTCAGCGGCTGGGAAGCGACGCGAATCCTGCGGAACGACCCGACCACGAGCACCATCCCGATCATCGCGCTCACGGCTCACGCGCTGCAGGACGATCGCGCGAGGGCGAACGAGGTCGGCTTCACTGCCTATCTGGCCAAGCCGATCGAGCCGCGCGTCGTTCTCGCCGAGGTGCGCCGATGGCTCGGAGAGAAACATGACGAGACGAACATCCTCGACTGACGGGGCGGCGCCGGCGCTTCGACACGCTCGACGCCGGCTCATGCTCCAGGTGGGTGCCACGTACGTCGGCGCGTGGCTGGTCGGGATCGTCTACGCAATGGTGATCCGGTACACCTCGACGTGGAATGGCGGCGCGGAATGGGAGCGCTCACTACTCCGCGCGATCCATGCACAGCACCTTCCGTCGTGGCTCGATTTCGTCGTGCTGCAGGTCCCGCTCACCGGCACGAACCTCACCATTCTACCGGCGATCATTCTGCTGGGGTGGTGGATGTGGAACCGCGCGCATCGACCACTCGTCGCCATCCATCTGCTCGTCGTCTGCGTGGGATCGCTGTCGCTCAATCCAACGATGAAGCATCTGCTCGGTCGCGACCGGCCCGATCTGTTTCCCCATCGCGGCATGTACAACTGGTCGTCCTATCCCAGTGGTCACGCCATCCTGACGATCGCGCTGTACTTCACGATCTCGCTTCTCTTGTACCGCGAGCGCCGCTGGCGCTGGCCGTTCGCCCTTGCCGCACTCGTCTTCCTCGCGAACGCGTACTCGCGTCTCTATCTCGCTGTGCACTGGCCTACCGACGTCATCGGCGGGCTGCTCATCGGCGTGGTGTGGCTGGTCGGAACGTGGCACGCGTTCTCGCGTTACTCGAGTGATCTGGCCGTCGGCAGGGCGCGGACGAGAGTGCCGGGCGAGCTCGCGGTCGTCCGCCCCTGATCCGTCAGCGCTTTCGGGTCTGAAGAAAGCCGTACTGGGCGCGATGCAGCATCTTCATTCGCTGCTTCGCCTCTGCCGATGCGAGCACGTCGGTTCGCTGTGCGAGCCAAGCGACCTCACGCCGAAGCTTGTGATAGCTGGCGAGCCGTTCGGGCTGTAGCGCGCCTGACGCCACGGCGCGACGAACCGCGCAACCTGGCTCGACCTCGTGGGCGCAGTCACGGAAGCGACAGTCCTCGGCGAGCATCTCGACGTCGGTGAAGGCCGCAGTGACCCCGGTGCCGTCGCTCCACAGCTGCAGCTCACGCATACCGGGTGTGTCGATGAGAAGCGCTCCACTCGCCAGACGCACGAGCTCTCGATGCGTGGTGGTGTGCCGCCCCTTCCCGTCGTGCCGCACGTCCTGGGTTTGGAGATGCGTCTCACCGAGCAGGTGGTTCACGAGTGTCGACTTCCCGACCCCGCTCGAGCCGACGATGACCGCGGTGAGTCCGGGCGCCAGCAGCTGCGACAGCTCCTCCATCCCATCGCCGGCGAGAGTCGAGACCGTGACGATCCGTACGCCCGGCGCGGCGCGCGATGCGGCGACGCGCGCCGCTGCGAGATCCTCGGCCCGCGCGAGATCCGCCTTCGTGAGCAGCACTGCGGGAGTCGCGCCACTCTCCCATGCCAGCGTGACGTATCGCTCCAGTCGGCGCGGGTTGAGATCGCCCGCGACCGCGGTCGCGATCAGGGCGAGGTCGATGTTGGCCGCCACGACCTGCGCGGCGCTCGCTTCCCCCGCGCTCTGGCGCACGAACGCGCTGTCGCGGCGCAACACAAGCACGATCACCGCGAGCCCACCGTCGCGCTGCCGAACGCCGACCCAGTCACCGACTGCGGGAATCTCGAGCGACGCCGGCGCGTGCAACCGCGAGCGACCGAGGGGAACGGCGGTGCTGTCGGCGTCCGCCGTGCCGACGATGTACCGATCACGGTGTTGTGCGAGAATCCGAGCGGGACGGAGGCCTTCGGCGAGCAGCGCGACGGAATCGCGAGCGCGCGACGCGGTCCAGCCGAGGGCAGCGAGCCTCGGCGGTATGATGTCGATAGACATTGGTTGTGCACTCTCCATGGCGAGCACGCATGCTGCACGCATGCTGCTCGAGGGCGATGATGATCGCCGGCCGCGTGGTGCGACCAGCAAGTCGAATCAGGCCCTGACCGCGACCAACGAGGCGCGGACGGGAGGTGCGACGATCAGTCCAGCACGCGCAATGCGCCGCGAGCTCGATCGGATCGGTGCACCGTCGTCAGGCGGCGTGAAGCGCAGCCAGGGTGATGACGGCGGCGACGGCGGTACGCATAGGCACCTCCAAGAGTGTGGCTCGCGCGGTGCGCGCAGGCAACGTCAGTCTCGCCGACAGGAGACGCACTGTCAAGCGTGGCGTCGTGCGGTGCGCGGCTATGCCAACTGCAGGAGCGGCATGCTCGTAGCCGGCACTCGGGCCAGTGCGTCGGCGAGATGATCGAGCATCGGATGCGGACGGCCCGGAAGACGTCCCCACACACAGATGGCGGCGGCGGCGGCGATGAGACTGTCTGCATCGGCACGCGTCAACGGAGTGGGCACGAAGCCCGTGTTCCGCAGTCGCGACACGACCTCCTCCGCCTCGACGAACGCGGCCTCGAGCGCGCAGGTGCGCAACGCGACGTCGGACCGCGACCATCCAGGGTGTGGGATCCCATCTTCCAACACGGCATCGACGGCATCGAGCACGAGACCGAGTGCGTCTCGTCGTCTACCGGTCACCAGGGGCGAGCTGTCGTTCGAACGTGCTGCGGAGGAACGTCGCGACATCATGCACGCGCTCACTGCACACATCGCACCGCGGATGCGAAGAACGCACGCCTCTCTGCGCGGAAAGCATGCGGCGTCACTCCGATCATCCCTACCGGTTCGCCGTGATCGTGACCTTGACGGGCGAGTCGTAGCGCAGTGCCATCTGGTTGAGATACTTCCACCAGTCGGTGACGTCGCGGAAGTCAAGCGATGCGGTCCAGCCACCGCCGAAATAGTGCGTCATCGGAACGCCGGGCTTCGCATGAACGATCGCGAGATAATGGTCGTCGGTCTCCTTCCAATCCGTGACCTGGTCGCGCGGCAGCACCACGGCGGTTCCGAGCTCGCCATGGCCGCCGCCCTTGAGCAGCACGGCACCCCAACCGGAGAGCCACGCCCATTTGTTCGCGCGACTCTCGAGCCCAATCATCCCCGCCCGCTTGACAGTGCCCGTCGCGTACGTGATGTCCGTCGCGCCGTCGAGCGCGCGGAACGTGCTGGTCGACTTGTTGAGGTTCCGTCCCGCGTCGAGCGAGATGCGCTTCGTCTCGCTGACCCGCATGCCCGATGGACCCCACGGCTCGTAGCTCACCTCGAACACGATCCGGACCGGCCCTTCGGCGATGATGCGGTGAGTCTTGAAGTTGTGCGCATAGTCGAGCTTTCCGTTGGTCCACAGCGCGGTACCACCCGTGCCGAGCGAATGGCCGACGTCGTAGAAGTCAGCGCCGTCCCCGGAGTCGATGTGATACGCGTCGTGACCTTTCTTGTACCACGCGTCCACGACCAGGGCGCGGGTGCGCTTGTTCCAGATGTCGATGCCGGAGCTGTCGAGCGAGTCGACCTTCCAGAGACCCTGCCCGTACATCCGAAACGCGACCCGATCGCTCTCCCACGCCATGTCATCGCGCGGGACAGTGTGCATGACGAACACCCGCCCTTTGGCGAACGCCGCCTTCGCCGGCGCGCTCTGCAGCGTGAATCCGCGCGACTCGCCCGCCGCGAAGTCCGCCTGAAAGATCAGCTCATCCGGCGTGCCGTCGCCGTCGTTGTCGACGACCTGCGACACCCGCTCGATGCCAGTGCCCGCGTCGAGCACGCGAACGTTGTTTGGCCGCGCTGTGGGGAGCGAGGTCGTCAGGGTCGTCCACGGCACGCCGACCGTCTCGTCGGCTCGGCTGATCGCCAGCGAGTTCTCGACGACGACCATGACCGAAGCGGGCGCCGCTTGGGCGTGCGCCGCGCCGGAGAACGCGAAGACGAGCAGCGCGAGCCAGCACCCGCGAGTATTGGAGCGCCTCATGATGGTCACCGGAGAGTGGTCATGTCGAAGCCCTGCATGTCGGCGAACTCCTGGTTCTCGCCACCCATCGCCCAGCAGAACGTGTAGCTCGTCGTGCCGCAGCCCGAGTGGATCGACCACGACGGCGAGAGCGCGACCTCACCGTCCCGCACCACGAGGTGCTGTGTGGAGTCGGGCGTTCCCATCATATGGAAGACGACGCCGTCAGCCGGCAGATCGAAATAGAGATAGATCTCCGTGCGCCGCACATGGGTATGCGGGGGCATCGTGTTCCAGACGCTGCCCTCGTGCATCGCGGTCACGCCCATCACGAGCTGTGCGCTTCGCACGCCGTTCGTGTGGATGTATCGGGCCAGGCGGCGCCGATTCGCCTTCTCCTGCGTGCCGAGCTCCGAGGCGTCCGCGTCGGCCGCGCCGATGCGTGCCGTCGGGTGTTCGGCGTGCGCCGGATAGCTCACGAGGAAGTACCGCGCCGGCACGCTGGCGTCGGCGCTTGCAAGCTGGATGTCGTGCTCACCACGACCCACGTAGAGCATGTCGCGTCTCGCCAGCTGGTGCGTGGCGCCGTCGACCGAGACGGAGCCGGCGCCTCCGATGTTCAGGATGCCGAGCTCGCGGCGCTCCGTGAACGATTTGGCGGCGAACACCTCGGGTGCCTCGAGCGTGATCGGTGTGGCAAGCGGCACGACGCCGCCGAGGGTCACGCGATCGAGGTCGATCATCTCGAAGCGCATCTCACCCGGCACGAAGAGCCCGGAGACGAGGAAGTGCGTGCGCAGCTCGTCGGGCGTGAGCCGGCCGGTCTGCTCTGGAGTGGGGAGATAGCGCATGAGAGAGTTGGCGGGACGAAGGAAGGTCAGCGGGCCATCCAGCCGCCGTCGACCACGAGGACGTGGCCGTTGACGTAATCGCTCGCGCGCGACGAGAGGAACACCACCGCGCCGGCGAGGTCCTCCGGTGTGCCCCAGCGCGCCGCGGGGATGCGTGCCGTGATGGTCGCGGTGCGCGCCTTGTCCTCGCGCAGTGGCCGCGTGTTCTCGGTCTGCATGTAGCCCGGGGCGATGGCGTTCACGTTCACACCCGATTGCGCCCACTCGTTGGCGAACGCCTTGGTGAGTCCGGCCACCGCGTGCTTGCTGGCCGTGTACCCCGGTACGGTGATGCCGCCGCTGAACGACAGCAGTGAGGCGACGTTCACGATCTTTCCGGCTCCGCGCTCCACCATCGTGCGGCCAATGCGCTGCGAGAGGACGAACACCGAGTCGAGGTTGGTGCGGATCACCGTATCCCAGTCATCGAACGTGTGCTCGACCGCGGCTTTGCGCTTGATGGTGCCGGCGTTGTTGACGAGGATGTCGATCGCGCCGCCCGCGGCCGACTCGGCCCTGTCGGCGAGATGAAGCAGAGCGTCGCGATCGGCGACGTCCGCAGCGACTTCCCAGGCGCGGCGGCCGAGTGCCTCGATGCTCGCCACGGTGTCGCGCGCGTCACCGGGCACGAACCCGCCGCATACGACGTCGGCGCCTGCGCCCGCGAGCGCTTCGGCCATCGCGCGGCCGAGCCCCTGCGAGGAACCCGTGACGAGGGCGCGCTTGCCGGCGAGAGAGAACAGGCCCGCGACCTGCGCTGCCGGAGCGGTCATCGCTTGAGCTCCAGTGCGGCGAGGATGAATGGACCCACGCCCTTGTAGTCGTTCGCGACGACGGGCTCGTGGATGTAGTAGTCGTACGAGCCGTCGCGATACGGATTCCCGCCGAGCCCCGCCACCGAGCAGATACCGTTGAGCGACACCGTGCCGTCCGCATCGACCGAGATCAGCGTGGAGACGAGACCGTTGAAGCCACGCTCGGCGATCCCGCGATACCGCGGCTCGAGATAGCCCATTCGTGCGCCCTTCGCGAACGCGTAGGTGAACATCGCCGAGCCGCTGGCCTCGAGATAGTTGCCCGAGCGCCCGGGCTGATCCATGACCTGGAACCAGAGTCCGGTGAGAGGGTCCTGCACCGCAGCGATGGCGTCGGCCGACTCCTGAAGGACGGCAATGAGCGCGGAGCGCGCCGGATGCTTGGCCGGCAGGTAGTCGAGCACGTCCACCAGCGCCATCATGTACCAGCCCGCACCACGGCCCCACGCGTGAAGCGAGCGGCCCGTCGTCGTGTCGGACCAGCGCTGGGTGTGCGATGCGTCCCACGCATGATGGAGCAGCCCAGTGCGCACGTCGCGCGTGTATCGCGCGGCGAGGAGGAACTGCTTCGCCACGTCGTCGAACGCGGATGCCTCTCCGGTGACTTGCGCGTACTGGGCATAGAACGGCTCGGCCATGTATAGGCCGTCGAGCCACATCTGTTGGGGGTAGATCTTCTTGTGCCAGAATCCCCCCTCGGCGACGCGCGGCTGCTTGCGCAGCTGCTCGCGAAGCAGATCGGCCGCCTTGCGATACCGACCGTCCTTGGCTCCGACCATCATTGGAAAGAGGAGCCGGCCCTGGTTGATCTGGTCGAGGTTGAACTCATCCGTGCGATACGTATCGATAGATCCGTCCGGCTTGACGAGGCGGTCCATGTTCGTCGTCACGAAGTCGACCAGCCGACGATCGCGCTGCGACTCACCGGTCTGCCGGATGGCCATCAGGACGAGCCCCGCCGTGTAGTCCCATCGCTGGTGGACCACTGGACTGCGCTTCATCACCGACTCCGACATCCGCAGCGACCACGGCTTGGTCGAGCCGGCGGCCGCGCTCCGCCCCTGCGCCGCCATTGGCGTCGAGTTCAGCATCAGCGCCGCCATGCCGACACCGGTCAGCATGGCTCGTGAGCGAGCGAGCCGCCCACGCCCGGAATCGACGTTCATTGAGCCTCCTTCGTACCGTTGACGGTGACGTTGCGACGGACCAGACCCGTGACGTGATCGATGACGTCGGGCTTCGCCACCGAGTCGAAGTTGCAGTCGATCACCCGGATGTCGTCGATGACGGCTTTCTCGAAACCGCGCAGGTAGAGAGCGTAGTTGCTCTTCTTGCTCG
>JBDSDB010000081.1:0-9309 GCA_039920785.1 Gemmatimonadaceae bacterium
GGCACCGATCGCGCGATCGCGCTCAAGACGGACTGCAACGGCAGATACGTCTACCTCGATCCGCGTGAGGGCGCGCGCATCGCCGTCGCCGAAGCCGCGCGAAACGTCGCATGTGCCGGCGCCAGGCCGATGGCCATCACGAACAATCTGAACTTCGGCAATCCGAAGAAGCCCGAAGTGTACTTCCAGCTCCGTGAGGCGGTCGCCGGGATGAAAGAAGCGTGCGAGGCGCTCGGCACGCCGGTGACCGGTGGCAACGTGTCGCTGTACAACGAGAATCCCACCGGCGCAGTCTACCCCACACCCGTGATCGGGATGGTCGGGCTCGTGGACTCGCTCGCGCACATCACGCGCTCGTCGTTCAGTACGCCGGGCGATGCCATCGTCCTCCTCGGCGACAACACCGATGAGATCGGGGGCAGTGAGTATCTCGTTCGTGTGCACGACGTGGTGGGAGGGCGTCCGCCGCGTTGCGACCTGGCCGCGGAGCGCGCGCTGACCGACGCGCTCCTCGAAGCAATTCGGGCGGGCGCCGTGCGGTCCGCGCACGACTGCGCCGACGGCGGGTTGGCCGTCGCGCTCGCGGAGTGCGTCATGATGGACCGGCCGCATCCGACGAGCGCCACGGTCGATCTGTCGGCATGGAGCGCGCTGCCGCAGCGCGCGCTGCTGTTCGGTGAGGCACAGGGGCGCGTCGTCGTGTCCACGCCGGACGCGGCAGCGGTGCACGCCGCGGCGGCGCGGAACGGAGTCAGGGCCACGACGATTGGTGAGGTCACGGCGGCGTCGCGCCCATTCAGCATCACGATCGGCGCGGTGAAGATCCAGAGCTCCGTCGTGCCGCTCGCCGACGCGTATCACGAAGCAATCCCGCGGATCATGTCGCGCGCCGCGTCGGCGCAGGACGTCGCGTTGGTCTCCGACTCGCAGGTCTGACTCTCATGTGTGGCATATTCGGCGTTCGTGATCAGCCCGAGGCGGTGGCGCTCACCAAGCTCGGACTGTACTCCCTTCAGCATCGTGGCCAGGAATCGGCGGGTGTCGTCGCTGTCGACGACATGGGTGCGGCGCGCGGGGTTCGCAGCATGGGATTGGTGTCGGACATGTCCAACTCCCAGCTCGACGCGCTGCACGGCACGATGGCGATCGGGCATACGCGCTACAGTACGACCGGCTCGTCATCCATCGAGAACGCGCAGCCCGTGCTGGCCAGCTCGCGCGGCGGGCACATCGCGCTGGCACACAACGGCAACCTCACCAACGCCGGTGAGCTGCGAGTGGAACTCGAAGACCTTGGCTCCATCTTCGCGTCGTCGATGGATTCCGAAGTGATCGTGCATCGGCTCGCGCGCTCCACGGCCGACCGCCCCGAAGAACGGCTCGCCGATGCCCTGCGTGGCGTCGAAGGCGCGTTCAGCCTCGTCACCATTCTCGGCGACACACTGCTCGCCGCGCGCGATCCGCGCGGCTGGCGTCCGCTCGCCATGGGCCGCCTCAACGGGTCGCCCGTGTTCGGGTCCGAGACCTGCGCCCTGGACATCGTCGGCGCGACCTACGAACGCGACGTCGAGCCAGGTGAGATCATCGCCGTGGATTCGTCGGGCGAGCGCTCGATCTTTCCGTTCGAGAAAAAGGAGCTGAAGCGCTGCGTCTTCGAGCACGTGTACTTCGCGCGTCCCGACAGTCGCATCTTCGGCGGATCGGTGGATCGCGCGCGGCGCGAGCTCGGGCGGCGCCTCGCGCGGGAGTGCCCCGCGCCCGGCGCCGAGCTGGTGTTCAGCGTTCCCGATTCGTCCAACTCCGCGGCGATCGGCTACGCCGAGCAGAGTGGGCTGCCGTATGAGCTGGCGCTCATTCGCAATCACTACGTGGGACGCACGTTCATCCAGCCCACGCAGGCGACGCGCGACGCCAAGGTGCGGCTGAAGTACAACGCCGTGCGCGAAGTGCTCGAGGGCAAGCGCGTCGTGATGGTCGACGACTCGATCGTCCGCGGCACGACGACGCGCGGGCTGGTGTCGCTCGTTCGCGCGGCGGGTGCTGCCGAGGTACACATGCGCGTCAGCTCTGCGCCCGTCACCGGTCCGTGCTACTACGGCATCGACACCCCGAGCCGCGAAGAGCTCATCGCCTCCAACAACAACCTCGAGGAGATCCGTGCCTCACTCGGCGTCGATTCACTCGGGTATCTGTCGCTCGACGGGATGCTGGAGTCCGTGCCGGGCGGGCCGCAGGGCTTCTGCCACGCCTGCTTCTCGGGCGACTATCCCACCCCGCCGCCGACCGATCCGGCCAAGCTGCGCTACGGATGCGGGTGCTGAACAGGTGAGAGGATGAGAGATCAGCGTTCCGCCGAGCAACCTTCCATGGACGCTCGGGGTACGAGCGCGAGAGGGTGAGCGAGCCTTCGTTACAAGTCCTTGACCAATCTGGGGCTGGAACGCTTATTACCGTGGCCGTCGTCGCAGGCAGGAGCGTGCGCCCACAGCGCGAAGTCGGCATTCGTGGGGAGCACGGTGGTGAGCCCAGGAGCGTGACGTTCGATCACGCGAGTGGGCTCGATTATGTCTCGTGCTCTCCGTACCCGGGTGCTGATCGCCCGCACAGCCGATGCTCATGCCGCTCTTGAACCCTCCGTCCAGCAGCGCTGCGTTGAAGCGCCTTCCGGCGCTTCCCAATCTCCCGGCCCTGCCGGAGGCGCATGACGACCAGACGCTGCGCATCGCATTAGTCACGGAGTACTACTATCCGCATCTGGGCGGCGTCTGTGAGCACGTGCATTTCTTCGCGCGTGAGGCGCGCCGGCGCGGGCATCACGTCGACATCATCACTTCCAACCTGGCCGGCGCGGTTCCGCAGCCGAACGTCATCAGGCTCGGCCGGAGCCAGTCGGTGTACGCGAACGGATCGCAGGCGCGTGTCACCATCGGGCTGGGATTGCGTCGGCAGATGCGAAGCGTGCTGCGCCGCGGACGCTACGACATCGTACACGTGCACTCGCCGCTCACGCCCATCCTGCCGCTCCTGGCCATCGAGGAGGCGAACTGCCCGGTCGTCGGGACGTTCCACACCTACTTCGACAAGTCCAAGGTCTACACGGTATTCAACGACTTCTTCCGGAAGCGGCTCGACATGCTCGACGCCGCGATCTGTGTCTCGCACTCGACGACGGTCGCACTGGAGCCGTACTTCACGGCTCCCTGGCAGATCATCCCGAACGGCATCGATACCGACGTCTTCCATCCGAGCGTCGCCGCGCCGCCCGCCATCCGGAAGGACGTTCCGTCCATCCTCTTCCTCGGCCGCTTCGACCCGCGCAACGGTCTCAGCACACTGATCGACTCGTTTCGCAAGGTGAAGGGGAGGAACCGCCAGGCGCAGCTCGTCGTCGTCGGCGACGGCCCGCTGCGTGAGCACTACTACAAGCAGGCCAAGGGCGATCCGGACATCACCTTCGTGGGCGCGGTCCTCGAGGGACGACCCAGCTACTACGCGCACAGCTCCATCTACGCCTGCCCCACCACCAAGGCGTCCTTCGGCATCACGCTGCTGGAGTCGATGGCCTGCGAGACGCCGATCGTCTGCTCCGACATCCTCGGCTTCCAGGACGTCGTCGTGAATGGTCGTGAGGCACTGATGACACCGTGCGGCGATCGCGACGCGCTGGCCGACGCGCTCGTGCAACTGCTCGACGACGAAGGCCTGCGAATTCAGCTGGGCGTGGCCGGGCGCCACGAGTCCATGAAGTACAGCTGGCCACGCGTCACGTCCCAGGTACTCGACGTCTATCACGCCGTGATGGGACGGGTCGCCGTCACGCGATGATCGGCGCGGCCGCGGCCAGCCTGGCCGCTGCGGGACTCGCCGCACACGGGACATGGCACCGCAACAGCGTGGTGTTCGGGCCGGTCGTGAGCCATCTGCCCGGTGACGATGCCGTCGTCAGCATCACCTTCGACGACGGTCCGAATCCGCGCACCACGCCGCGCATCCTCGACATCCTTCGCGCCGAGGGGGTGAGTGCCACCTTCTTCGTGCTGGGTCGCCACGCGGAACGCTGGCCAGAGCTCGTGCGGCGCGCCGCGCTCGAGGGACATCAGCTCGGGAACCACGGCTTCTTCCACCGCAAGCTGCATCGCCGGTCACCGGCGTACGTGCGCGACGATCTCACGCGCGGGACGCAGCAGATCGTCCATGCGTCCGGCGTCCGACCGGCACACTTTCGCGCGCCACACGGATTCCGCAGTCCGTGGGTGACACCGATCGCCTCGTCACTCGGCCAGCGCACCGTCGGTTGGACACTCGGCGTCTGGGACTCGGCTCGACCGGGCGCGGACGTGATCGTCGAGCGCACGCTCAGCGGCATGCACGCCGGCTCGATCCTGCTGCTGCACGATGGCGATGGTTACGATCCGAACGGCGACCGGATGCAAACCGCCGAGGCGCTGCCACGAATCATCGAAGGACTCCGGGGGCGTGGGTTCAGCTTCACCACGCTTCCGCTTTGAAGCTGGCGCTCGCCGTATGAGCCCTCGCGTCTCACGTGCGCTGCGCTTCGGCCTCACGGGTCTGATCCTGGTGATGCTCGTGCTGTTCGCGCGGCGCGTCAACTGGCACGACACGTGGCACACCATGCGGACAGCGTCGCTGCCGCTGCTGGCCGCGGCCGCCGCGTTGAATCTCGCGTCGATCGTGGTGAAGGCGATTCGATGGTGGGTCTTCCTGCGCCCGATCGGGGCGCGTTCGTTTCCGCTCGCGCTGCGCGCCACTATCGCCGGTGCGGGCCTCAACAACGTGCTCGTCGCCAATGGCGGCGAGGCCGCACGCGTGGTCTTCGTGTCGCGAGCGGCGCACGTACCGAGTGCCACGGTACTCGCGACGCTCGCCCTCGAGCGACTGTTCGAGCTCGTCGGATACGTGGTGCTGCTCTCACTTGCGGCGACGCTGCTTCAGCTTCCGCCATCTATCGAGCGCGTGCGGCCGTTCGCCATCGTCGCGCTCGTGCTGATGGTGGCGCTACTCGTGTGGCTGCTCCGTCGCCCCCACGTGGTGGAGAGCGTCCTCGCACCGACTCCGGCGACCTGGCGGGGTCGCGCGAAGGCGTACGGCGCCCGCTTCGTGCAGACCATCGGCGCGGTGTCGAGCGGCCCGCGCTTCATCTCCGCGCTTCTTCTCAGCGTCGCCGCCTGGGCGCTGCAGGTCGCCACGTATCAGCTCACCGCCGATGCGGCCGGACTGCCGATGACGACCGTGGCGACCGTGGCCGCGCTGCTCGCCGTGAACCTCGGATTCGCGCTGCGCGCCACGCCCGGCAACGTCGGCCTCTTCCAGGCGGCGTATGCGGCGACTGCGGTCGCGTTCGGGATGAACGAGAATCAGGCCATCGCCGTGGCGTTCCTGATTCAGGCGCAGCAGATCCTGCCCGTCACCCTCATCGGCATCGCACTCGCGCCCGAGTTCATCTTCAAGCAGGCGAAGCGCAGAGAGTCCGACGAGAAGGACGGGATTCCGAGCGCGTCGCGCGTAGAGACGGACGTGACGCCGTAGACACGGTGCACGATCGAGAGCCACGGTGATGAGCGAGTCGGGGCCCATTCAGCAATTGTCCAAACTCACCTCTTCCCGAGATCGCACCGGACGCGTGTTGGTGGCAGCGGTTGTCGCACTGACGACTGCGTTCGTCGTGTGGGAGCTCGCGGCACGTCCGAACGTCTCGGCCGACTTCACCTTCCTCTGGCAGGCGACCAGACTGTGGGCCGCGGGCCGTGACCCGTACGCCATGCGCCCGTGGGTCCCCGACTGGCCGCTCGCCGACCGGCTCTTCTATCCACTTCCCGCTCTCATCGTCGTGTGGCCGCTCCAGTGGTTGTCGCGTGCGGCGGCGACGGCGATCTTCGTTGCCGTGCCCGCCGGCCTGCTGTCGTGGAGTCTTTCTCGCGCAGCGCTCTGGCCCGTCATCACGCTCGCGACGCCGAGCTTCGTGATGGCCGTCGTGCTCGGCCAGTGGACACCATGGCTGGTCCTGGCGATGCTCTGGCCGACGCTCGGCTTCATGTTCGCCTGCAAGCCGACGCTCGGGCTCGCGTGCTTCTTGTATCGGCCCAGCTGGCGATCGGCATTTGGTAGCGTGGCACTCGTATTCCTCTCCCTCGCGCTCTGGCCAGGATGGCCAGCGGAGTGGCTGCGCAACCTCTCGTCCGTCACCGAGCATCCCGCGCCGATCGCGACCCCGGTGGGCGGCGTGCTCGCCCTCGCGCTGCTTCGGTGGCGGCGATCCGACGGACGTCTGCTGCTCGCGATGGCCTGCGTGCCGCAGCTTCTCCTCTTCGCCGATCAACTTCCGCTCCTGCTCATCGCGCGGAGCAGGCGTGAGGCGATGCTCCTCTCCGTCGGAGGATGGGTCGCCGCGGGTTTCTGGTTCGTGCGTGAGTCGACGAAGGACGGCGCCGTCTCCTTCGCAGCGCCTTACGTGCTCGCGGGTTGCTATCTCCCCGCGCTGTGGATCGTACTCAGACGTCCGAACGAGGGCCCAGTGCCGGCGTGGTTGGAACGACTCGTCTCGTCGTGGCCCGCGTGGATGCGCGGAGGAGCGGGCGCTTCGACCATCGCCTGACGATTTCTCGTCTCACTCCTCCGGCCAGAGCCAGGCGGCGCCCCGCACTCCGCTCGCGTCGCCATGCAGGTTGCGACGCACCACCGTCTCCACGGCGTCCGAGAACACGTACTGGCGCATCGCAACCAGCGCAGCGCTCTCCAGGCCGGGAAGGTTCGACATCCCTCCGCCCAGCACGATTACGTCCGGATCGAGCACGTTGACCACCGACGCGAGCCCACGGCCGAGGCGGTCCTCAAACCGAGCGAGCGACGCCACCGCGAGCCCGTCGCCATCTCGCGCGGCGCGAATGATCTCACGCGTGCTGTGCCGCTCGCCCGTGTGCTCGGCGTGATCGCGCTCGAGCCCCGGGCCGGAGAGGTAGGTCTCGATGCAACCGCGACGGCCGCAATAGCACGGCGGACCTGGAAGCTCGGACACGTGAGGCCATGGCAGCGGATTGTGCCCCCATTCGCCGCCGATCAGGTTCGCGCCGATGTGCAGGCGCCGCTTGAACGTTATTCCTCCGCCCACGCCCGTTCCCAGGATCACCCCGAACACGCTGTCGAACCCCGCGCCCGCTCCGTCCGTCGCCTCCGACAGCACGAAGCAGTTCGCGTCGTTCATCAAACGGACGGGCCGCTCGAGCCGCTCCTCGAGCGCGCTCGCGAGCGGCATTCCGATGAGCCAGGTCGAGTTGGCGTTCTTCACGATCCCCGTCCGTGGAGAGACCATGCCGGGAATGCCGATGCCCACGGTGCCACGTTCACCGACGCTGCGCTCGATGAGCGCGACCATCTCCGTGATCGCCTGAACTGACCCTTCGTACTCGCGCGGTGTGCTCACGCGATGGCGGAAACGCTCGACGCCGCGCACGATGGCGAGCCCCTCGATCTTCGAGCCTCCCAAGTCGATCCCGATGCGAATGGCTCTTCGGCCTCCGACCGCGAGTTCAGGCTTGGAAGGGAGCGACGGCGGAGGTCGCCAGGATTGGCTCCGCGTCCAGGCGCGACATGAAATAGTAGACGATGAGATGTTGTACCACGAAGTGGCCGTCCTCTATGCGGCCCATGTGATCCGCCTGCACCACGAGGCACTCCCGCGCCTCCTCGCGAAGTCGCCCACCGGCGTACCCGGCCAGCCCGATCGTATGGCAACCGATCGAATTCGCGTAGCGCACGGCGCGCAGCACGTTTTCAGAATTCCCACTGCCGCTGAACGCCAGCAGCAGATCGCCCGAGCGCGCGAAGTTCTTCAACTGCTCGACGAACACGTCGTCGTACGAAAGGTCGTTGGCGAGCGCCGAGATCCACGGGACGTTGTCCGTCAACGACATCACGCGGAAGCGGCGTTCGCCGCCGAGCGAGGCGCCCTTCCCCAGGTCCACGGCGAAGTGCGAGGCAGTGGACGCGCTGCCGCCATTGCCGACGACGAACAGCTGCGCGTCGCGATCGCGAACGTCCCGGATCGCCCGGATGATGCCGGCGATCTGCTCATGCGGGAGCGCGCGAAGCGTGGTGTCGAGCTCGGCCAGGTACTCGTGGATGAAGTCGAGGGACATCGGCCGATCCTCTGGTCTGGTCACACGGCGCCGAGAAAGGATACGCGCCGGCGGCGATTCGGAACAGGGTCGGCGGTCTGCCGGCCCTCGCTCGCAGCGATTCCCTGCTCAACTTCCCAAAAGCCACTCCTCGACGCCTCGGATGTCCACGAGCTGTCGAAAGCGGGATCGAAGGCCCAATCCGTGTTGAGGCGCAGCCTGTACGCCTCGATCTGGGCGATCGTAACGGTGCCCCAGAGATTCTGAGCCGAACGAGTCGTTGCGGCACATCGACTTCAAATTCGATCGGCACTCACTGCCCTCTCAGGCTTGCGCAGTCGCGTCAGGGGTATCGTGACGGCGTTGCGTTGAATGAGGCTACGCGCTCCGCGTGGCTGCAGCTAGACCTGCTTCCGGCACGGCTCGACGGGCGCTCGTCGCTGGTTTTCTCAAACGAGCAACGGCGCCCATTTCTGGACGCCGCTGCACGTTGTCGAACTTCACTGCAGTGGAGGCGCGGGGAATCGCCGAGAGTAAGGCTGAGTGAATGGTGTTACGAGCGTTGCACTATCGTGGCATGGTTTGCAGTCAGGGCGATACCCCCATGTGTACCCCCTGCGAGGAACGGTTGAGATTATGGTAGTTTCCCTCGGTGCCAGACAGCCCTGAATCGGTCTACTTCCACCGCCGCTCCATCCAGCTCACCGCCGGATCACAGCAGTACATCGTCTATGCGGTGATTCCGAGCGAGGGCAAACGACCGGACCCAATCCCTGTCATTGCTGGCTTCCCCGAGAACTGGCGCCCGGTCGACGAGATGGGGCAGTGCATGTTCGTGATGGGCCTGCCGTCGGACATCGATCTCACCGCGATCCCGCGGAAGTCGCCGGAACCGGCACTACGAGGAGATCACCGAGGCCGAGGCGCTCGCGCTATACCCCGACTTGCTCGAGCGGCGCGGGAATCTATGAGTAGCGCTCCCAGTCAACGAGCCAACTGGGCGAGCGCACCTTAAGGTCTTCTGTAAACGACTTTACCTTCCTGACAGATCATGCAAATCTTCTGCGAGAAGTGTCGATCACCTCAGCGTGCTGTCGAGAGACGGTGCGAGGAGTGTGGTGCTGCCTTTGGGGGAGGATGGGGAACGCTGATCACGGGTGCCCTTCTCGCTTTGATT
>JBDSDB010000082.1:0-6450 GCA_039920785.1 Gemmatimonadaceae bacterium
TCGCTCGGCGTGAGTGTCATGAACGCGCGCGCGACGGCGCAGGGTGGCTTCGCCGGTGGCAAGGGCGGGTGGCTCGTGTCCGCGCGACCCGGCTACCTCGATGTCGCGCTGAAGCTCACCGAGGTGAGCGACTCCATCAAGCCGCGTTACTACGACCTCTTCGGCAAGGTGCAGTACGACCTCGGACGCGGCGGAGTCGTCGCGCTCCACGCGCTCCACGCGAACGACAGCTTTCGCTATGACCAGAGCGAGGAGCCCGACATCTCCAGCAACTACCGCAGCAGCTACGCCTGGCTGACCGGGGATCAGAAAGTCGGCTCACGGCTTCGCGTTCGGAGCGTGGCCTCCGCCGGTGCGCTCGACTGGCGGCGGAGAGGCGAGAAGCTCGACCAGAGAATTTTGGCGGCGCGTATCCGCGACATTCGTTCGCTCCACCGGATCGCGGCCCGACAGGACTGGACCTTCGAAGCGACACCGAGCGTGATGCTCAAGTGGGGCTTCGAGGCGAAGCGCGAATCCGCGTCGTACGACTATTTCAGCGCGGTCAGCCAGCGGCTTCGCGACGACGTCGACACGGATGCCGTCGATACGACCGTGTCCGTGGCGGCGCCCCGCGGGAACAAGACTGCCTTCTACTTCGCGCCGCGCGTGCGCCTGCTGCCATCGCTGACGTTGGAGGTCGGCGTGCGGCACGACCGCAACTCCCTCCTCGGCGAGTCCATCACGAGTCCGCGCGTGAACGCGTCGTGGCAGCCGACCGCCCGAACGACGGTCCGTGCGGCGTGGGGCAGGTACAGTCAGTCGCAGCAGTTGTTCGGGCTGCAGGCGCAGGACGGAGTGAGCGGCTTCGAGCGCGCGCAACGCGCCGGGCAGAAGATACTCGGCGTGGAGCAGGTGCTTCCATTCGGACTCACCGGCCGCATCGAGGGGTACGAGCGTCTTCTCACCGGCTCACACTCGGAGTACGCGAACGTTGGTGGCGACATCCTGCTCTTTCCCGAGCTGTCGTGGGATCGCATGCGCATCGCTCGCGATGGAGGGCGCGACCGTGGTCTCGAGCTGCAGCTGTCGCGCAGCAACGGCGGTCGCATGGACTGGTCGGCGAGCTACGCAATCGCGTCGTCGCTCGACAGCGTCGGTGGACGGATGATACCGCGCAGCTTCGATCAGAGGCACGCCGTCCATCTCGACTGGTCGCTGCGTCCCGCCAGCAACTCGTGGCGGTTGAGTGTCGGAGCGGTGTGGCACAGCGGCTGGCCCTACACGCCGACCATCCTGATGGTCGACACGCTCGAGAACACTCCGACCCGCTTCTCGCTCAGCGTCAACCGCGCCCCGGGTGAGCTCAACTCTCGCCGGCTTCGCGCGTACCATCGGATGGACGCCCGATGGACCAAATACTTCGACACCCGGCGCGGTCGAATTTCCGTTTTCGGCGAGGTCTACAACCTCTTGGGCAGCGTGAACGCGCGCGGCATCTGGAAGGACGTCCGCGTCGTCGGGCGTGGGGTGAGGGTGGAGACGGGTGAGATCACCCAGTGGCCGAGGTTGCCGCTGGCCGGCCTGAGCTGGGAGTTCTGACGGGCGGTTGAGTCGATTGCCGACCCTCGATCAGCGAGTTGAAGTCGCGGGTTGCGTAAACACGGCCTCGAAATATGTTTAGGCCAGCCTAAACATAGTCCCCCCCGCTTTGGGGATGACACCGATCGCCTCTCGCGCCGGCATCCGATGTCCGCAACACCTACCGCACTACCTCCTGAAGACGGGCTTCAACCCGAGACCAACCCAGCGTGGCGCCGAGCCCGCGTCGCCCCGAGCCTCGCCGAGGTGTATCGCAGCGTTCCCATCGGCCGCGGCTCCAAATGGAGGAAGATCATCGCCTTCGCCGGACCGGGCTACCTGGTCGCCGTCGGCTACATGGATCCGGGCAACTGGGCCACCGACCTCGCCGGCGGATCGCGATTCGGCTACACGCTACTCAGCGTCATCCTGATCTCGAACCTCATGGCAGTGCTGCTCCAGGGCCTCGCCTCCAAGCTCGGCATCGTCACCGGCCGCGACCTCGCCCAGGCCTGTCGCGATCACTACAGCACTCCGGTGGTCTACGCGCTCTGGGTGCTCTGCGAGATCGCCATCGCCGCATGCGACCTCGCCGAGGTCATCGGATCCGCCATCGCGCTCAACCTGCTATTCGGCATCGCGCTGCCGGTTGGCGTGGCGATCACCGCGCTCGACGTCCTGCTCCTGCTCTATCTGCAGAACAAGGGCGTCCGCGTCCTCGAGGCGCTCGTCATCACGCTCGTTGCCACCGTCGGCATCTGCTTCGCGTTCGAGCTCTACCTCGCGCGACCCGACATGGCCGGCGTGCTCGCCGGATTCGTCCCTTCGGTCAGCATCCTGCAGGACCGCGAGAAGCTGTACATCGCGATCGGGATCCTGGGCGCCACCGTGATGCCACACAATCTGTACTTGCACTCGTCCATCGTGCAGACACGACGGTACGACGAGAACCCGGCCGGCAAACGTGAGGCCGTGCGCTATGCCTTCGTCGACTCCACCATCGCGCTCTCGTTCGCGCTGTTCATCAATGCGGCCATCCTGATCGTCGCCGCGGCCAGCTTCCACACGTCGGGGAACTCCGCGGTGGCGGAGATTCAGGACGCCTACAAGCTGCTCACCCCGCTCCTCGGCGCCGGCGCGAGCACGATGTTCGCCCTCGCGCTGCTCGCCTCGGGGCAGAACTCGACGCTCACGGGAACGCTTGCCGGCCAGATCGTCATGGAGGGGTTCCTCAACCTCCGGATCCGGCCCTGGCTGCGCCGCCTCATCACCCGACTCATCGCCATCATCCCCGCCGTGATCGTGTCGATCATGTACGGAGAGTCGGGAACCGCCAAGCTGCTCATCCTCAGCCAGGTCGTCCTGAGCCTGCAGCTTTCCTTCGCGGTCTTTCCGCTGGTAATGTTCACGTCGAACAAGCTCAAGATGGGCGAGTTCGTCAACCCGATGTGGATGAAGGTGCTCGCCTATCTGGTCGCGACCGTGATCGCGAGTTTGAATGTGTGGCTGCTGTTCCAGACGCTGCGGGAGTGGCTCACCTAGGCGCCACCTAGGCAAGCTCACCTCCCACCGCACCCTTCACCCTCGGCGCCCATGTACGCACGTATCCTCGTTCCGCTCGAGCACTCCGACTACGACGACGCCATCATGACGCATGTGTGCGAGCTCGCGCGCATGTGCAGCTCGTCGGTGGTGCTGATCCATGTCGCCGACGGATGGGCGGCGCGCAATCAGGAGGGCCTCGTGCTCCGCGAGAGCGCCGAGATGCGCGAGGACCGCACCTACATCGAATCGCGACGCAACGATCTCGAGGCCGCCGGCATCTCGGCGGAGTGCGTCCTCGCCGGCGGCGATCCGGGAAGCGAGATCGCCGCGGCAGCCGAGCGGGAAGGCTGCGACCTGGTGGCGATGAGCACCCACGGACACAAAGGCATGCAGGACCTGTTGCGAGGCAGCGTGGCCAACGAAGTCCGGCACCGCACCAATGTGCCGGTCCTCATGGTGCGCGGCTCGCCTCGGCGGTCGAAGGCATCGTGAGCGCGAGCCCAGCGCCGCAGTCGCTGAGCGGCCCGGTCGAGGACTATCTCAAGGCGATCTACGATCTGGAGCGCGGCGAGCCGGCGACGACCAACGACATCGCGCTGCGGCTCGACATCTCTCCCGCATCGGTCAGCGGGATGATGCGCCGGCTCGCCGACCAGGGGCTGATCACGCACGAGCCGTATCGCGGCGTTCGCCTCACCGTCGATGGGCGCCGCGCGGCGCTGCGCACGCTGCGGCGGCATCGCATCCTCGAGTGCTATCTCACCGAGGTGCTGGGCTATCCGTGGGATCGCGTGCACGACGAGGCCGAGCGGCTCGAGCATGCCGCGTCCGAGGAGTTGATCGAGCGCATGACCATCGCGCTCGGCAACCCGTCGCACGATCCGCACGGCGCTCCCATCCCGTCTCGCGAACTGGAGATGGAAGAGGCGACGTTGTGCACCCTCGCCGACGCGATCGCCGGTGAGCGATTTCGGGTTCGGCAGGTCATGGACGACGACGCCGAGCGGCTTCGCTATCTGGCCGAGCTCGGCATACGGCCGGGTGCGATGGTGCGTGTGCTCGACCGCGCACCATTCGACGGGCCGATCACGCTCTGGGTCGATCAGGCGGGTGGTGGTGTGACGCGCGCGATCGGGCCCGCCCTCGCGTCGCAGGTCTTCGTCGAGCGCCTCGGGACGGAGTGAGCGCGGCGGACGCGCCGGAACGCTCCTTGCCCTCCTTGCGCGTGCACACCGAGCGGCTAACCGGAGGACTGCGTGACTGCCCGACCGATTCTTTCCGACCCCGACACGGGGATCCCCGATCTGATCCGACGCCTCACGGTCGACTCCAAGCGTCTCGTGGCCGACGAAGTGCAACTCGCCAAGATCGAGGCGAAGGAGAGCCTGCACCGCGCCACGCGGGGGACGCTCTGGTTGGGGCTCGCCTTCGGTGCGTCGGTCATCATGATCGCGGCGCTCACGGTCTTCGTCGCCACGTTGATCGGCCGCATCGCCAACGGTCACATGTGGGTGGGCGCGCTGGTCACTGGGATCATTGAGCTCGCGTTGGGCGCTTGGCTCCTGAAGCGCGGCCTCTCGACGTACGCCGAACCTTCGTACACGCTCGAGGCCACGCGACACGATCTTGCCGACACGGCCCACTGGGCCACCGCGCCGAAGAAGGGCTAGGATCGGCCTCGGGGAACGGGCGCGCCCTCGTGCCCGTTCATCTCGCGTCGCCGTGATCCTTCGCCCCGCTCTCTTCCTGCTCATCCTCGCCCTCCGCGCTACTCCGGCGCAGGAGTCCGCGTCGATCGCGATATCGCCGCCTGCTCTTCCGCAGGCCAGCGCACGCAAAATATCGATAGACTCGCGCCTCGCCGCCGACGCCGGTCTTCGGCCTGGAGACCGCGTCGTCGTCGCGGCGGCGGCGGGCGAGCCCGGGGATACGGTCGTCGTGCAGGGCATCGTGCAGCGACGCGCCGACCCTGCCGAGATCGCGCGTGGCGAGTATCGCATCCGCATGCACCTCGGCCAGCTCCAGCAACTCCTGGGCTACGGCGACCGCGTCGATCGGTTCGCCGTGGGCACGCGCTCGCCCGCCGCGACCACGGAGGCGGTGGCGCGGATCAACGCGTCGGCGTTCGGGTTCCGCGCGCACCGCTCGGCCGATGTGGCGGTGGAGACGTCGAAGACGTTCGCCGTCGTGTCTCGCTTTCACCGCGCGATCGGCGTCATCACCATCGTCGCGAGCGCCATCTTCCTCCTCTGCATCATGCTGCTCAAGGTCGACGAGCGACGACGCGACGTGGCCGCGCTTCGGCTCATGGGAGTGTCGCCGCGCACCATCGTGCGCAGCGTCGTGCTCGAGGCGGGCGCGATCGCCGTGCTCGGAAGCCTCGTAGGCGTCGGGGTCGGCGTCGCCGCGTCGTGGATCGTCAACCGTCACTATCAGGTGGTGTACCGCACACCGCTGCGATTCTCGATCGTCACGAGCGACATCGTGCTCCTCGCCGTCGCGCTCTCGCTCGTGCTCGGCGTCGCCGCCGGCTGGGTCGCCGCGCGTCGGCTCGTCCGGACGCCGCCGCTCGCGCTCTTCGGGCGGTAGCCGATGATCGTCACTCTCGCCGCCGCTTCGCTGATCCGTCATCGCGCGCGCACCACGCTGGCCATCCTCGGCGTCGCGGTGTCGGCGGCACTGCTGCTGGACATGGTGATGCTCTCCACCGGGATGCGCGAGTCGTTCGGCAAGCTGCTGCTCGCTCAGGGATTCCAGCTTCGCCTCGCCCCCAAGGGCACGCTCCCCTTCGATACCGAGGCGACGATGCGCGATGCCGACGGCGTCGTCGCGCTTCTGCGCTCGCGTCCCTCTGTGCAGGCGGTGAGTCCCGTGCTCGGCGGACAGCTGCACTTTCCGCTCGCCGCCACGACGGTCACCGCCGCGGCACTCGGCCTCGAGCCGGCGGTGCAGGGAGACTACGAGCTGGTGGAGGGGCGCGACCCCACCGGGCCTGACGAGATGGTGACAACGGACGCGGTGCTGCGCGCGGTCTCGCGCACCGTCGGTGACACGATCCGCGCGGCAGCCGGCTACGACGCGCAGATGCGATCGCTCTCCGGCGAGCGCGTGCTCCGCATCGTCGGCCGTGCGCGGTTCATCTATCTCGCACTCGACCAGCGCGCCGTCGCACTGCCGATCGCCACCCTCAGGACGATGAGCGGCCCGCAGTTCGCCACGCGAGCATCGGTGGCGATGGTACGCGTGCGACCCGGCGTGGACGTCGAGCGCGAACGCGACGTCTTGGAACGGCTGCTGCCGCGCGTTACCGTGATCTCGACCGCGGCTGCACTCGAGCAGGTGGAC
>JBDSDB010000083.1:0-24958 GCA_039920785.1 Gemmatimonadaceae bacterium
GCACGGCTCGTGGAACCGGAGGCCGCACAGCGGCTACAAGGTCATCTTCGTCCCCTTCGTCAACGGCAGGCCCAGTGGTGCGCCGGTCGACGTCCTCACCCGCTTCCTCGACGACGACGGCAACGCCCGGGGCCGGCCCGTTGGCGTCACGATCGATGCGCGCGGCGCGCTGCTCGTCGCCGACGACGTCGGCAATGCGATCTGGCGAGTGAGCCGCGCGCCCTAGCCCACGCGGGCCAGCAGCGCGTCCGCCATGCGATCCGCCGCGCCAGGCGACGTACCGAGAAAGAGGACGGGCTCGATCAATTCCAGCTCCATGAGGAGCAGCCGCTCGTCCACGACGCAGCCATCCACTCTCGCATAGAGCATTGCGTCGCGCTCGGCCGGAGCGGCGCGCAACATCTCGAGCGCCTGCACGATCACGGCGTCCGGTGGGCGCATCGGCTCGAAGGTGCCGCCGTGCTCGATCTGCACACGAAAGTCGCCCGAGCGCGGCCGCTTCAGCACAGCGTGGCTGTACACCTCGCCGATGAAGACGATCGACCACTCGCCGTGGGAGGCGATCGCATCCACCAGTGGTTGCACGAGCACGCAGCCCGATGCCGTCATCGCGCCGAGGCGCGCGTCGTCGACCTGCTCTGTGCCCGGCGACGTGCGCCACGTCTCGTGCGCCGATCCCGAGATGGCCGGCTTCACGACGAGCTCCGACCATCCCGTGCGCCGCCGGATGTCTCCTCACGACTCGACCGCGCCCGATGCCATCCAGTGCGTGGGTACCACGGGGATGCCGCGAGTCTCGAGGTCGCGCAGGTACGTCTTCTCCGCGTTCCAGCGCAGCGTGCGCACGGGGTTGCTCACGCGCGCAGCCTGCGCGTCCAGCAGCGCGAGCCAGGCGAAGAACTGGTCGGCGCGCAGAAAATAGTCCCAGCACGAGCGGACGACGACGGCATCGAAGCTCGACCAGTCAATTGCCGGGTCGCTCCACACGACGGGCTGCACGCGTGCGCCGCGCTCGTCGAGCGCCGCGGCGAGCAACCGATCGTCGTCGGTGAGTCCGGGGAGATCGACGTAGCTGACTAGCGCGATCGTCGGGCCGGTCGCTCGCGCCTCAGCCATGCAGCGGCGCCTCGCTGCCCAGAGTGCCCTCCACGGCGTAGCCCTCGAGGCGCCAGTACGCGATCCCGCCGATCATCTCTTTCACCTGGAAGCCGAGCGCGCCGAGGCGGGCGCCCGCCTTTGCAGCGGCATTGCACGCCGGTCCCCAGCAGTACACCACGATGCAGACGTCCTTGGAGAGCGACGCCGTGCTCTCCTCGTTGATGCTCCGGTGCGGCAGGTTGATCGCGCCCGGCACGTGACACTCGCCGAAGTGCTGCGGCGACCGCGCATCGACGACGGTGATGCGCTGCACGCCGCGCTCGAGGTCGGCGTGAACATCGGATGGATCCGTCTCGACGGCGAGCTTGCTCGCGAAGTGCCGTCGAGCGTCGTCGGGCGTTGCTGCTGGATGCTCGAGCACGAAGGAATGGCTGACGGGACGTTCAGTGGTGGTGGATGCGGCCATGGGGCAAGTCTCCTGAGTCGTAGAGTGATGCGCGAAGGGCGACGTCATGCTATCTATCACACCGATGGTCTCACTAAAAGAGCCATTAAGTGCACCACGACAAGGCCATTCTGCAAAGATCAGGAGCGCGACCACGATGAAGGGAAGAGCCGGCGCACTGCTCCCCGCGCTGCGGGGTGCGGGCGAGCCAACGTCCGTTCCGCTGCACCGGCAGGTGTACTCGCGCATCCGGTCGTCGATCCTCGCGGGCATCTTCGCCCCCGGTGCCCGCCTGCCGTCAACGCGCACACTCGCCGCCGACCTCGGGATGTCCCGCATCACGATCGAGAGCGCATTCACGCAGCTCACCGCCGAAGGCTTCCTGGTCCGTCGTGTGGGCGCGGGGAGCTACGTCGCGGCTGCGCTGCCCGAGGTGATCCGCCCGCCGCGACGCGCGCTGCCACGTGTCACCGGCATCTCCAGTATCTCCGGCGCGGTAGCGGTGCGAGGGAGGCGAGGGACCGGAGCTCTGTCGGCGCGAGGTCGCAGCATCTCGGATGCGGCGCTCGATCCGGAGCCGGTCGGCGTTCGGCCGTTCCAGCCATGCATGCCCGCGCTCGACGCGTTCCCGCAGGCCACGTGGGCACGTCTCCTTTCGCGCCGCGCACGACGAGGGCACGAGCTGCTCGCCTACGGCGAAGCCGCCGGATACCGGCCTCTCCGCCAGGCGGTGGCGGCGTATCTTGGCTCCGCTCGCGGGGTGCGCTGCGACTGGCGGCAGATCGTCATCCTCACGGGGGCGCAGCAAGGAGTGGAGCTCGTCTCCCGACTGCTGCTCGATCCGGGCGACGACGTGTGGCACGAGGAGCCGGGCTATCTCGGCGCGCGTGGAGCCTTCCTCACGGCCGGCGCGAACGTGGTGCCGGTGCGAGTGGACGCAGACGGATTGGACGTCGATGCAGGCATCGCTGCCGCGCCGACCGCTCGCCTCGCGTACGCCACTCCGTCGCACCAGTTCCCGACAGGCGCGACCATGAGCCTCGCGCGCCGTCTCGCGCTGCTCTCCTGGGCCGAGCGCGCCGATGCGTGGGTGCTCGAGGACGACTACGACAGCGAGTTCCGCTACACGGGCCGTCCGATCGCCGCGGTGCAGGGGCTCGACGCGGCAGGTCGAGTGATCTACGTCGGCACGTTCAACAAGGTGATGTTTCCGTCGCTGCGGCTGGCGTACCTGGTCGCGCCGCCCGACCTCGTCGACGCGGTGGTCGCGGCGCGCGCACTCGGCGATGGCCATCCTCCGGTGCAGTCGCAAGCGGCGCTCACCGACTTCATCGTGGAGGGTCACTTCGGCGCGCACGTGCGGCAGATGCGCGCGCTGTACCAGGAGCGGCGCGACGTGCTCGTCGACGCGCTGCGCGCGGCGCTGGGTGACGGCCTTCGGCTCGGACCAGTGGAGGCTGGAATGCATCTCGCGCTCAGTCTGCCGCGCGGCACCGACGATCGCGCCATCGCCGCCGCGGCCGACGCAGAGGGATTGGCGGTGGACTATTTATCGCGCCACTACATGCGTCGCTCGGCGAGACGCGGGCTGTTGCTCGGCTTCACCGGATCGCCCGAGGCGGATCTGCGTCGAGCGGTGCGCACGCTCGCGCGCATGCTCTGAGCGCGCGACTTCGTGCAACCGTTCCGGTAGTTGGACGCAGGCAACGGCGTCTGGCGGTTACGCCACTCGGTTGACGCCCGATCAGGGGCGTTTCCCGCGGACAGACATCCGTGCAAATTCCGGGAGCCCGTATGCCAATCCGAGTACCGACGTGGCCAAGTACCCGCTACTGGTGTTGTAGCGAATCCCGAGTCCACCCCCCATCCACCAGCCGCCACGCTCGCCCGCCAGGATTCACATCACGGAGCAGCTCCGGCAGTCGCGACTGACGAACGTTGTCGTAGCTGTACAGCGCAGCGAACCGCCGCAGTGACGCCGGAATCCCGACCGCGGTGAATCCCGGATGTCCCGTCGATGGGTACGGCCCGCCGTGGTTCATCGCCGCGCTCACTGCCACGCCCGTCGGCATCTTGTCGTTGAGCAGGCGACCGACGCGCGGTCGCAGCATCGGCTCCAATCGTCCGTACAGCTCGTCGTCGGCGCCGTGCGTGTCGGAGTAGATGCTGCCCGTGAGGTTGCCCTCGAGCTGCTGGAGCACCTGCGCCGCTTGGTCCGCATCGCGCACGACGACGGCGAGCGACACGTTACCGAACGCTTCGGTCTGCAACTCCTGCGGCGCGCGGAGGAACTGCTCGCCGTCCACGCGGAGCAGCGTGTTCGCGTGCCGGTAGCCCGGCCCTTCCACGGCACTCCCTCCGGCCACCAGCGTCGCGCCGGCGGCACGCAGCTCGCCCACACTCGCCGCGAGCGAGCGCGCGACGGACGCCGAGAGCAGCGGAGTGGGCGTCGCCGCATCGAGCCGCTCGCGCGCGGCGTCGATGAAGCGTTCGGCCGGCTCCCCATCGAACAGCATGACGAGGCTGGGGCTCGTGCAGAACTGCCCCATCCCCATCAAGCAGCTCCCCACGAGCTCTGCCACCAGTTCGTCGCCACGCTCGGCGATCGCGCCCGGGAGGAGCAGTACGGGGTTGATGCTCGAGAGCTCGAGATAGATCGGCTTCCCTGCGACGTCGGCGGCGGCCTTGAGCGCGAGCCCCGCTGCGCGACTCCCGGTGTAGCCCGTGGCGCCGGTGCGTGGATCGGCGACCAGGCGCTCACCATCCGCGTGGCCAGTGCGATAGAGCAGCTGCACCGCCGCGAGCGGAAGTCCGGCGTCGCCGAGCGCGGCGAAAGCCTCCTCGGCGAGTAGGCGCGTCGTGTTCGGATGCGAGCTGTTCGCCTTGGCGATCACCGGATTCCCAGCGGCGATCGCGGCCACGAAGTCACCCCCCGCCACGCTGTTGAACGCGAATGGAAAGTTGTTCGGCCCGAAGACCCACACCGGGCCGATCGGCGCGAGCATCGAGCGGAGGCCGAGCTTGGTGTCGATGGTCGGGAGGGACCACGACCCTTCGACGACAGCCGCCGCGCCCAGCCGGAGCTGTCCTGTGGTGCGCGGTAGCTCCACGTCGCCGAGCCGCGGCTTCTTGGGGAGCCCGGACTCGAGGTGCGCCGCGTCCACCAGCTCCGCCGCGCGCGCTTCGATGCGCTCGGCGAACCGCGTGAGAAAGAGTGCGATCTGCTCACCTGGAGTCGTACGCAGCGCGACCGCGGCATCGACGGCGGCATCCAGCGCCGCGTCGCAGTCGGCCCACGTGCTCACCGGAAACTCTCCCGGCAGCATCTCACCAGTGGCCGGGTTCTCGGACCGGAAGGTGCCCGAGGCGCTGGCCGCTCGCCACTGACCGGCGATCAGAACGGGATGCACGGGCGTCATGCGTGCTGCCTCGCGCGGAACTGCTCGACCACGGCGGCCATGTCACGGTCGCCGTCACCGCGGTCGATCGAGGCGCGCAGCATGTCGAGCGCCGCGGTCGCTGTGGCCATCGGCACGCCGCGGCTCTCGCCCTCGCCGATGGCGTAGCCCATGTCCTTCGCCAGCAGGTGCAGGTAGAAGTTCGGCGTGAAATCCGGTGTGGTCATCCGCGCCGCGAGTGTCTTCATCACTGGACTGCCCGGCGAGCCGTTCAGGATCGCGTTCAGCGTGCGGTCGCGATCGAGCGAGGAGCATTCGATGATCGCCAGCGCCTCGGCGAGCGACGCGGCCTGAACGCCGCAGAGAAAGTTGTTGATCAACTTCACCAACGCGCCGCTCGTCACAGGTCCGAGATGGTGAATCGTCTTGCCCATCGCGTCGAGCGCGGGCCGGATGCGCTGGAGCGTGTCGTCGTCCGAGCCGACGAGGAACGTGAGCTCGCCCGCGGCAGCGTGCATCTTGCTGCCGGTGACCGGCGCATCGGCGAACGCACATCCGGCGCGCTCGGAAGCAGCTGCCAGCTCGGCGATCCGCTCGACGGTGACGGTGCTGCATTCCACGAGCACCGTGCCGCGCCGTGCACCGGCGAGCGCTCCGTCGGCGCCGTCCCACATCGCGCGCGACGCACCGTCGTCCGCGACCATGGAGAACACGATGTCCGCGTTGGCGGCCGCCTCGCGCGGCGATCGGGCCACCGTCGCTCCGTCCTGCGCCAGCGACTGCGCCTTCTCGGCGCTGCGATTGAACACCGTGAGCGGCAAGCCCGCGGCGAGAAGTCGTCGCGCCATGCCCGAGCCCATGATACCGAGGCCGAGCATCGCGACGCGGGGGGAGGAGGATGGTGGTGTCATGTGATCAAACTAAGTGACTGATCGCGTGAATCGTTCTCGCACTAGCGCTGGTAGTCGCCGCGCTCCGCGGCGCCGGGCTCATCGAGGAGCTGAATGGAGGAGAAGGGGCCGAGATCGGGATCCTTCCACTGGCTCACCGCCCAGACCACCCGCTTGTCTGGGGAGATCTCCAGCAGCTGGACCGTTCCGGGCCAGCTCTTCGGATCGCGGCCGTTCGCTGGACACCAGTTGCTCACCAGGGTGTTGCCGTTCTTGAGCCGGCTCACTTCCTGGAGCTGGAAGAGTGGGATTCCCGGCACATCCTTCTGAGAGAACTCCCAGACGACCGCTCCCGACCTGTCCACCTCGACGATCGACGTCGGAGCCGACGTCATGAGGGTGTTGCCATTCGCGAGACGGACCGCGGACCATGGCTTGTACGTCGTGAACGACCAGATCTGCTTGCCGTTCTGGTCGTACTCGATGACGCGATTATCGTCGAGGTGCGCGGCGAGATAAGTGCCGTCGGGGGTGACGCGAACGCGGCGGAACTGGAGGTGCGGATTGTTCGGCCGGGGAGTTGGAAGCGCGAGCTCTTTCTCGGTCGAGTTGGTCGCCGTGTTGACGACGAGCAGACGCGCGGGGTTGCCGTTGATCACCATCGCCACGCGATCCCGACCGATCGGCTGGATCGAGTGGATCTCGGTGCCTTTGGGAGCGGGGTAGTCCCAGACGATCTTCTTCGCCGGCGTGATCACACTCGCGCCGGTCTTGCGGGAGAACACGATGTTCCCGTTGGAGAGCATCGTCGCGTCGCCGAGTTCCTGCATCGTCCCGTCGGCGTCCTTGATCGGGATCGCATGCGACCAGGCGACCTTGCCGTCGCGCACGACGAACAGCGTCTGGTCCGGCTTGCGATGATCCCATTCGCCCGTGACGAGGAAGGGGTGCTGCGCGATCCCGTTGCCCGGGAGCGCGACCGTGGGGAACCCTGTGCCCGACGGGCTCGCGTCGTCGAAGCGGTCGGTCGGCGCCAGGCGGGCGGCGCCGACCGCCCCGGGCTCGTCCAGCAACTGGATGACGGTGGGCGGACCGAAGTCCGCAGGAGCGTCCCACGAGCGGAGCGCCCATACCACACGCTTGTCGGGCGTCACCTCGAGCACCTGCACCGCACCGTGCCATGCCGCCGTGTCCTTGATGTCACTCGCGCACCAGTTGCTGATCACGGTGTTGCCGTTCGCCAGCCGGTTCGCCTCCTGAAGGCTGCACAACTTGATGTCGGGCACGTCTTGCCTGCCGAACTCCCACACCGTTGCGCCTCGGCGAGTGACTTCGCGGACGATGCCCTTGCCAGTGGTGAAGAGGATGTTGCCGTTCTTGAGCTGGTTGGCACCCCAGGGGGACTGCACGGCGAGCGACCAGAGCTCCTTGCCCTTCCAGTCGTACTCGGCGATCCGGTTCATGTCGAGGTGCGTCGCGAGCAGCGTTCCCGCGTCGGTGAGCCGCACGCGACGGAAGTGCCCGTGCGTGTTCGCGGGCCGCGCCGTCGGGAGCACGACCTCCTTCTCGATCTTGCCGGTGACGTAGTTGACGATCATCGCCTTGGCCGGATTGCCGTTCTGCACCATGAGCATCCGGTCCAGCCCGATCGGTTGTGAGACGTGCACCTCGAAGCCGGGCGGCGCGTCGTAGTTCCAGATCAGTCGCTTGTCGGCGCCGACCACGCCTGCCCCGGTCTTCCGGGCGAAGACGACGTTGCCATTCGCGAGGAGCGTGGCGTCGCTCCACTCCTGAATCTGATTCCGCTCGTCCTTGAGCTTGATGGAGTAGCTCCAGACCACCGTGCCGTCGCGGACGATGAACATCGTCTGATCCGGGCGCCGGTAGTCCCACTCGCCGGCATAGAAGAACGGATGCTGCGCGAGACCGCGGCCAGGGAGCACAGCGGGCGACGCGCGGTCCGGTGCCGAGGCGGTGGACATCGGCGCCGAGCCGGCGCAGCCGAAAAGCGTCGCGACGGCGAGTGCGCGCGAGAAACGCAGAGAGGTGCGGACCATGTCGGGAGAGGAAGGAGGAGACGCCGGCACGAGCGCGCGTAACCTGGCGCAACGACGCCGAGCGGGCCAGTCACCCCTGCGGGGAGGCAGCTCGAGTGAAGCGGATCAGACGAGGGGAGGGTGTTCAGCGCGCCAACGGTCCACACAATAGCGTCGTGACGGCGCGCAACCGTTGGCTCTCGGCTCGTGCCATCGCGACCTTCCACCGGAGATGCTCGAAGCTGTCCTGATTGAGCTCGAAGCGCAGGTAGGTGAGCGAGCGCTTGAGAGCCGTATCCAGCGCGTCCGCAGGGGAGAGGCGTGGCAACGTGCGCTGCACCACGAGCTCCTCGCGCGCGAGGACATTCGGAAGGACTACCATCACTTCGGCAACTCGCCGTTCGTCGATCTGCGACATGGTACGCACCTCTAGCCGCGCCGTGATCGGAGGCGCGAACGTCTCTTCCGCCCCCGCGTCTGTGCTGCCGTCAGGGCGTCTCGGGACTTCGGAACGTGATCGACAGACAGCAAGTTCCACGCTCGACGCCTGACGGCTGTCGAGTGCGGCTGCCCGCTGCACCGCGCGTGTCGGGGAGGAACACGCTCGGCGTGTCGCCGGCGTCGGATCAGGTCACTGCTTCTCGAAGCGTTGCTCGTAGCCGCTGACGATCTGCGTCAGGACGCGGCCCGTGATCGCGCCCTGATACGAGCCGCCCGAATAGGGCTCGAATACGAGCGACCCATTTCGGCTCGTGTAGTACCCCTCCTCGACGCGGCTCGAGCCGCTGGCGTATCGAGAGTAGTCCTCGTACGTCCCGTCTCGGTACAGCGTGAGGTCGTCGCTGACGAGCGTCACGTTGGTGGAGAAGCGGTAGGGCAGCCGCGAGCCGTTGATCAGAACCAGCGAGTACGTGCCCTCGACCGAGCCGGAGGGCCCGAGGGCGTCGAGGGACGAACAGCCGGCGAGCGTGATGGAAAGCGTGAGGGTAAGCGCGAGGATGGCGAGCCGACGCATGGACATACTCCGCGAAGCCTGGGGCGTTGAGATGACAGAGCGTGCGAGTGCTTCCGTCTACTCGTACTCCACGGGAGCCCGTCCGATCCACTGCGGCACGAGCGCCGTGTCGGCGCGGTCAGGCTCGGTGAAGGCGATGCTCCGAGAGTATCAGAGCGTCTTGTCCGGATCCTCCGTCTGCCCGCGCGGACGCGAGGCGGTGCTCTGCTCAGCGCCCTTCTGAGGCTCCTGCTCGGTGCCGTCGTCGCGGCCTTCAATCGTCCGGTCGGTCTTTGCGGAGTTGGGTGCCGACTTGGCGGAGGAATGGTCGTCGTTCTGGTTGCGGTCTGTCATCTCAAGCTCCAAGGTTCGTATCTGCAGTACTTGACAGTCAAAAGCTGTACCGCGGGGTCCCGCGTTCAGGCCGCTTTCCGTGTACGCGCTCGGTAGTTCGTCGACGTGCGTCAATCGGCGCGCTTCGGTTCGTTTAGTATTCGCCACGCGTCCCGCACTCACCGAGCCACCCAAGCGCATGCACCAGACGCCATGCCTCTGAGCGCCTTCCGTCGCGCGACAGGCGAAGTCGAGCGAGACCTCTCCGTCGACGCGCTTCGCGCCGCGCTGGAGAATCCAGAGGGCGGGACGCTCTGGGTCGACCTCGACGTCTCCGACGACGCCCAGGCCGCGCTCCTCACGGACCTCTTCCATTTCCATCCGCTCGCCATCGAGGACGCGCGCAACCCGAACAGCCGCGTGAAGGCCGAGGAGTATCCGGAGTTCCTCCTCGTCGTCGCGCGGGTCGTGAGCTTCTGCGAAGAGACCGAGGACCCGTACGATCTGGAGACGGCGAACCTCACGCTCTTCCTCACGGAGCATGCGGTCGTGACGACGCATCTGGAGGCCCTGCCGAGTGTGCAGTCGCTCGTCGACAAGCTGCGTGCCAACCCGGACCTGCTCGGGCGCGGTCCCGCGCGCGTGGCGCATCAGGCGCTCGACACCGCGATCGACGCGTACTTCCCGCTGCTCGACCAGCTCGACGACTTCGTCGACGACATGGAGCAGCGGGTGTTCGGCAAGTTCGACGACGCGCTGCTCCAGGAGATCTTCAAGGTGAAGCGGCTCGTCATCTCGCTGCGCCGCTATCTCGCCCCGCAGCGCGAGGTCCTGAGCCAGCTCACGAACCGGCCGTCACGATTCCTTGCGCCGGACGCGCAACTCTACTTCCGCGACGTGTACGACCACATGCTGCGCATCACGGACGCGCTGGACAGTTACCGCGACCTGCTCAGCAGCACGCTCGACAGCTATCTCTCGCAAGTCTCCAACCGACTCGGCACGGTGTCCAAAGGACTCGCCGTCGTCGGAGCGCTGAGCATCCCGTACGTCGTGGTCGCAGGCGTGTACGGCATGAACTTCGAGCACATCCCGCTCGCCAGGCACCCGTACGGGTTCGAGATCATGGTCGCGCTGCAGGTCGCGCTCTCCGTCGCGCTACTCACCTACCTTCGCCGGCGAGGCATGCTGTAGCGGCAGCGCGACGGCAGGTTCCTTCGCGGCCGTCGAGCCTGCTCTCGGCAGCGTTTGGTCGCGGCGGCGCGCATCTCGCGTTGAGGGCTGATTCGCCCCGAGCGGAGTTGGAGACCCCGCCGTTCGAACCTGCACCGAACGCGTCATGACCGAGACGATGAAATCAGCGCGACACTCTCGCGCGCAGCGAGTCGAGCGTGCCAGCACCGGGGTCGTCGGTCTCGACGCGATCCTCGGTGGTGGGTTGCCGACCAATCATCTGTA
Organism: Gemmatimonadaceae bacterium; assembly: GCA_039920785.1. Classification (GTDB taxonomy): domain Bacteria; phylum Gemmatimonadota; class Gemmatimonadetes; order Gemmatimonadales; family Gemmatimonadaceae; genus AG11. Next base: position 10,653 of record JBDSDB010000083.1, read on the forward strand.
CCTGATCGACGGCGAGCCGGGGACCGGGAAGACGACACTGGCGCTCCAATTCCTGCTCGAGGGTGTGAGGATCGGCGAGAGCGGGCTGTACGTGACGCTCTCGGAGAGCAAGGTCGAGCTGGAGGGCGTCGCCCACTCGCACGGGTGGCATCTCGACGGGATCGAGATCTTCGAGCTCTCGGCCGCCGTCGCGTCTCCGGAGGGCGACTACACGTTGTTCCACCCCGCCGAGGTCGAGCTTCAGGAGACAGTGGGCGAGGTGCTGAAGGCGGTCGAGAAGGCTGCGCCGGCGCGCGTCGTCTTCGACTCGCTCTCCGAGATGCGCCTGCTCGCGCGCGACCCGCTGCGCTTCCGCCGTCAGATCCTCGCGCTCAAGCAGTTCTTCGGCGGCCGGCAGTGCACCGTGCTGCTGCTCGACGACAAGTCCGCGCCCGAAGGCGACATGCAGCTCCACAGCCTGGCCCACGGCGTGTTGGTCCTGCAGCACCTGGCCATGGAGTACGGAGCGGAGCGCCGCCGGCTGCACGTGACGAAGCTGCGCGGCTCGCGCTTCTGGGGCGGCTATCACGACTTCCGCATCTGTACCGGCGGCATCGCCGTGTACCCTCGCATCCGCCGCGGCGCGGTGCAAGTGCAGCCCGGCACGGAGTCCCTCAGGAGCAACTCCCAGGCGCTCGACGAGCTGCTCGGTGGGGGGCTCGCTCGCGGCACGAGCACGCTCATCACCGGAGCCGCCGGAACGGGCAAGACGGTGCTCAGCGTGCAGTACGTGTGCGCCGCGGTGGAGCGCGGCGAGCGGGCGCGCCTGTTCATGTTCGACGAGCGCGCGAGCACCTTTCACCTCCGGGCCGAAGGACTTGGCATGGACCTGTCGGCGGCCATCGCCGACGGGCGCTTGTCGATCGTACAGATCGAGCCCGCGGAGATGTCGCCTGGCGAGTTCGCCAATGAGGTCATGCGCGCGGTGCAGGTGGACGACGTCTCGCTCATCGTGATCGATTCGATCAACGGGTTCATGAACTCGATGCCCTCCGAACGCCTCCTCGGCGTTCAGTTGCACGAGATGCTCAGCTTCCTCGCCGATCACGGCGTGACGAGTGTGCTGACGCTGGTGCAGCAAGGGGTGTTCGGCGGCCCGGTGGAGGATGCGGTGGACGTGAGCTACCTGGCCGACACCGTCGTGCTGCTTCGCTACTTCGAGTATCAGGGCGCGGTGCGCAAGGCGATCTCCGTGGTGAAGAAGCGCAGCGGTGCGCACGAGCACACGATTCGCGAGTGCCGGGTGGCGCACGGTGGGCTGCAAGTGGGTCAGCCGCTCACGGACTTCCGGGGCGTGCTCACGGGCGTGCCACAGTACACCGGGCAGGGCGAGCCCCTGATGGATGACGGCCTCACGAGCTGAGCCGATGCCGACGCGGAGTCCCCGATCGCTTTCGGTGGGAATTCTCACGCCCAGCGGCGTCGACGCCGCGTTGGCCGTTCGCATCTTGGCCAAGGCGCGCATCGACGCCTTCGTGCTGCGCGACATTCGCGCGCTGCGCGCCGAGATCGAGCGCGGCGTGGGGGCCGTGGTGTTGACCGAAGAGGCGCTGAGGCGCGAGGAGCGGGCGACGCTGCTCGCCGCGATCGCGAAGCAGCCGGAGTGGTCCGACCTGCCTGTGGTGCTGCTGCTGGCACACGGCGAGCTGTCGCGCGCCATCGCGCCCGGCGTGGCAGACGTGGCGATGCGCGCGAACGTCATGCTGCTCGAGCGCCCGGTCCGCATCGCGACGCTCACGACTACGCTCCGCTCCGCGCTGCGGGCGCGTACGCGGCAGTACGACGTGCGCGACTCGATCGCCGAGCGCACGGCAAGCGAGGAGCGGCTCCGAGCCATGGTGCTCGCCGCGCCCTATCCGCTGATGCTGCATGCGGAGGACGGGATTGTGCTCTCGCTGAGCCGCGCCTGGTCCGATCTGAGCGGCTACCGTCCGGACGAGCTGCGGACCACCGGCGAGTGGACCACGCTGGCGTACGAGGATCCGAGCCAGTCCGACGCCATCGCGCGCCACGACGTGGAGCGGCTGGACGATGCGATGGGAATGCCGCGCGATCTCGGCGAGCGCATCGTGCGCACGCGCGACGGCAGCCGGCGGATCTGGAGCTTCCAATCGGTATCCCTTGGCCGGCTGCCCGACGGACGCCGGCTACGATTGGTCGCTGCGGTGGACGTGACGGACATGCGCGTGCTGATCGAGCGCGAGCGCGAGGCACGGCTCACCGCGGAGAAGGCCAATCGCGCGAAGATGGAGTTCCTCGCCGTGATGAGCCACGAGCTGCGTACGCCGCTCAACGCCATCGGCGGCTACACGCAGTTGCTCGAGCTGGGGATCCACGGCCCCGTCACGCCGGAGCAGCGCGCCGCGCTCGGTCGCATCCGCAACAGCGAGACGCACCTACTTGGCCTCATCGAGGACGTGCTGAACTTCGCGAAGATCGAGGCGGGCCGAGTGACGTTCGATCTCAAGGAGGTGGACGCAGGCACCCTGATGGAAGGCGTGCACGCGCTCGTCGAGCCGCAGATGCGACAGAAGGGACTGCGCTACGAGCGTTCTCCCTCGCCGGATGCAAGCCTCACGACCGACGTGGAGAAAGCGCGCCAGATCCTGCTCAACCTTCTGTCCAACGCGGTGAAGTTCACACCGTCGGGCGGCACGATCTGCGTCGAGTTCAGGCTGAGGCCCGGCTGGGTGGACATCTGCGTGATCGACACCGGCATCGGCATCGCCCGCGACAAGGTGGACGCCGTGTTCGAGCCGTTCGTCCAGGTGCGCTCCTACTCCTCGGGGCAGGGCGGCACCGGCCTCGGCCTGGCGATCAGCCGCGATCTCGCGCACGCGATGGGCGGCGAGCTGTCCGTGGAGAGCGTCCCGGGCGAAGGCTCGACCTTCACGCTCTCACTTCCTGCGGCGTCGTCCGCCGGTTGAGCGGCCTGCCGCGCCGTACTCCTGACATCACCGAACTTCCGGAGCCTCACATGCACGTCAACGTTTCCTCGCGCGCGCTCGCCTCACTCATTCCCGTGGGAATGCTGCTCGTCTCCGGCGCGGCGGCGTGCCGCACGGGGATCATGCGCGGCGAGCGGCATGCCAGCGCGACGCTGTTCGACGCGACGGGGCGCCAGGTCGGCGTCGTGGCACTCACCGACGCGGGATCCGGCGTCGCGATCCTGGGCACCTTCCAGTCGCTCCCGGCCGGGCAGCACGGCATCCACTTCCACGCGGTCGGACGGTGCGACGCGGCTGGTGCGTTCGCGAGCGCGGGCGCTCACGTCAATCCGGCCTCGCGGAAGCATGGACTGGAGAACAGCGAGGGTCCGCACGCGGGCGATCTGCCCAACTTCGAGGTCGGCGCGACCGGCATCGCCACGTTTCGCGAGCTGACGTCGCGCGTGTCGCTCGGTGAAGGGCCGGCCTCACTACTCGACGCGGACGCGAGCGCGGTGGTGGTGCACGCCACGGCCGACGACCAGCGTACCGATCCGGCGGGCAACAGCGGTGCGCGGATCGCCTGCGGCGTGATCAGAGAGCGCTGATCGGGTCAACCAGTCCGCGATCGCTCAGCGCGATCGCGAACGCGCGAGGAAGGCCAGGAGCGCCGCGTCGAAGCCGGTCGGGTCTTCGATCGCCGGGATATGCCCCGCACGCGGGAGCTCGACCCACGTCGCGCCCGGAACGAGCTGCACGAGATCGCGTCCCTGCGCCACCGGCGTGATGGCGTCGCGCGCTCCCCACAGTACGAGCACCGGCAAGCGGAGCGTGTGATAGCGCTCGCGGTCCGTGGCCAACGATGCCTCCGAGTTGGTGGCGAACGGCAGCAGCCATTCGCCGAAGCGCATCGTGGTGCCGGAGACGACGAACGGTCGTTGCAACATCGCCACGCGTTCGGGTGTGATCGCGGCGCGATCCGAGACGAGCGTCGAGAGCAGTCGAGACGTGAGCATCGGGTTGGTGAGCGTCGCGGAGACGAGCATGTCGCGCACCGGCCGGACGCCGAGCACGGCGCGCAGCGCGGCCGGCGACGAGGCAGGTGCCGCGGGAGGCTGCAGGCCGAGCGCGGCGTCCACGAGCACGAGCGCCTGCACGCGACCCGGCGCGAGGAAGGAGGCCTGCATCGTCGGCCGCCCTCCGAACGAGTGGCCAACGAGGGTGACGCGCGCCACGCCCAGCGCATCGAGCGCACCGAGGATGCGTCGCGCCTGAGAGTCGTCGTCGTACGTCGCCCTCGCCGGACGCTCGCTGAAGCCGAAGGGCGGCATGTCCAGCGCGATGACGCGATAGCCCGCCGCGCCGAGGGAGCGCATCGTCCCGCGCCAGATCTCGCTCCACGCGCCGGTGCCGTGGATCAGCACCACCGGGTCGCCAGTCGCCGGCCCCTCCTCCTGCACGAATAGCTCGACGTCCGCCGCGCGCACGAATCTCCCAGTGCGTGGCGCCGCATCGATGCGCGTGATGGACTCGCGCCGCGCCGCGGCCGCGCGGAAGCCCGCGAGGCCGAGCGTCAGCACCAGCAGCGCCGCGAGGAGGAGCCCAGACATCCATCGCACCGCGCGCGGCAGTCGTCGCATCGTCAATAATCGTAGATGTGGTCCACCGTGAGCCCGCGCTCCGCCTGCAGCACGCCGAGCGCGGCGAGCAGGTCGGGGACGCGAACGCGCATCGCGACGCGATGACGTGCGGCGTCGCTGGGCAGCGGAAGCGAGTACACCACCTGCGCCGAGGGCGTGGGCGACCTCCACGCCGCCGGCGCGATGCCCGTGAGCAGGATGTCGTCGTTGCCGGCGATCTCGGTGAGATGCACGGACGCGCCCGTGCCGGCGAATCGCAGGAGAAGGTCGCGGAACAGGTCGTAGCGCGGAGCGGCGAGCAGCACGTGCTGCGAGTCGAGCCGTGCTCGGAGCTGGACGACCGGGTACGCGGCCGCGAGGGAGTCGCTCCATCCAGTCGCCACGAGCTGCATGCGATCGTCCTCGGTGCCGTACGCGGCGGCCGTGCCGAAGCCGATCACCGATGCGTACAGCGCCTTGATCCCGTACTCCAGGGAGAGAAACATCTTTCGCTCGTACTTCCGGAACGCGTGCGGGCCCCACGCGGGCAGCTCGGTCCACAGGCCTCGAAGCTTCGCCGCGAACGGGTACTTGTACCACGGATACACGTGGATGAACTGGCCGTAGTCGTGGGCGACCTGATACGCGTAGTGGTCTTCCTCGGAGAGCGCGTGGCCCGCCGTCCAGCCGGAGACGCGGCCAATCGTGTTCTCGTAGAGCCCCTTGAGCGCGAGCTCGGCCGAGTAGCTCGTGCCGATCACCACGAGCATTGCGTGGTAGCCGCCATTCAGAGGATACGCGTGCGAGGTGAGCGCGCGCGCCTCGCGGTAGTTCACCCAGAACTGTCCGATCGACACGAGATAGGGAAAGTCCGTGGGGAGACGGGTCTTCATCCACGCGGCGTACTCGTCGGAGCTGTACACGATGTACCACTCCGGATGCGTGAGGAACGTCTGCCCCTCGTCGCGCAGATAGCCGTTCGCCGTGTCGAGGCGAGCACGCACGGCGGCGTCCACCGGTGCCGCGGCCGGCTCCACGCGCGGCAGGTAGTACTTGTCCCAGAGCGTGTTGCGGAACTTGCTCGTCGGATCCATTCGCTGCTTGAGTGCGAAGAACTCCGGCGCGCGGGGATACGCGCTGAGGAACTGCGCCTCGGTAGCCGCCGGCTGATAGGGCAAGTAGTAGGCGCCCTGCACGGTGAGCACCGAGTCGATCATCTCGCGCGTCCAGACACCGACCGCGCGGCGCGCCTCCGTGTCGGTCCCCTGCTTGTAGTAGACGACGAACGCGAACACCTCGCGCGGCGCCCAGGCGAGCAGCGAGCCCCGGTCCGGCAAGGCGTGGCGGATGGAGACGTTGATGACGTTGACGTCATGCTTGCGGAACACCGCGGCCATCTTCGGCACGAAGGCGTCGAAGTGCTCGACCGGGACGAAGTATTCCTGCAACACGTAGGTGGACGCCTCGCGCGACGACGGCTCGAGGTCGGCGACATCGTAGCTCGCCTCGTAGTTCCGGTGCTCGATCACAGTGCCGCGGTACATGAGCGGCTCCACGACGTGTTGGCGAATCTCCTTGCCGAACGGCCACTCCGAGATCACCGAGTAGACGAACCGGTTCAGTCGATACGAACGATCCTGCGGGATGAGGCGGTCCGGCACCGTCACGGGCTCCGCGGTGCGGAGATAGGAGACGGCGCTGACGGTGGCGTAGTCGTCCGGGTAGATGTCGCCGTTGTGGAAGACGACGTCGGCCGAATCGCGGATGCGCGAGGCGAAGTACTTCGCGTACTGGCCGACGGGGAGCACTTCGCGGCGACGCTTGACGTTCACGTTGTCCGCCAGCTCGAGTGTGGCCTCGACGATGACGCCGATGCCGCCGTACCCGCCGATCGCCCCGTAGAACAGCTCCGGGTTGGCCGTCGGGCTGGCCTCTGCGAGACTCCCGTCCGCGAGCACGAGCGTCAACGACCGCACCGAGAGGATGAGCGGCCCGAGCCCGATGTAGCGGCCGTGCACGTTCACGGAGAGCGAGCCGCCCACGGTGAAGTTGCTGTACGTCTGCATGATCTTCACGGACAGGTTCGCCGGATCGATGCGCTCCTGGATCTGTCGCCAGCGGATGCCCGGCTGCACGGTGATGGTCCGGCCCACCGAGTCGAAGGCGAGCACGCGGTTGAAGCGCCGCATGTCGATCTGCAGCGCGCCAGGCGTGGCGGTCTGGCCCCCCATGCTGTAGCGGCCACCCCCCACGGAGATCGGCCCGCCGTGCGCCTTGACGGCCGCGACGATCTCCTCCACGGTCGTCGGCGCGATGACCTCCGCCACGACGATCGGATTGAGCTGCGTGACGTCGTTGATCGTCGGGGGCTTCGCCGGCCGTGAGACTCGGACCTTGCTGACTCCCCAGCCCGTCGCGATCGCCGTGACGAGCAGGATCACCATCATCGCGAGCGCGAGCCGCTTGCCCATGCGGCCGACCCACCGTACGATCGTCCAGGCGCGTGCCGTCGCGCGTCCGTGCGTCGTCGATTGCTGCGGGGCTGACCCCGCTGGCTGCGGCGCTCCGACGGGCGGCTCGCGTGACGTGCGCTCGGCGGATTTATCGGTCGTCTTCATTTCCACGCAGAGGATCTCAGATGGTTAGAAGGCTGGCGTTCACGTTCACGGTGATCTTCGTCATCGTCGTGGTGATGGGATGGATGCCGCACAACATCACCGCCATGCAGATGACCCCCGACGGACCGGAGCGCACCATGTTCGACCTGTTCAAGATGAGCATGCTCGACGACGTGACGCACGGCCTCTCGGCCATCGTGCTGCTCGTCGCGAGCCTCAAGTCGCGCCAGGCATCGCTCGTCGCCCTCACGGCGTTCGGCTGGTATTACGCGTGCGACGCGGTGTTCTATCTGGTCAACGGTGTCATCAACCACAAGCCGCCAATGGCCAACATCATGCTCAACCTGCCGCACGTGCTGATCGCGGTGATCATGCTGAGCATGGTCTATTGGATCGCGCCGCGCGAGGAGCGGCAGCAGACCGGCCGCATGGTCCCCGCGGCGGTATAGCTGATTCCGGGACGCGGACGCGGGAGCGGCGGGTCACGGCTCGCGCGCCACGTCACGCTTCGGCATCGCGAGCGACCGCAGCCGCTCCGCGTTCGCGACGACGAACCGCGAGCGGCCCGTCCGCTTGATCGCCCCCGCGTCGCACAAGGTACGGAGCGCCCGCACCAGCACCTCGCGCGCCGTCCCGAGCTCCTCGGCGAGCGCGCCCTGCGACGTCCCAAGGGTGAGCTCCGGGCCACTCGCGCTCCTGGCGCGTGCCAGCAGATGCGACGCCACCCGAGCCGTCACCGTGAACGCGGACAGCTCGTCGAGCCGCCGCAGGATCACGCGCGCGCGGCCAGCGATGCGCCGGAGCGCGAAGCGCGCGAAGGCGGGTTCCTCGCGCAGCAGCAGCTCCACGTGTGCCGCCGACAGCACCGCGCAGCGCGTCGGCTCGAGGGCGGTCGCGGTCGCCGGATAGGGCCCGCCGCCGAACAGCGGGATCTCACCGAGCACCCCGCCGGCTCCTTCGGCGTGCAGCACCTGCGCGGTGCGTCGCAGGTCGCGCGTCACCCGCACGCGCCCGCTCAGCAGCAGGAAGAGCGCGGCGGGCGGATCCCCTGCGCGATACAGCACCGCGCGCGCAGCGTAGCGGCGCGGCACCGCCATGGACGCGACGCGCCGCAGCACCCGTTCCGGTAGCTCGTGCAGGGCCGGCACGGACTCGCGCAGCACCTCGAGCGCGATCATGCCACGCTCATCGCGCTCGTGGCGTCATGGAACCACGGTCCCATCGCCGCGCCCGGCGCGACGGCAAACTCGGAGCAGGCCACGTTCGGCGTCGACATCCCACTGTCACCCTCCAGCACGGACCCACCGATGCGATCGCTGGCTATCCTGCTTGCCATCTCCACGCTGCTTGCCGCTCGTCCGGCGTTCGCGCAGTCGTCGCCCGGTCACGCGTCGGGCGCACACGCCACTCACGGCACGGCCGATACATCGTTCGATGCCATGCAGACGCGCGGGCGAACGGCGATGGGCGTCGACCAGTATACGTCGATCCACCGCTTCGATGCGCTCCCCGACGGTGGGCGGATCGAGCTCCAGCGCGATCGCGACGACTCGGCCGGCGCGGCGCGCATCCAGGCGCACATGCGCAACATCGCCCGCGCCTTCACATTGGGAGACTTCGGCACTCCCGCGGTCGTGCACATGAAGCGCGTCCCGGGCGCGGACGTCATGCGCGCCCGGCGTCGGGTCATCCGGTACGATCAGGCTGACTTGCCCCGGGGCGCCGCGCTCCGAATCCATTCGTCCGATCCCGCGGCAATCTCCGCCATTCATCGCTTCCTCGCCTTCCAGCGGACGGAGCATCGGGTGCCCGCGAGGTAGCCGCGCAGTTGGAAGACCCTGCGGTCCGGCGCTATTGTGCGTCATGGCAGACGCGCACGGTCAGCTGCATTCGCACGCCCACGACGATGACCACGGGCAGCACGATCACGCGCATGGCCCCTCGCACGGCCATTCGCACCATCACGCGCCCGCGAGTTTCGACCGGGCCTTCGCCATCGGCGTCGGGCTCAACGTCGTCTTCGTGCTCGCCGAGGCCTTCATCGGCGTGCGCTATCACTCGCTTGCGCTCACCGCAGATGCGGGCCACAATCTGGGCGATGTGCTCGGCCTCGTCCTGGCCTGGGCGGGCACCGTGCTCGCGCGCCGCGGGCCGACGCCGCGCCGCACGTACGGGCTGCGTCGCTTCTCGATCCTCGCGGCCATCGCCAACGCTGGCATCCTGCTCATCGCCGTCGGCGCGATCGTCGTGGAGGCAATCGACCGCCTGCAGCACCCCGAGCCGATCGCCGGCGGCGTCGTCTCCGCAGTGGCGGCGCTCGGGATCGTGATCAACCTCGGCACGGCCATCGCCTTCATGCGTGGGCGCCACGACGATCTCAATATTCGCGGCGCCTTCCTGCACATGCTCGGCGATGCCGCGGCGTCGGTTGGCGTACTCGTGGCCGGCCTGCTGATCCGCTCGACCGGCTTGCTCTGGATCGATCCGGTGGTCTCGCTGCTGCTCGTCGCGCTCATCACATGGAGCACGTGGGGACTCGCGCGAGACTCGGTGAACCTCGCGCTCGACGCCGTACCGGCCGGCATCGACCCGCACGCCGTGGAGACGATGCTGCGCAATCTCGACGGTGTCGTGGAGGTGCACGATCTCCACATCTGGGGGATGAGCACCACCGACGTCGCGCTCACGGCGCACCTCATTCGCCCCTGTCATGGCAACGAGGACGCCCTCCTCGCGGTGGCGACGCGCCAGCTTCGCGAGACGTTCGGCATCTCGCACGCGACGCTCCAGGTGGAGCAGGGATTGGCCATCCACCCGTGCGAGCTCGCCGCGCCGGGAAGTGTCTAACGGATCGAGGCACAGAGTGTGCTCCGTGCTCCGGTCCCGTGATTAGCTTCCGCAGGCGCCTCTCGCTGTCCGGCATTCTCCCGCCGTCCGACGCCCCGCGCATCGTCTCGCGCGAGGATGTCATGATGGAGCATCAGGAGGAGACGACAACCGGTTCGGCGCGCGATCTCGTCGTGATCGCCGCTTCGGCGGGCGGGATGGAGGCGTTGCACGCGATCCTTGGTGCGCTGCCGGCCGACTTCCCTGCCGCGATCGCCGTGGTCCTGCACCGGATGACATCGCACGCGGAGCTGCTCGGTGAGCTCCTGCGCATCTGGTCGCCCCTCTCGGTGCGAGACGCGCTGGACGGCGATCTGCTCGTCGCCGGTACGATCTTCATCGCCCCTCCCGACCGCCACATGACGATTACCGCCGCGCGTACCGTTGCGCTCGTGCACGGCAAGCCGATCCGTCATGTGCCCTCGTCGGCCGACCCGCTGTTCGAATCGGCGGCCGTCGTGTTCCGCGACCGGCTCACCGCCGTGATACTCAGCGGGGGCGACGGCGACGGCGCCGACGGAGTGGTCGCCATCAAGCGCACGGGCGGAATGACGATCGCCCAAGACCCGGACACGGCCTTCTGTGGCGACATGCCGCGCTCCGCCATCGCCACCGGCGCGATCGATGAGGTGCTCGCGCTCGAGTCGATCGCCACGGCGCTCGTCGCGCGCGTGTGCGACCCGGATACCAGTGGGCGGGAGCGCCCCGTCGGCTCGCCGTGATCGCTACGCTTCGCCGAGCGGTGCGGATGGCTCCCAGGCCTTCGCGCATCGATCCAGCATACCCGGCCAGTGAGCCCATCCTCGGCGAATCGTTCGGTGCCGACCAGCTGGCGCGCCACGCGCGGCAGCTCGCGCGCCGGCACCTGCCGCTCGTCCAGCCGCGGCCGAGTCGCACGGAGCAGCGGGGGCGCGGCCAGCTCCTCTCGCGGCTCGACTCCATCGAGCGCGATCTGCGCGCGGTGCACGCGACACTCGCCGCGGCCGTGGCCGGTGGGGTCCCCGTCAGCCCGGCCGGCGACTGGCTGCTCGACAACTTCTACGTCGTGCTGGAGCAGGCGCACGAGATCCGCGCCACCCTGCCGTCGGGCTACTACCGCGAGCTCCCGAAGCTCGCCGGCGACGGCGCGCTCTCCGGTCACCCCCGCGTCTACGAGCTGGCCGTCGAGCTGATCGCTCACACCGACGGACGGCTCGACATGGCGAGCGTGGTGCTGATGGTCCGGCAATATCAGCGCATCGCTCCGCTGACGATGGGCGAGCTCTGGGCCATGCCCGCGATGCTCCGCATGGGGTTCCTCGAGAACGTCGGACGCATGGCGTCCCGCGCCGAGCGCGACGTCGTCGACACGCGCAACGCCGACGCGTGGGTCTCGCGCCTGCTCGCGGCCGACGACGCGCACGGCAGCGCGCTGGGTGAGGAGCTCAGCCGATTCGTCAACCGGCCGCCCGCGCTCTCACCCGCGTTCCTCACGCGATTCCTGCAGCAGATCCGCAGTCGTCGGGCCGACTTCACCCCGCTGCTCTGGCTCGAGCAGTGGGTGGCGGAAGACGTCATGACGGTGGACGAGGCCGTCCAGCGTTCGGCGCAACATCTCGCGCTGACGCAGCTCGTGATGTCGAACAGCATCGCGAGCCTGCGCGCCGTCGCCAACGTCGATTGGCACACGTTCGTCGAAGACTTGAGCGCGACCGAGGCGATGCTGCGCCGCGATCCCGCCAGCGTCTACGACGACATGACCTTCGCCACGCGCGATCGCTACCGGCACGTGGTCGAGCACCTGGCTCGGCGCACGCGGACGGTCGAACACGAGGTCGCGTCCGCCGCGGTAGCGATGGCGCTCGCGGCGATGAACGCCGGCGCTCCGGCGCACGCGTCGCACGTCGGCTACTACCTCATCGACGACGGCCGCGCCGAGCTCGAGGCGTCGCTCGGCTACGAGCCGGGCGTGAGGGAGGCACTCTACCGGTGGGCGAAGCACCACCCGACGGCCACGTACTTCGGCGCGGTGACCGTGCTGCTGATGGCCGGCGTGGCGGCGCTGCTGTCGCCTCTACGCGGAGCGGCCGGCGCGCGCGCCATCCTCGCCCTCGCGCTCGTGCTCGCGCCAGCCGCGGACGTGGCCATCGCGCTCGTGAACCAGCTGGTGATGCTGTTCGTGCCGCCGAGCCGGTTGCCGCGCATGGACTACCGCAAGGGCGTGCCGGTCGACGAGCGCACCGTCGTCGTGGTGCCCATCCTGCTGGGGTCCGTCGTCGCCGTGCGCGATGCGCTCGATCATCTCGAGGCGCAGCATCTCGCCAATCGTGACGCGCAGATCCGTTTCGCGCTGCTCGGCGACTTCCTCGACGCCAGGACCGAGACGACGGAGGGGGACGACGCCATCGTCGCCGCCGCGGTGGACGGAGTGCGCGCGCTCAACCTCGCGCACGCCGAGGATGGCAGCGGACGGGGAAGCGCACCCTTCTACTTCTTCCACCGGCCGCGCCGATGGAACGACGCCGACCGGGTCTGGATGGGATGGGAGCGGAAGCGCGGCAAGCTCGCCGACTTCAACAGCTTTCTCCGTAAGCAGTACAGCGCGCCCTTCTCCATCATGGAGGGCGAGACGCCCTGGCTCCGCAGGGTGCGATACGTCATCACGCTCGACTCCGACACGGTGCTGCCGCGCGAGTCCGGCCAGGCGCTGATCGGGACGATGGCGCATCCGCTCTGCCGCGCCGAGGTGGAGGAGTCCACGGCGCATGTGCTGCGCGGATACGGCATCCTCCAGCCGCGAGTCGGCGTCTCGCTCGCCAGCGCGAACAGCTCGCGCTTCTCGGCGATCTTCGCGGGCCACGCCGGAGTCGATCCGTACACCACGGCCGTCTCCGACATGTACCAGGATCTGTTCGGGCAGGGGACGTTCACCGGCAAGGGGATCTACGACGTCGAGGTGTTCGAGCGCGCGACGGAGGGCCGCTTCCCGCCCAACGCGCTGCTCAGCCACGACCTCATCGAAGGGGCGTTCGCGCGCGCCGGCCTCGTCACCGACGTCGAGGTGTTCGACGACTATCCGGCGCGCTATCTCACCGCGACGCGCCGGCAGCATCGCTGGATCCGCGGCGACTGGCAGCTGTTGCCGTGGCTGCTCGACGAGGTGCCCGGCAACCACGGGCCCACCGACAATCCGCTGTCGGCACTGTCGCGGTGGAAGATCACCGACAACATGCGCCGCAGCTTCAACCCCGTCGCCACGCTCGCACTGCTCGCGGCGGGAGGGACGGTGCTGCCCAACCCCGGCGTCGCGTGGATCCTCAGCGCGCTGGGCGCCCTGCTCGCTCCGTGGGTGGCTCCCCTCGTCATCGCGCTCTTCCGACCGCCGCGCGGCGAGTCGTGGGGACCGTACTACGCCGGCATCGGCCGCGACGCGACGTCCGCCGTGATGCAGTTCGCGTTCTCCGTGACGATGCTTCCGCACCAGGCGATGGTGTCGATCGACGCGGGCGCCCGCACGCTGACGCGCCTCTTCGTGACGCGCCGCCGATTGCTCGAGTGGCAAACGGCGTCGCAGGTCGAGGCGACGACGGCGAATCATCGCCGCTCCGTCTGGCGGGTGATGTGGCCGTCGGTCGCGCTGTCGGTCGTGCTCCTCGCCGCGATGGCCTCGCGCGCGGCACGCCCCAGCGACTGGATCATCATCGCCACGTTCGCGATCCTGTGGACGATGGCACCGGAGGTGGCCTTCGCGCTGAGCGCACCGCGCGAGCGCGCCGATCTGGCGCTCCTCACGCCGGAGCGCGCCACCGCGCTGCGCTACGCGCGCGAGCACTGGCAGTACTTCGCCAAATTCGTCGGGCCCGAGACGCACTGGCTCGTGCCCGACAATTTTCAGGCGACGCCGGAGCCCATCGTCGCCACGCGCACGTCGCCCACGAACATCGGGCTGCAGCTCCTCTCCACGATCAGCGCGCACGATCTCGGCATTCTCTCGCGCACGGAGATGCTGGACCGGCTCGAGTACGCGCTCAACTCGATGGAGCGCATGTCGCGCGCGCACGGCCACTTCTTCAACTGGTACGACCTCTCCGATCTGCGCGTCCTCGATCCGCCGTACATCTCGGCGGTCGACTCGGGAAATTTCGCGGGCCACCTCATGGCGATGGCCGAGGGCTGCCTCGAGATCGCGCAAGGTGCACCGGCGCCGGACGTGGTGCGCCTCGAGACGCTTGCCGTGC
>JBDSDB010000084.1:0-20200 GCA_039920785.1 Gemmatimonadaceae bacterium
GTGGAGGAATTGGGATCCTGGAGGTCTCGGTCCAGCGAGCCCGGAGTGCCGGACATCGGGAGAAAGTCGAGGATCGCCTCGGGCGTGTTGAAGATCGCCGAGTTGCCCGCGGCACCTACCAGTCCGATCTCGACGCCGTTCGAATAGACGGTGAAGAAGTCGGCGATGAGCCCCGCCGAGGCGGTGGTGCCGAGCGTTCCCCAGGCGTCCTGGTTGTACGTGACGAAGTCGCCTGACTTCCAGGTGCCCGCCGGCGGTGGTGGGGGCGGTGCCCCCGCCTCGATGCGGAAGCGGATGGGGAGCGTGCCGCCGTTGTTCAACATGACGTCGGCGTAGCCGAGCACCGTCGCACCGAGCGCAACTTGGATGCGGTACATCTTCGTCGGGTCGAGTCCAGCGTCTTTCGTCTTCCAGTTCACGCCGTACGACTGCGCCTCCAGGTCGAGCTTCACCTGCGAGCCGGAGAATGTCGCTACCGAGGTGGCACACGTGCCACCCGCGAGCACGCAAATCGTGACGACGGGCGCCTTCGTGCCATCGAATATTCCGGTGTACGACGGAGCCGGCACCAGCGGTGGGAGGAAGTAGAACCCGCTATTTCCGCCCTGTGCCGCGTCGAAGATGGCGAACGACGGTGCCAGTGCACCGAGCGTGCGTGGCTCCGTGACCCGGTCGGTGCACGCGGAAAGGAGCGAGAGAGCGGACAGGAGTTGCGCGGCGAGGTTGCAGGCGCGGAGTGGACACTTCATGGCGATGGATCTCCGGTCGGTGAGTGGGCGTCACCTCGTCTAACGACAAACCGTCGCGTAACCCGACATCGCGCGGCCGCGCGGCGGGCGCGTCTCGGTTCCAATCAGCTTCGGAGCCGCATGCGTTCCTCCGTCGTTCGCGGTGCGGTCTCGCGGCGGCGGCGGTCGAGGTTAACTTCCCGCGTACACGCGCCGCTCCGTCGTCCCTTCGGCCCGCTCCGAGAAACGGCCCTGCCACATCGAATCGCCCGCCGCGGCCTCACGCTCCTCGTGGTGCCTTCGCCGCCGGCCGCCCTCATGAACCGCCATTCGCGGTCGCTCCCCGACGGAGCTGCCGCCGCATGGCGCTCGTCGATCGACCGGCCGCGATGACGGCGGTGCGCCGACCCGCGTTCGGCCTGGCCGCGTGCCTCCTCCTGGCAGGCGCGCGCCCGGTCGCCGGGCAAGGGGCCGCCGCCGCGAGACAGGGCAGGGTCGCCGCGCCACCGGTCTGCGCGACGGCCACCGTCGCGAGCCGCGCGACCGGCGGCACCGACATCACCAGCGTCGGCATCTCCTACTTCGCCGGCCGATCGCGCGACCGCGACGATGCCCACCTCGCCTCGGCGCTGACCACCGAGATCGCCCATCAACTGCTCAGCGCGCGCATTCGACGTGCGGGCGCAGCGCGCGGCCAACCGCAGGGGTTGCTCACCGTCAAGCTCTCCGACGGCGGCGGGTTCGCCGACGTCGACCTGTCCATGACCGGGTCGGTGTTCCGGGAGGACACGGTGCTCGAGACGTCGGTGCGGGTCAACCGAACGAGCGACGGACGTCTGCTGTGGGCGGGAACCCGGTCGCGCGCGATCCTGGAGCTGCCGGTGCTCGCGCGCCTCGTCTCGGAGGAGATCGTCGCGCGTATCGGCGCGCAGCTCACGACCCTTCCGGCGCATCGCGTCCCGGAAAAGTCCTCGGAGATCTACGAGCTGATCCTCCGCGGCATCTACCACCACTCGCGCTATTCGCCGGAAGATCTCGCGACGGCCATCGACTACTTCGATCAGGCGGTCCGGCTCGATCCCAGTTCCGTGCGCGCGCGCAACCTGCGCGAGACGGCGCAGCTGCGGCTTCTGGCGTGGGGAGGCAGAGGCGGCGCCCTCGAGACGCGGCTCATCTCCATCGGGATGCTCCGCCGCATGCTCGATCGCGATCGGGACGAAGCGGAGCGCCTGGTGGACGAGGCGGATGGGGAGCTTCGCGACGGACAGTACGAGCACGCGTGCACTCTGCTCAACGCGGCGATCGACAACGGCGCCCACTCGGCTCCGGCCTACGCGCTCCGCTCGCTCATCCGCGCGCGCATGGGACAGGCGCGCGAGGCCTTCGCGGACGCCGAGACGGTCACGCAGCTCGGGCGGCCGCTGTGGGGCAACGCGCTCCGCGTGCTCACGCTGCGCCGGATGGGAGACATCAACGGTGCCAGGCGCGAGGTCCGCCGTCTCGCCAACACGCGGCGCAGCGGAACGCTGGCGTTCTGGGATGCGCGCATGCTGGCGATCGCGCTGGCGCAGACGGGCGACGCCGCGGGCGCTCAGGCGATGATTGCGCGGATCGATCCGCGGGATCCGAGGCTCGCCTGGCTCGGCGCGGATCCGTTCCTTCAGCCGCTCAATCCGACGCCCACCCCTGCGGTGCGTCCTACCCGACGCCAATGACCGGCGAGCGGAGCTCGTCGACCTGACGGCTCGGCTCGCGCAGGGATGGGTGCAGGGCGCGAAGCGGGCAGCGTGTTTCGCTGGCGCGGAACCGGTCATGGCAGCGGGTGTAGCCAGCGCCACGATGAGAGCGCTCCTTGTCTCCCGTTCGCTGCCGAGCGCCCTCGCGATGCGCGCGGTCGTGCTGTGGCTGCTCCTGAGAGCGTCGCTCAGTATGGTCCTCATGGTGCTGTCGGGCCTCCTGCCCAATCCAATCGCCATCATCGTCATCTGCACCATCGTCGGCATCGTCGACATCCGGCGCCGCCGCGAGACGATGCTCTGGCACAACCTCGGCGTCTCGACGACGCAGCTCGCGTCACTGTTCCTTCTCACGGCGGTGACCGGCGAGATGCTGCTCGCGCTGACACTCCTGTAAGTGCCCGTCCTCGTCGCCGACTGTGTCTCCAAGTCGTTCGGTGACCGTCGCGTGCTCTCCGCCGCCTCGCTCCGCGCCGAAGCGGGAAAGTTGCGCGTCGTCTTCGGAAGAAATGGCATCGGCAAGTCGACGCTGATCAAGATCGCCGCGGGATTGATCGCGCCGGATTCCGGCATCGTGCACTTCCGTGGCACATCGCGTCTTCACGCGCGGCTCGCGTCGCTCGCCCGCGAAGGACTGTTCTATCTTCCCGATCATGAGCTGCTCTCGTCGGCGTTCACGCTGCGAAGGCAGCTTCAGTTCTATCACGATCGCTATCAGCGCCGCACGGTCGACGAGGCCGCGTCGCTGGCGAGCGTCGCTCATCTCCTCGACCGGCGTCCGTACACGCTCTCCGGCGGGGAGCTCCGGCGCGCCGAGCTCGCGGTGGTGCTGGTGCGGCAGCCCGAGTGCCTGCTGGCCGACGAGCCGTATCGCGGCATCGCGCCGGTCGATCACGATCTGCTCACGCGGCTTCTGCGATCCATCGCCGCGGAGGGCTGCGCGGTCGTCGTCACCGGGCACGAGGTACCGACGCTGCTCGACGCGGCGGATCACATCACCTGGTGCACGTCGGGGACGACCTACGAGCTCGGTACCCCTGACGCCGCGCAGACCCACGAGGAGTTCCGGCGGGACTATCTCGGCCCACGGGTGCGGTGAGCCGCGCGGCTCACTCGCTCACGACGGAGGATGCTCTTGTGGGAACGCCACGGCCGTCGCACACTCTATCGCCGAAAGTGGTCCGGGTACTACACCCGATAGAGGTCACATGCGCATCGCCGCCCGCCGCCGGCGCGCCGCCGATTTCGCCGAGGATCCATGAGGACGACGGTGCTCCGATTCGTCGCGCTCGCGTGGCTCGTGATGCTCGTACTGCCTCCGCGCGCCGCCGCCGCCCAATCCGCGCGCACTCTCGAGGACATCGTCTACGCCACCGTCGACGGTCGCGAGCTGAAGCTCGACCTCTACCTCCCCGCCAACGTCCAGTCGCCTCCACTGCTGGTCTGGGTGCACGGCGGCGCGTGGACCACGGGTACGAAGGCGAACCCGCCGCGCGCATTCGTCGAGCACGGCTTCGCCCTCGCGAGCGTGGACTTCCGCCAATCGGCCGACGCACGCTTTCCCGCACAGGTGCACGACATCAAGGGCGCCATTCGCTTTCTCCGCGCGCGGCAGGCGCAGTACGGCTTCCGCGCCGACCGCGTCGCCATCGCGGGGTCGTCGTCGGGCGGGCATCTCGCCGCGCTCGTCGGCGTCACCAACGGACATCGCGAGCTCGAGGGCACCGTCGGCGGCAATCTCGAGCGATCGTCGAGCGTGCAGGCCATCGTCGACTACTTCGGCGCGTCGAACCTGACGACGATCCTGGCGCAGTCCACGCCGTTCGGCCTCAACATGCGCCGCCCCGCGCTCGAGCGACTGCTCGGCGCTCTACCTGATTCGGCGCGCGCGCTCGCCGAGCTGGCGAGCCCCGTGCGACACGTCGATCGCGCGGATCCGCCGCTCTTCCTGCTCCATGGCGATCAGGATCCGCAGATGCCGGTCAACCAGTCGCTCGAGTTGCAGGGAGCGTACGAGAAGCTCGGACTCGCGGCGGAGCTGCGCATCATCCACGGCGCGGCCCATGGGGGTGGAGTGTTCTTCTCGCCGCAGTACCTAGATCCTGTGCTCGCGTTCCTGCGGCGGACGATCGCGCGCTGAGCCGAGGAGGGGGAGAGAGTCCAATGAATCGTCGAGTGTCCGATTCTTCCGATCATTTCCGCATGTCTCCATAGGCGGCATCCTGCCCGGATCCGCCGGCTCCTCCCCATCCCCGCCGTCGAAGACTGGAGATCGTGTCATGTCCAGGAGAACGTGGCTCCCCCGCGCCGCGCTGCTGCTCGTCGTCGTCTCGCTCGTCGCGTGCACCGACCGGCCCACCGACCTCGCGTCTGCCCCGATCACCGCGCCTGTCTCGGCCAGCAGGTCGGCGGCGAACGAGAGCACTCTTCCGCAGCTCGTCCGCGCGCTCGCGGCGGCGCGCGGCGTCGTTCCCCTCGAGCGCCCGCCCGAGGTTCGCCGCACGCTGGTGCGCCTCGGCCAGGCGCTCACCTTCGACCGGATCCTCAGCGGCAATCGCGACATCTCGTGCAGCACCTGCCATCTGCCGGATTTCGCGACGGGCGACGGCCGAAGTCTCTCCGTGGGACAGGGAGCAAAGGGATTCGGGCCGCTGCGCACGCACCCGGACGGCACGTTCATCCCGCGGAACGCGCCGCCGCTGTTCAACCTGGCGGCAATGCGGCATCTGTTCTGGGATGGGCGCGTCGCGGCCGGCACACAGGGCGCGATCATCAGCCCGGCCGGCGCGCAGCTCACGCCCAAGATGACCAAGGTGTTCGAGTTCGGCCCCATCTCGGCGCTCGGCATGTTCCCCGTCACCAACCGCGCGGAGATGCGGAGCGGCACCGGCAACGAGCTCGCCGCCATCCCCGACTCCAACATGACCGGCATCTGGTCTGCGGTCATGCGGCGCCTCGGCGACATTCCCGAATATCGCGCGATGTTCGAGGCGGCCTATCCGGGCACGCGATTCACGGACATGACGTTCGCGCACGCCTCGAATGCGATCGCCGGCTTCTTCGTCTCGGAGTACTCGTTCACCGACTCGCCGTGGGACCGCTTCCTCGCCGGCAGGGACGAGGCGCTCTCGATGCGCCAGCTCGAGGGCGCGCAGACCTTCCTCACGCTCAAGTGCTCGATCTGTCACACGGGCGCCACCTTCAGTGACGAAGACTTCCACAACGTCGCGGTGGCGCAGTTCGGGCCCGGGCAGGGCAACGGGCCCGGTCATCGCGACGACTTCGGCCGGATGAACGTGACAGGCCTGGAAGACGACAGATACCGCTTCCGCACGACACCGCTGCGCAACGTCGAGCTCACCGGCCCCTACGGCCACGACGGCGCGATCTCGTCGCTGCGCGGGTTCGTCGAGCACTACAGCGAGTCCGATCTCAAGCTGCTCGCGTTCGACCCGATGACGCTCGACGCGAACCTGCGTTCCTCCTTCCTCAACAACGCGACGGCCATCCTGCAGCAGCGCGACACGCTGCTCGCGGGTGTCGTGCTCACGACGGAGCTGGTGGACAAGTTGATGGACTACATGACCGCGCTCACCGACGTCGCGGCGCGCGACCTGCGGAAGGCCGTTCCGGCGCACGTCCCGAGCAAGCTGCCGATCGACCGGCCGATCGACCGGCGGTGATCCCGCTCGTCGGCAGGCTGCCGGTCAGCGGCCCGCCAGCGAGCCCGTGCTCTTCGCCTGGAATCGCGCCAGCTCGGTGCGGGTGCGCTGCGCGAGCAGCGGCTGCGCGCGCTTCACCCGATCGGCGAGCGCCGCCGCGTCGCGTAGCAGCGGTTCGGCACCGGCGCGATCGCCTCTCGCGGCGAGGCACACCCCGAGCGCCAGGCGAGCCTCCGCCGTGCGCCAGCTCGTGTCGCCGAGCTGCTTGCGCTGCGCTGCGAGCACGTGCTCGAGCATCGGCCGCGCCTGGTCCAGCTTCGCCTGCGTCGTGAGGATCTGGCCGAGTCCGAGCTGTGATTGCAGGAGCGCGTTGCGCTGGTTCGCCCTCGACGTATCCATCGCTGCGCCGATCGTCCGGTAAATCTGCTCCGCCTCCGCTCGCTCTTCAGACTCGCGCAGCGCGCGGGCGAGGTTGAGGCGCACCGTGACGTAGTTGGCGTGCTTCACCCCGACGAGATGCTCGTACTGCGTGGCCGACTGCCTGAAGAGGGGGATGGCGGCGGCGTAGTCGCCCGTGAGCTGCAGGGTGTTGGCGATATTGTTGAGGTTGAGCGCTACGGCGCCGTGCTCCGGACCCAGCAGCGCGCGGTTGATCTCGAGCGCCTGACGATACAGTGGGAGCGCCTCGGCGAAGTCGCCTTTCTGTTTGAGGATGGTCGCCACGTTGTCGAGGCTCGCCGCCACATAGCCGTGCCGCTCGCCGAAGATCTTCCGGTCGAGGGCGAGCGCCTCGCGCGCCAGCGCCTCCGACTCCACGAGCTCTCCCCTTCCACGCACGAGCAGCACGGCGAGGTTGTTCAGGTTCACCGTGACGCTTGGATGCGCGTCGCCCAGCGCCTTCCGCTTTGCCGCCAGCGCGCGGCGGTAGAGCGCTTCCGCCTCGTCCAGCTTGCCGCGGCTGTACTGGGTCTGCGCGAGGTTGTGCACCGTCTGCGCGGTCTGGGGATGATCGCGCCCGAGCTGCCGCTCCTCGATGGCGAGCGCCTGCCGGTACAGCGGCTCGGCATCGTCGTACTTGCCCCGCCGCCAGAGCATCAGCGCCAGGTGGTTCGTGCTCTGGGCGACGCGCACGTCCTGGTCACCGAACAGCGCGCGGCGAGTGGCGAGCGCTTCGCGGTAGAGCGGCTCCGCGGCGTCGTACCGGTTGCGCTCCTCGACGACGCTCGCGAGATGATCGATGCTCACCGCCGTCGCGGCATCCCGATCGCCCAGCAGCGCGCGCCGCTGCGCGAGCGAGCGGCGGAGCATCGGCGCCGCGCGGTCGAACAGCCCGAGGTTGTTGTAGACGCGCCCGATGACCTGCCGCAGCTCCGCCTGCACGTCGGACTGGCCCACGAGCACCGAGTCGATCCGCGACGCACCTCGATCGAGGATCGCGCGCGCGGTCAAATCGCTACCGCGTCCGTCGGGTGGTGCGAACGGATCGGCGACGTCGAACACCTGCACGAGGTACTCCTCGACCGCGCTCGACTTCCTCGCCTCCAGCTCTGCACGCTCGCGAAGCGACCGTTCGCGCAGCGCGCCGCCAACGAGCGCGATCGCGGCGACCGCGCCGACGGTGACGCCCACCTTGTTCCGGCGGATGTACTTTCGGAGCCGATAGCCAGCGCTGGCGCGTCGAGCGAGCACCGGCCGGCCCTCGCGATAGCGGAGCAGGTCGTCCACCAGCGCCGTCGGGGAGGCGTACCGGCGCAGCGGCTCCTTGGCGAGCGCCTTCATGACGATCGCATCGAGATCGCCGCGCAACGCCGGCCGGTTGGACGAGGGGAGCGGCGGATCTTCCTCGAGAATGGCTGTTTCGAGCTCGCGCGTGCTGTGGGTCTTGGCAGCGAATGGAAGCCGTCCAGCGAGAAGCTCGTACAGCACGACGCCCAGCTGATACACGTCCACGAGCGTCGTCACCGCTTCGCCGCGGATCTGCTCGGGCGCCGCGTACTCGGGCGTCATCCAGCGATGCTCGGCGCGCGTGGCCAGCTGCTGCCTCGAGTCGTCGGGTTGCAGCAGCTTCGCCAGGCCGAAGTCGAGCAGCTTCACCGTACCATCCGCTGCGACGAAGATGTTGGACGGCTTCAGGTCGCGATGCACGACCAGGCTGTTGTGCGCGTATTGCGTGGCGCGAGCCACCGTGGCGAACAGCGCGAGCCGGTCCGGGATCGAGGGGGCGTGCGCCTCGCAGTACCTGTCGATCGGCTGGCCCTCCACGTACTCGAGCACGAGGTAGGGCAGCCCGTCCTCCGCCACCCCGCCATCCAGGAGGCGTGCGATGTTCGGATGGGCCAACGACGCCAGGATCTGCCGCTCGAGACGAAAACGCGTCTGGTCGATCTCGGTGTCGAGGCCGGCGCGGAGGAGCTTGAGCGCGACGCGCTGCTCGAACACGCCGTCGGCGCGCTCGGCCAGGTACACGCGGGACATGCCTCCCCGCCCCAGCTCGCGCACGATCCGATGCGCACCGACCCGCCGCCCCTCGAAGGACGCCGCCGTCTCGCGGTCGCGCGCGTCGGCGACCAGTTCCGCCACCACGGCGGGCGAGCGTTCGAGGAAGCCCCGCGCCGTGGCGAGACGGTCGAGCATGGCGGCCACCTCGCGACGCAGGGCAGGATCGCCTGCGCAGCACTCGTCGAGGATGGTCGGCCACTCGCCCTCCTCGTGTGCCAGCGCATCGTCCAGCACGCGTTCCACGCGGCGCCAGCGATCGACATCCATGTCCCCGCCTCCGGCCATCTCGGATCGTGCTCGTCGCGTGGCTCCCAGCGCGCACGCCGGCCGAGAAGATGTCGCGACCGGAAGAGCTAGGCCAGGGGCCGAAGCTCGTTGAGGAGGAAGAGCCGCGCCTTGAGCCAGTCGCGCGCGACGGTGCGGACCGACACGCCGAGCACCTTGGCGATCTCCTCTTCCGGCAGGCCGCCGAAGTATCGCAGCTCGACGATCTGGCGGAGTCGCTCGCTGACCAGGTTCAGCTTGTCGAGCGCGTCGTTCAGCTCGAGGATCTCCTCGAGCTCCATCTCGATCGACGTGCCCGCGTGGCTCAGCGATACCATCTCTACGTCGCCACCACGCTTGAGCGCCTGGCGACTGCGCGCGAAGTCGACGAGCACCTGCCGCATGGCGCGGCTCGCCGCCCCGAAGAAGTGCGCGCGGTCTTCCCATTTCGAACCCGAGGCTCCGGCGAGCTTGAAGAATGCCTCGTGCACAAGCTCGGTGGTGCAGAGCGTGGCTCGCGCATCCACCTCGCGCCGGTGGTGCCGTGCGAGGCGTTTCAGTTCATCGTACACCAGCGGAAAGAGCGCATCCGTTTCCGGCCGGTCCACGCCGCGGTCGAGGGACGACATGCCCATCATCTAGCGCGTCCGCAACGGCGATGCAAGCATGAAAGAGGATACGGCGCTGCGACGGACGGGGTATACGGCCCTCCTTGCGGCGCGCTCTCGCGAACCGGATGTTTGTGCATCCCTCCCTCGGTAGCGACCGCGCGCCTGATTGAAGGTGGTGCAATGCCAGAGACCCAGGAGCAGTACAAGGCACGCATCCTCGGACACGTCGGCACTCGCGAGCCGCTCCCCTTGCTCGCGTCGGCGCCCGCGTCGCTCGCCAGGCTCCTCGACGGAATCTCCGACGAGCTGCTCGCGCGCCGGCCGTCTCCGGAGAAGTGGTCGGTGGGCGAGATCGTCGCTCACCTCGCCGACGACGAGCTCGTCGGCGCGTATCGCATCCGCATGATCCTCTCGGCGCCCGGGACGGACATCCAGGCGTTCGACCAGGACGTGTGGGCCACGACGGGGCGCTACGCGTCGAGCGATCCGGCCACCTCGCTCGCGCTCTTCCGCGCGCTGCGGCAGGCGAACCTCGTGCTGCTCCTCGCGTTGGAGCCCGACGAATGGGACCGGTTCGGGATCCACGCGGAGCGCGGCCGCGAATCGGTGCGCGACATCGTGGCGTACTACGCGGGACACGACATCAATCACTTCCGGCAGATCGAGTCGATACTTCGGCGCGAGTGAAATTGGCGAACCTTCACGCGTGGCGTGAGGGATGCGTTTCGATCGGACGTCATGCGCAATGAGTCCCCCAAGCTGCAGAACGCCCCCGTCCTCGAGCAGCCAGAGGACGGCGTCGAGAAAGCCCAGGAATCCGCCAAGGAGCTCGAGAAGCCGGGCGTCGTCGCGACAGTACGCGGCTTCCTGGGACTTATCTGGGCGACGATCTTCGCTTTCTTCAGCGACGGCTGCTCCACGATGGCCGCCGCCCTCTCGTTCACCACCTTCTTTTCGCTCCCCGCGCTGCTCACGCTCCTGCTGGCGCTGGTCGGACGCGTCACCAACTCCGAGCAGGTCGAGCGCGCGATCGTCGGCCAGGTGAGCAAGCTCGTGGGGTCGGGCGCGGCGACGCAGGTCGCGGCGATCATCAGCAACGCGAATCGTTCGGAGCACGCTGCGTCGGTGGCCACCATCGTGTCCATCGTGGCGCTCGTACTCGGTGCCACCGCGTCGTTCGCGCAACTGCAGGCCGCCCTGAACAAGGCGTGGGGGGTGAAGCCCGATCCGCACCGGAATCAGGTCAAGGTCTTTCTCGTGAAGCGGGTTTTCTCGTTCGGGATCCTCATCACGGTCGCGTTTCTCCTCCTCATCTCACTCGCGCTGAGCACCGTGATCGCCGCGATCGGTCAGGCGTTGACGATGCAGTTCGGCACGCCGCCCGTCCTGCTTCAGTTTGCGACGGCGATCGGCAGCTTCCTGCTCATCGCGTTTCTGTTCGCGATCATGTTCCGCTACGTGCCCGACGCGCGCATCAGTTGGCGCGACGTGCGCGCCGGCGCGATCGGCACCGCACTGCTGTTCGTGCTCGGCCGCACGGTGATCGGGCTCTACCTCGGCAACTCCGATCCGGGGAGCGTCTACGGCGCGGCTGGATCGCTCGCGCTCGTACTGATCTGGGTCTACTACACGTCGATGATTCTGCTCCTCGGCGCCGAGTTCACCAAGCTGTGGGCGCAACGGTATGGAAAGGGGATCGTACCGGTGAAGGGAGCGGTCGCGTACGTGGAGGAGGAGCGGCGGGTGCGGACGGGCTAAGAGAATCCTTGGCACGTGATCTCACGCCGCGGCACTGTTTCCCTCCAAAATGCCAGTTAGCTCCACGTCACGGCCGCGAACGCAGTCTCGGGCAGACCGTCACGCATCCGCCATCTCGCACGGCGTCGCGACCCGCACTCGAGCAGCGCACTCCAAACCACCGGTGACAGATGGCGAAGACGATACTGTTTCTCCTCCACGGCATGGGGCGGTTCGAGAAGGAGTGGGCGAAGGAGACGATCGCGCAGTTGAACGAGCTCCCCGATACCTACGACTATTCGTGGATCACGACGGATCCGGCCGACGGGACAACGAAGAGAACCTTCGCCGATCTCGTGGACTGTATCCCCATCCAGTACGACCACGTCTTCGATCGATACCTGAAGCAATGGGGCGCCTCCACCGAGGCGCTCAGCGCGAAGGCAAAGGAGTTCGGCGTCGATCTCTCCAGGGTGCTGGGATGGTTGGAGCATGCGGACGAAGTGGAGAAGAACTTCTTCTGGACGCACGTCGTCGACGTGCTCCTCTATCGCTTCTTCTCGATCGTGACGGCCGAGGTGCGTGTGCGTGTGCGTGACGCGATCGCCGAAAAGCTGGAGGAGGCCTCGCGCGACGGGCAGATCGTTTCGGCTTCGGTCCTCGCCTACAGTCTCGGCACCGCAGTCGCGCACGACGCGCTCGCTCTGCTCGGCACACAGCCGATCCCGACGCCCGCTGGGCCGAACAATGCCTGGCTCGCGGACAACTTCACGTTCGACAGCATCTTCATGTGCGCGAACGTCGGTCGCGTGCTGGAGACCGTTCCCAGAGTCTATCAATCGGTGGTACGCCCCGCGACCTCGGTCGACCAGCCGTCCTACTTCAATTCGTACTACAACTTCCGCCATGCGCTCGATCCCTTTCCGGCGGTCCGGCCATTCGGACCGTTGGGGTGGGGAAGCCGCTATATCGAGGGCGAAAGCGGCACGAAGGTCATGCAGTTCGACGTGCATAGCTTCACGCACTATCTCGCCGACCCTCGCGTGCACGCTCTCGTCTACCGTGGCTTGTTCGGCAGCGCTGCGGTGAGCGCGCCCCAGTTCAAGAAGGCGAAGACCCAGTACGACGCGCTCCCGGAGCCGAAGTGCATCGCCGAGCTCACTCACTTCAAGTCGGCGGCGCAGAGGATCATCGCCCTCGCGCAGACGGGCGCGGACCCCAACGCACTGGTCATCGGCGGCGTTCAGTTCCTGGCGGCAGCAGAGGAGGCGAGAGTTGCGTGCCCATAGGCTCGCCCTCGCGGCGCTGGTCATGCCCGCGTCGGTGTGGGCGCAGGGTGAAGTCGCGCAGACGTGCGACGTCCAGTTCCTGATCGCGCCGGACAAGGTCGCCGAGACGCTGCGTCCGTCGCACCCGGATGTGGCGTACGGTCGCATGTCCGAGCGCATGGCCAGAAACGAGTGGGTGTTCCTCGTCGACTCGGTGCGACGAAGCGTCCTCGCCGATCCGCTTCTCGGCGCCGCCGAGCGGCAGCAGCTGCTCACCCAACTCGGAGCGACCTATTCGGAGATCGTGAAAGAGGAGGCGGCCGGGGGACGATCGACGCTGCAGGCCGTGAAGACGGCGCGGTTCGGCATCGCTCGGCCCGTCGGCAACGATACGAACGAGTACACGCTCTTCCTCCGCTTCCCGCCTGCGCTGAACGTCTCGCCGCTCGATGCGGAGTCACGTCGGGCCGTGTGCTGGACGGCGCTGGCGATGGGGCGACTGCTCTCGGCGTACGCTGCTCCCGCTCGGGCCAGCGCGACGGACGCGCTCAAGGCCGCGGTGACGCGGTGGGACAACTATGGCTCCAAGGGATACTCGCAGTACCCGTGGGAGCTCGCGTTGAACAGCCGCGGATATGACGCCAGGAGCTTCGACCCACCACGCACGCAGAAAATCTTGTTGCACCCGGCGCTCGGTCTCGAGCTCGTCGGATCGCGGGTGAAGTCGCTCGACGATCTCACGAACCTACAGACGACCGACGTCGTCACACTCGAACCGGTGGGCTACCTCGTCTACAACGCCAGTCGCTCCTTCTACTGGGGTGCGTCCGCGATCGTGACGCTGGCCGATCAGCGCCGGATCGGCGCGGGCGCCATGCTGCATCTCGGCCAGTCGGTGAAGGCAGGGTACGCGTGGCGAAAGAAGGATGACTCGGGCTCGCGCGGCCAGTCGTTCATCATCTCGGCGGACCTGTACCAGTTCTTCAAGGACACACCGCAGAAGTTGAAGGACTGGAAGTCGAAGGCACTGAGCCAGGGCATCACCGCGCTGGCACAGGGCAGGTAGCGGCGATGCGTTCGCAGCGGGCGCACTCGCAACGTCCGCTGACCCGAACGTGGGGAGTCAGATCCACCGGCGCACGCGCGCCCGATACGCCTTGTATTCCGAGGGGAACGCGTCAGCGAGATAGCGCTCCTCTCGCGCGACGACCATCCGGTCCACCGCGAGCACGACGATCGGGAGCAGCGCCAACGGCCACCAGCTGTTCAAGGCCATGGTGACGCCGACGTAGAGCGCGGCGAGGCTGACGTACATCGGATTGCGTGTGAACCGGTACGGACCCTCCGTGACGAGCGCCGTGGCGGGACGGTTCGGGATGATCGAGGTCCGGTTGCGGCGAAAGAGGGCGAACGCGGCGACGGAGAGCGCGGCGAACGCGGCGAAGCAGACGACGGCGACGGCGGCGCGACCAAGCGACCAGCCATCGGCAATCGGGAGCGGCCGCCAGCGGTCGAGCGCCCATCCGGCGGCGATGCCGGCCACGTAGAGGAGCGGCGGCGGGAAGTGCACGCCGGCGTGTGGGGGTGGAGAGGAGACTGTCACGAGTACCTCGCTCGGATCGGGCGGATCGACTCGGCGGCTTCGTCCGGCGACAGGCACGCGCGAGAAGACGCGCCGCCTAGAGGTGGCCGATAATGAACGCAAAGGTAGCAACCGCGGCGACTACCGCTACGAGTGCACCAACTCCAATTCCGATCCCGACCCCGAGCAGCGCCGATCGCTTGCCGCTGCCGCCGCGCTCTTCCACCGAGCGGATCTCACTGGTCGCGAGAGCCAGGCGGCGCGGCGGCGAGCCCGCGTCGCCCACGAGACTGTCTCCGATCACCCGGCTACTAGAGAGCATTACCTCCATGCCGTTGCTGAGCGTCACCCGCACCAGCCGTCCACCCGCCACCGCAGTGTTCGTGGAACTGGTCGGAAGCTCCCGCTGATGCCATGTCCCGCAGCCCGAAGCAATAGCGACCAGCATGCACGTCAGGATCAGCGGACGGCGTGGAGTGTGACGCACGACGGAGCTCCTGACGAAGGTGGGATGCTGGCTCAAAGCTATGGCGCCGCGAAGCCCTCAGCAATGCGACGTGATCTCTGCTAGTCAGCGAGGTCCGGGCGACCGCGCACGGTCATCATCGTCCCGTTCAGCAGCGCCACGAGCTCACCCTTTTCTGACTCCGCTGCTGCGGGCGCGTGCACCAACGCGCGCAGCTCGCCCGCCACCACCGTGAGCGTGCGGCCCGCTCGGACCACGCGGCCCAGCGCACGGAACCACGCTCCGCGCGCCGGGGCGAGCAACTGCACCTTGAACTCGACGCTCAGCACCGCGGCGCCTGGCTCCATCAGGCTGAGCGCCGCGTAGCCGCAGGCGCTGTCGACGACCGTGGTGACGATGCCCGCGTGCAGGAATCCGTGCTGCTGCGTGAGGTCGGCTCGGAAGGGCAGCGTGAGATCGACCGCACCCGGCGCGACGCGCTCCATGACGACGCCGAGCAGCTGCATCACCGCTTGCCGCGCGAAGCTCCTGTGGACGCGGCGCTCGAAGTCGGGATCACGCGGCTCAAAGTTCGGCTCTTCGCTCCTCTCGCTCTCCATGACGCCAACGTACGCGAGTCCGGTGCGCTTCGCCACGCGCGGCCTACCGCGTGGGCAGAGCGGTGCGCATGAGATCGAGCTGGTGACGGGCGGTGAGCTTGGCGCGAGAGGGCACGACGCCTGAGCAGGTTGGTGAATCGTAGTGGTCGGACGTTCTAGTGAGAATGGCCGGCTGAGTACCCTCTAGCCAGTCAGCCGCAACGGGCCCTGCCGCACGCTGGCGCACTCGTCCCATGGTATAGACGATGGCGCGTCATCGCTGTGGACACCTCATGCCCTCGAGGGCGCGTAGAGGGCCTCGCGCATCGGCACATCGCCTGCTTTTACATACGGTTGCCGGACGGCTCGCAACCACGGATGTCCGCGTTCCGCAGAGCCCGCAAAGCCAGCACGCACGCCATTCGCGATTGCCAAATCTCCCCAGGGAACGGAGGCTCCAGTGCACCGCTCTCCTCTGTCCGTGCTCGTGATCGTCGCCGCGGTAGCGGCCTGCTCCACGCATGACGATTCGAATGGGACCGAGCTCCTCTCGCAGGACCGCACGCTAGCCGCGCGGGTCGAGATCGATCGCGAGGCGCGTCAGGTTCCGCTGCCCTCCGCGTGCGGTACAATCACGCTCGCAGCCCAGCCCGCCGCGGCAGATCAGACTCAGGCCAAGGAGCTCACCTCGCAGGCGCAGGATGCGGAAATACAAGGCAACATGACGGAAGCGAGGACACTGTTGCGTCGCGCGCTCCAACTCGACGCGACGAACAAATCGGCCGCCTACCGTCTTGGCCGCATGAGCGAGGCGCTCGGTGACCGCGCCGAGGCGAAGTCGGCATTCTGTCGCTATCTGGCGCTGGTGCCGACGACGGCCGAGTCGGCCGAAGCGCGCCAGCGCGTGCACGAGCTGTCGCAGTCCGAGACTCGTGTGCTGGGCGGCAGCGTCAGCGAGAGCGCTCCGAAAGTGCGGCGCGCGTCGATAGCGTCGGCAGCAACGAGGCGGCGCGTGACGCACGGGTCGCCGACGTCGGAGCCGCGAGTGGTGGCGAAGACAACTGTCGAACAGTCGGCCGTCAGCACCGCGCAGGAAGTCGAGAGCGCGTCCGGCGGCAACTCGGCCGGAAGCGGCGTGGTCGCGACGCAGCGTCCGCAGCCGGACGTCGACCAGACGTCGAGCGCATCGAGCACGGTACGCCGCGGTCCGACTCGCGCGCAGAGTGCGATCGTCGGCGCGGCCACCGGAGCCATCCTCGGTGCGGTGACCGGGCACAGCGTGAAGGGCACGGTGATCGGCGCTGCAGCCGGAGGGATCTTTGGCACGGTGGTGGGCGGCGGGTCGCGCCCGCGTGTGGGACGCGGCATTCGGTCGTAGGCGGCCGCGCAATACGCAGGTGTAGATCAATCGGCGCGAGGGAGGAGCTCGAGTGAAGGGACCGTCGGGCGAGGCGATCCCCGCGCTCACCGACGTGGTCGCGACCGACTACGGCATGGACCTCTGATAGAACCATATTGCGCGTTGCTTTGTCGATGGGTCGCGACGTATGCTGTCGGTCAGCCGCTGAACCTCGCGCCGCGAGCGTGGTTGATCGCCGGCTTCCCGTCGCCCCGCAACGACAATGAAACGACTATTTCTCGCCGTACTCTTCCTGGAGGCGTGCGGCGCCGAGCAGCCCGCCGAACGCTACGGGTTCGTCGCCCGGCTCGGCCGCGATACGGTTTCGGTGGAGAGCGTGGTGCGACAGGGAAACACACTCACGAGCGACGAGGTGGACCGATTTCCCCTAGTGCGACAGCGGCACACCGAGATCACGCTCGGACCTGATGGCGGCATCCAGCGTCTGACGATGGACATCCGTACACCGAGCGAGCCCGCAGAGCAGCGCGAGCGAAAGATCGTTGCCGAGGTGGGGAGCGATTCGGTGCACCTCACGAAGCGCGACGGCACCGGCGTGAAGAGCTACGCCTTCGCCACGGGTGGCAACATCGCCATGGCGCATCTGCCGCAGATGTACAGTCTCTACGAGCTCTACTTCGCCGCGGCGCTGGGGCGAACGGCGGCTTTGAAGGTCGATACGGCGCGGCTGCGGCAGTTCTACATCGATCGCGAGTTCGATCGCTTTCCGCTGCACAGCGGGATCGTGCGAGTGATGCCCGGGGGCAAGGCGGAGATCCAGCACGACTGGCTGTCCGGCACCGGCGAGGCGACGCTCGACTCCAGCCGCCATCTGCTCCACTACTCCGGTGCTCGGACGACGTATGGCGTGGAGGTGGACCGGCTCAGCGAGCCGCCGGACGTCAAAACGATCGGCGAGCGGTTTGCCGCGCTCGAAGCGAAGAACGGTGCGGCGAAGCAGTTGAGCGTGCGGGACACGGTGCGAGCCAGCATCGGCTCTGCCAATGTGAGCGTCGACTACTCGCGCCCACTCGCACGCGGACGGCAGCTGCTCGGCAACGTCATCCCGTACGACTTCGTGTGGCGCACCGGCGCGAACGCCGCCACGCAGTTCACGACGTCGGCGCCGATCACGTTGGCGGGATTGCAGATCGCTCCCGGGACGTACACCCTCTGGACCATTCCACGCGAGAACGGCGCGGTCGAGCTGGTGGTCAACACACAGGCGGGGCAGTGGGGGACGAGCTACACGCGTTCGCGCGACCTCGGCCGGGCGCCGATGACGACGGAGACACGCGCGACGCCTGTCGCGGAGCAATTCACGATCTCGATCGTTCCGACGGACGACGGGCACGGGACGCTGGTGATGGAGTGGGGGCCGTTTCGGTGGGCGGCGGCGATCGTGGCGGTGTAGGAGCGACGACTCGGCGTGTGACAACCGATGTCGATTCAGCCGATGCTCGTTCGACGTGTGGTAGAAGGCGCGACTCATCGTCGCGTCGACGACCGCGCAACGCGACGGACGTCAACCACGCAGACCCATCAACGGAGAGCTTCCCATGAGAAAGCTGATCGTATCCGAGTTCATGTCGCTGGACGGCGTGATGCAGGCACCGGGAGGCAAGGACGAAGATCGGGATGGCGGTTTCGAGCACGGCGGCTGGACCATTCCCTACTGGCACGACGACATCGGCGGGAACTTCGTCGCGACGATGCAGGACGCCGACGCATTGCTGCTCGGTCGCCGAACCTACGTCACGCACGCGGACGCATTCGAGCCGCTACCGGCCGGCGATTTCTTCGGCGACCTGATGAACGCGCCGAAGAAGTACGTCGTCTCGCGCACGCTCACGGAGCCGAAGTGGCGCAACACGACGATCATTCGCGAAAACGTGATCGAGTCGGTGCGTGCACTCAAGGCGGAACCGGGAAAGAACATCCTGACCGACGGCAGCAGCCAGCTCGTCCACGCGCTCCTCACGCACGACCTCGTCGACGAGCTGCATCTGCTCCTCTACCCGCTGACGTTGGGCGGTGGCAAGCGCGTGCTGCCGGACGGGACGTACGCGACGTTCAAGCTGCTGTCGGCGACACCATATCCGAGCGGTGTGGTGGGCCTGCACTACGAGCGGCAGCGGAGTTGAGGCTCGCCGCGCGGAGTGGTGTGTTCATCGCGATCAGCCGCCGCGAATGATGTACCAACCCAGGCCAACCGCCACGATCGCCAAGAGAAGGACGAGCAACGACATGCGCTTCGTGCTCGGACCGCGGTCGCGCGCTCGCCATACCGCCGCTAGCGCCGCGAGAAGGATCCCACCGGACAGCAATGCCAGAATGGCCATGTTCGGTTCTCGACTTGCGTTAGAGATCATCCCGGACCGACCCCGTGAGGATATGTCCGCACGGAACGAAACCCGCCCTCTGCAACGCTCGTCGAGACGCGAGGTTGCTCGGGTTGCACCGCGCCGCCGGCACGTGGCCGCCTTCATAGCACACGCGCTTCAGTTCCTGCACAAGAAACGAACCGAGGCCGCGTCCGCGAAACGATTCGGCGACTTCCATGTAGATGTCGCCATATGGCCGATTGTAGTGGAAGAGGATGCCCCCGCTCGCCGCAACCTTGCCGTCCATCTCCACGACGCCGCACCATCTCCGTTGATCTCCGGGCTCGTCCGGAGCTTCCGTCGCCGTAGGCTCACGAAACGCGGCGCCGGCCGGACAGAGTGACGTCGGGACCTTGTCGTGGAAGAGGATCGATTCGCTCCTCACGTCTCGAGCGAACGTGTGCAGCATGACCGTCGTGAGCGTGTCGTTGCTCTGCACTTCGATCGCCACCGCGCGGCTGGCCGCGAGCAACGCCTCGAACAGCTCGAACGCGTGCAGTCGAGGTTGATGGGGAACGACGTAGAACTCGTACACCGTCGGCTTCTCACTCCACGGACCGGCGACGGCAACGGAGCCGTAACCGACGGCAACTCCCTCCAGGCTGAGTAGGTACTCCCGCGTCCAGCCTTGGCGCGTGTGGATGGAGTCGTGGATGATCTGGCAACCCATCTCCAATCGGTACATTTCGCGCCAGAGCGCGATGTCCTCGAAGGTGGTCGAGTCGGCGGAGGGCTTCATCCGTGGTCTGTCGGCTTCACTCTTCGGCTCTCGAATCAAGTCATCCTCCGCGCCGTGCTGTCCACGATTACGTCGCGCGTTGCCGCGACTCGCTGTTCGACGACTGATACGACGAGCTCGGACTCCTCGAGCTGGACGTGATGCCCGCTGCGGGTCGGGAGATCGCCGAGCGAATACTTCGTCTTTTGTTGTTCCGCACGCAAGGTGGCGCGCGCCTCGTGCGCGAGCAGCAGGTTGCGCCGTGGCCCATTGGGATTGCGGCTCACAGGGGCGAGCAAGCCGGCCTAGGTGAGCCCCAGGTGAGGGCTGCTAGTCCGCCGCCATTCCGCTATCGACCGACTGTTCAGCGTCGGCACGCCAGAGATGCAACGCGGCATATCCTCTCCACGGACGCCATTGCTCGGCGACGGCGCGCAGCGCGTCCGCATCGGTCGTTCCGGTGGCGCGGCGAAGGCGACGGTCATCGGCGGGAAACGCGTCCGGCCACGAGAGACCGCGCATGATGATCGTTGCCGCGATGGTGTCGTCGACGCCTTCGATGGACATC
>JBDSDB010000085.1:0-3420 GCA_039920785.1 Gemmatimonadaceae bacterium
CTGGAGCGCGACGGCGACGTCGGGTTCGCGCAGTGGCAGCATCCGGGCGCGCTGCGGTGGAAGACGTCCATCACCCAGGCAATGGTCGACGAGGCGCGGCGGTACATCCGGCCGGGCGACAGTGCCATCGACGTGGGCGCTCACGCCGGCGACTCAACGTTGCCGCTCGCGCTGGCGGCCGGCCCGACCGGCGCGGTGTTCGCGCTCGAGCCGAACCCGTACGTGTTCAAGGTGCTGCTCGCCACCACGGCGCTCAACAAGCGCGCGACGAACATCTATCCGCTCATGTTCGCCGCCACCGCGGAGGATGCGGCGTTCGAATTCGAGTACTCGGACTCGGGCTTCTGCAACGGTGGCCTGCTCGAGGCCGTCGCCGCGAGGAAGCATGCCCACTTCTTCAAGCTTCCCGTCCAGGGCCGCAACCTGGCGCGCTATCTGGACGCGGAGTTCCGCGAGGAGACTGAACGGCTGCGCCTCATCAAAGTGGACGCGGAAGGCTACGATCGCACGGTCGTCGCGTCGCTGCTGCCGCTCATCATGCGCACGCGTCCGTATCTCAAATCCGAGATCTACCGCCACGCACCCGACGCGGAGCGGCGCCTGTTCTGGCGCGAGCTACGCGACGCGGGCTATGAGGTGCATCGGTACGACTCGGACGAACACTACCTCGGCGACCGGCTCACGGAGGCGGAGATGAACCGGTGGTCGCACTTCGACATCTTCGCGGTGCCCGAGTAGCCCGCCGCGCGCCGGCGGCTGCTCGTCACCCTCGGTTCCGGCTCGTCAGCGGGCTTCTGTGCTCGACCGTGACGCGAGGCCGCCTGGCCTCGCGAAACGCGTCGATGCGGTCGCGGATCAGCATCGCGAACAGCGCGCTGAGGATCGAGGGGCCGATCGCCAGCACGCCGAAGTAGAAGCCGTGCATCGGGTGTGGGAGGTTCAGGTCGAAGCGGGTCACGTAGACCTGCGCGAGCGGGAGCATCATCCCCAGGAACGCTCCGGAGAGCAGAGACCATCGCGGAGCGGCGGCGCCGAACACGCTCGCGGCGACGACGATGAGGATGAGCACCAGGGGGAGGTTGTCGGCCATCATGTCGAGGATGGCGATGCCGAGCCCGATGACGATCGCGATGCTCGCGACGACGGCCCCAGTGGTTGGATCTCGCTCAGTCTTCATGTCGGTCGCGTGCACGTGTGAGAGTGGCCGGCGCGTCGCCGCCGGAGCGATGATGCCGCAACCGTGGCATGCGTCAAGATAGCAGAGCGCTCACCACCGCCGTCGGGTCACGGATAGCCGTTGCCTCGCAGCGGTGCGGGTCCGGGTGAGGCAGGCCGCTGGTTCGCGACGTTCCGCAGCCAGATCACGATCAGGCCACAGTCGGACTTGTGAACGACGTTCGACGGCGCCGAGACGGCGTCGCGGTACGCCTCGATCCCGGCGATGTCCCGCGGTGCGACGTCGTTGATCGACATCCCGTCCAGGCCATTGATGACGATGTTCGCCTCCCGGCACAGCGGCTGCGCCACAGAGGCCCCCTGCACGAACACCTTGGCCTGAGCGCCGCGGCCGACGATCTTGAATCCGCCCAGTGTCGCCATCAGGTCGGCGGTCTCCTTGGGATCGCGCCGCATGATCTCGCCCTGTGCGATGAACTTCCCCAGCGTGTTGATCCTGCGGTTGTGCTCGAACTCCGCGTAGGTCGAGCGAGCCGCCACCACGCGGACGGAATCCAGTATCGCGGCGCGCGTCAACTTCACGTCGTGGGCCACGCTTCGGTCGGTCCGCAGCTCGACGGGGAGCTCCGTGAGCGCGTAGCCCAGATGTCGCACGACGACGAGCTGGGTGCCCGACGGCAGGTTGGCGAGGACGAACCGTCCGCTGCTGTCGGTGACGGCGGTGGATCGCGCATCGCGCACCCGGACCTGGACGTTCGGCAGAGGCAGTCCGCCGGCTCCGCTGATCCGGCCGATCAGCGTCGCCGTGCCGGTCAGCTGCAGCTCCTGTCTCGTGGAATCGGCGGAGGTCGTGTCGAGCGTGCGCTCCACGGAATCGAGCGCGGCGATCGTCGGCGCGGATCGTGGACTCAGCGAGACGTCGCGCACGACGGCGCCCTCATCCTCGGAGATGGAAAGGCGAAGCAGGGCGCCCGCTCGCCCCGCATGCTGCAGCTGCATCGTGAGCGGTGTTGCGCTCGGCACGCCGCACATCCGGTACTCGCCACGGGATCCCGTCGCGACTACCGCGGTTCGCCGCTGCGTCTTCGATTTGAGGGTAGTCCTGTCGACGGAGATCTCCGTCCAGGCGGCGACGACGTCCGCGCCGGCGATCGGCTGGTCGGTGTCGGCGTCGATCGCCCGGCCCGCGATGGCGGCCTTCCCCGTTGCGAGGGTCAGGCCGTGGCAGATCGCATCACGCAGCTGTGCACCGAAGGGGAGAGGCATATCCACGTGAGACGTCTTGCCGCCCGAGATGCGCAGCTCGCTCCCCGGGAGCGCCAGGTCGAGCGAGTCGAGCGTGGGGCTGCTGAGCTGGACCAGATAGCGGCCCGCGGGCAGCGAATCGAGATGATATCGGCCGCGCACGTCGGGCCGAGCGCTGAAGGTGATGCTCGTCTCCGACTCCAAGCGCACGAGCGAGACCGACGCGGCGCTGACCGAGCGGGAGGCGACCTTCTCCCTGACGATCCCCTCGAGTCTCCCATTGGCGAGTTGCTGCGCGGCAAGCGGCGCCGCGGCGACGTGGAGGAGCGCGACGGTGGCGGCTATGTGTCGGCGATTCCTTGGCATGCGTGCTCGTTGCTCCATTGGCGACGGCGGTGGCACGTTCGACATGTACAACATGCCAACGGCAAGTTTCAACTGCAACGGCGAGTACGCCAGGAAACGGCGGTACCAGGTACGGAGATTGGCATACTGGCCATCCCGATTCGGGCCTCGTTCTGAAGGCTGGTACGAACGCCGTGCGACTCCATGTGAGGGCAACCAAACCCGCCCAGGAGTGAACGGCGGAAACGCAGGGCGGAACTCGCCCTACCAAGCTCTTGGTGAAACGCGCTGCGACGGTCAGGGGTCGTCGCCGCGGTCAGCCCTCCACAAATTGGGAAGGGCCGTATGCCAATCCGCGTACTCGGTACTGCAGTTTCCTGTGTACTTGCAGTTGCCGTTCTCTGCCTCAGCGCGCCCCGCGCATCCTCCGCGAGGCCCATTCCCCGAGCAGGCAGATGGACAGGAGCCCAAACAGCCACGACAGCGGCACGCTCGCCGAGACCGGTGTGCCCACGACGGTCGCGCCGGGCGAGCTGGTGCCCAGCGCGTCGATCAGCGCCGCGACAGGCGCGGGATCCGCCGCGCGTTCCGGCGCCGGGGCGGCACTGGTGTCGGATGCACGCGCGGGGATCGAATCGGTGCGCGTCGAACGCG
>JBDSDB010000086.1:0-32292 GCA_039920785.1 Gemmatimonadaceae bacterium
CCGCGAGGCCGCCGCCGATGATGTGGAGGGGAGAAGCGTCTCGCATGTGCGCAAGCTACTGCGCGTGCCGGGCGGGTGCAGCGGCGCTCAGGGACGCGGCTTCACGTCCCGGTCGAGCTGCTGAATCGTCGCGGTGGATGGGCCGCGCGCGCGCTGCAGACGCGCGGCCACGCGCTCCGCCTGAGCGAGCGCGCGGAGCACGTTGCCGCTCGACAGCTTCGCGAGGTCGGCGTCGCTCCAGCCGCGCCGCGCGAGCTCGGCGAAGAGCATGGGGAACTTGGAGACGTCCTCCAGCCCGACGACGTTCTCGGAGATGCCGTCGAAGTCGCTGCCGATGCCGACGTGATCGACACCGGCCACGCGGCGCACGTGCTCGATGTGGTCCG
This sequence comes from Gemmatimonadaceae bacterium, assembly GCA_039920785.1. Classification (GTDB taxonomy): domain Bacteria; phylum Gemmatimonadota; class Gemmatimonadetes; order Gemmatimonadales; family Gemmatimonadaceae; genus AG11. The sequence continues at coordinate 387 of JBDSDB010000086.1, forward strand.
CCACCTGCGCGATGGTCGCGGTGGGACGCGCGTGCGCGGCGCGCCAGGCGCGCGAGTCCGCGGCGATGCCCGCGGTGTCTCTGCCGCGGCGGCCGCGGATCGCCGCCACTTCGGCCTCGAGCGCCTCATCGTCCGCGTACACCGCCGGGGCGACGAAGGCGGTGACGAACGGTACCATCACCACTCCGCCGTTCTTCGTCACGCGCGCGAGGATGGAGTCCGGCACGTTGCGCGGATGGTTCACCAGCGCGCGCGCGCCGGAGTGCGAGAAGATGACTGGCGCTTCGGCCACGCCGAGCGCGGCGCTCATCGTGCCCGGCGACACGTGCGAAAGGTCGACCAGCATGCCGATTCGGTTCATCTCGCGCACCACCTCTTGCCCGAACGGCGTCAGCCCGCCGTGCTTCGCGCTGTCGAGCGCGGCGTCGGCCCATTCGAGAGTGACATTGTGCGTGAGCGTCATGTATCGCGCGCCCAGTCCGTAGTACTGGCGGAGGACCGCGAGCGAATTCTCGATGGCGTGCCCGCCCTCGAGGCCCAGCAGCGAGCCGATGGTTTTCTTTCGGAAGCTCGCGCGCAGTGCCGCCGCCGTCAGCGTCCACTCGAGCGCCGGTTGCTCATCGATCACCTGCCGCGCGATGTCGATTTGCTCCATCTGCACGCGCGCGTACCCGGGAATGCTGGAGACAGCGCCGTTCGCGGCGTAGAGCGCATCCCCGCGCTCGCCCGGGATGTAGACGGACCAGAATTGACCACCCACGCGACCCGCGCGCAGCCGCGCGATATCCGTCATGCCGGGAGCGCGCGTGCGCAGATCGTAGGCGCGTACGTCGCGCGGGTGCACGCTGTCCTCGCGGATGCGCCAGGGAAGATCGTTGTGACCGTCGATCACCGGCGCCTTGGCGAGCACGCGCATGGCGCGCGCGAGATCGGCCTTGGAGGGCGCGGGCGCGGTGGGGCCCGGGGAGGCGCTCTGTGCACCAGCAGGCGCGCTCGATGCGAACAGGCGCGCGCCGAGGGCGATCACCACGAAGACAAGGCTGAGTTTCATGAGGCGAAGCTACTGACGCGGGCGCTGATCGGTGAGCCACGGCGCGATGCACCGCGGTGAACGGTGAACCGTGTACGGTGAACGAATACGGCCTCGGGACGCAAGAACTTCCCGAGGCCGGCCGTAAACCGACAAACCGTTCACCAACAGACGCGCTCGAAGCGCGCCTATCCCGCCAGCGCCGGCTCCTCGATGTCCAGTGGCTCCGGCGTCGCCGGCACATCCCACTCGTTGCCGCACTTGAGACACTTTCGGAAGTCGCCACGCGCCTTGGTGAACTTCATCTCGGCGCCCACGTACGCGCACTCCGGACAGACCTCCGCGATCGGCTTGTTCCACGCCACGAAGTCGCACGTTTCGTTCGAGCACGCGTAGAACGCCGTGCCGCGCTTCTTCGAGCGTCGCTCAACGAGCTCTCCGCCATCCTTGGGGCAGAATACGCCCGTCGGCATCGAACGGGTGCCCCTGCACTTGGGGAAGGTGCTGCACCCGAGGAACTCGCCGCTTCGACCCTGGCGAACGACCATCATCTGGCCACAGAGGTGGCAGGGGATGTCCGTCAGCTTGGGCTTCGCCTTCTCGCCCTTGAGCGGACGCGTGTACTTGCACGTCTTCGGATGGTTCTCGCACGCCAGAAACGGCCCGAAGAATCCTCCGCGCGGCTCGAGCTTGCCGCCGCAGTCGGGGCACCGCTCGTTGACGAGCGCCGAGAGATCGTGCGCTTCGGCGATGAGCGCGCCAAAGGGCACGTTCTTGAGCGACTTGTCGAACGGTCCCCAGAAGTCGGCCAGCACCTGCCGCCAGCCGAGCTCTCCCTCCTCGACCTTGTCGAGCTCGAGCTCCATGCCGGAGGTGAAGCCGACGTTGAAGATGTCGGGGAACTGCTTGACCATCACCTTCTCGACCGTTTCGCCGAGCTCCGTGGGGAAGAAGCGACGCTGTTCGAGGTTCACGTAGCGTCGGTCTGCCAGAACGCTGATGATGCTCGCGTACGTCGAGGGGCGACCGATGCCGAGCCGCTCAAGCTCCTTGACGAGGCTCGCCTCGGAGAAGCGGGGTGGCGGCTCGGTGAAGTGCTGCGACGGCGTGATCGAGATGACGGGGACGTTCTCCCCCTGCTCCACCACCGGCAGCGCCTGCTCGTCCTCGAGCGCCTTGGAATCGCCCTCCTCGCGCGCCTCGCGGTACAGGGCGAGGAAGCCCTGGAACTTGATGATGCTCCCCGTGGAGCGGAACAGGTAGCTTCTCCGCCCGATGTGCGGCTGCTCCCTGGCCGGGATGTCGAAATCGACGGTGGTCGTGTCGAACACTGCGGGCGCCATCTGCGACGCCATGAATCGCTGCCAAATGAGCTGATAGAGCTTGTACTGGTCGGGCGAGAGGTAGCGCTTGATGTCGTCAGGACGGCGCGTCGGATCGGTGGGACGCACGCTCTCGTGCGCGTCCTGGGTCTTCTGGGCCTTGGTGCCGCCATAGAGCTGCAGCCCCTGCGCGAGGTACTCCTTGCCGAACAGCACGCGTAAGTACTCCTGCGCCTGCGTCGCCGCGCTCTCCGCCACGCGCGTGGAATCGGTACGCATGTACGTGATGAGCCCTTGCTGCCCATCAACCCCGACGTCGATGCCCTCGTAGAGATCCTGCGCCACGCGCATGGTGCGCTTGGAGCCGAACGACAGCTTCTTCGCCGCCTCCTGCTGCAACGTGGACGTCGTGAAGGGCGCCGACGGATTCTTGCGCCGCTCGCGGCGCTTGACCTCGGTGACGCCGAACGTCTTGCGGCCCTGGAGGTCGGAGAGCACGCGGTCGGCTTCCGCCTTGGTGCCGATCTCCGCCTTCTTGCCGTCGATCTGATGCAGCTTGGCGGTGAAGCGCTGCCTGTCCTTCTCGAGGAGCGCTTCCACCGTCCAGTACTCGACAGGCTTGAACGCGCGAATCTCCCGCTCCCGCTCGACGATGAGCCGGAGCGCCACGGTCTGCACGCGGCCCGCGGAGATACCCTTCTTCACCGTCTTCCATAGCACTGGACTCGCCTTGTAGCCCACGAGCCGGTCCAGCACCCGGCGGGCCTGCTGCGCCTCGACCTTCTTGTCGTCGATCGCGCCCGCCTGCTGGATCGCCAACTGGACGGCGTCCTTCGTGATCTCGTGAAAGAGCACCCGCCGCACCGGTATGCTGGACACGCCGCGCTTGGGCCGGATCTGCTCGGCGACGTGCCAGGCGATCGCCTCGCCTTCGCGATCAGGATCGGTGGCGATGAACACTTCTCGTGAATCCTTCGCCAGCCCCTTCAGGTCGGCGATGGTCTTCTCCTTTCCGGGGATCGGTACCAGCTCCGGCTCGAAGCCGTTGTCGATGTCGATGCCGAGCTTCTTCTCGGGAAGGTCCATGATGTGGCCGACCGTGGCGCGCACCCGATAGGCACGGCCCAGATACTTGCCGATCGTTTTGGCCTTGGCGGGCGACTCGACGATGACGAGCGAGGTGGTCCCGGCCGCTGGCGGTGGTCCCTCATCCTCGATCGGTGCTGCCTTCCGGCCGCGCGCAGCGGTCTTCTTCGCCGCCGGCGTCCTGACCGGTGACTTCTTTGCGGCAGTGCCGGCGGACTTCTTCGCCGCCGTTGGCCGCTTGGTGGTGGACTTTCTGGCTGCCATGTCTCTCAGTGTACAGTCTGGGAATCCGCGGAAGCGCCCGGATCATCGAATCCGGCGCCCTCCATCATCGAGCGCAGATCGTCGAGCGCGATGCGACCGTCGAACTGCAGCATCGCGCGCTCGATCACCTGCTCGAGCTCCGCGGGGTCGAGCGCTCCGGCTCCGGTGAGCGCGAGCAGATGGCCCCAGGCTTCCGGGGCGAATCGCCCACGCTCGTGTGGTCCGAGAACGCGAATCATCATGTCTCCTCGTATCGGCTGGCGCACGGGAGAACCGCATGGGCGCCGGCCGGCATTATCGTGACTCATTCGACAGCGCTCCGAGGCCGCCGCGGGGTGCGGCGCAACATCCCGGCCGTCGATCATCGCTCTAAGGTAGTGGGGGCGTCAACCGTCGGTGCTCGCCGAGGGCCGAGCCCGCTGTTCGTGCGACTGAATCGCCGAGACGATCCGTCTCACAACTTCTGAGATGGCAACACGTTCCACGTCCACGACAACGTCGGCCGACTCGTACGCCACTCTCCGCTGGCCGAGTAGGCGCTCCAGCTCGCCAGCGGGATCCGGTCGCCCCAGTAACGGGCGCGTCGCGACCGACCGACCCATGCGGGCGAGAGCGGTCCTGGGTCGCAACCGGAGGTAGATCATGTGTGCCGGTGGGCGGATCATCGCGACTGTGTCCGGCCGGCCGACCCAACCGCCTCCCGGCGAGAGCACCATGCCGCCCAGCGGGCGAAGCTCCTCGGTGAGCGCGTGCTCGAGCTCCCGGAAGGCCGGCTCGCCGCGTTGCGCGAAGATGTCCGCGATCGCCATTCCCTCCCGCCTGACGATCTCGGCGTCGAAATCCAGGAAGGTGCGACCGAGCTCGCGGGCGAGCGCCGCCCCGACCGTACTCTTCCCCGCGCCCGGAAGGCCGACGAGGATGAGGTGTGGAACGGCGGGGTCAGCCGCCGAGCCGGGCCGCGATGTGCGAAAGGTAGCCATCGAGGTTGCGTTGGACTTCTGGGAGCGAGTCGCCGCCGAACTTCTCCAGCATGGCGTCGGCGAGCACCAGGGCGAGCATCGCCTCGGCGATCACCCCCATGGCGGGGACGGCGGTGACGTCGCTGCGCTCGGCCGTGGCCGAGGCAGCGTCGCCCGTGGCCACGTCGATGGTACCCAGCGGGCGCATGAGGGTGCTGATCGGCTTCATGGCGACCCGGACAACGAGGGGCTCGCCCGTCGTCATCCCGCCCTCCAGCCCGCCGGCATTGTTCGTGGCGCGGCGCACGTTGCCAGCCCGGATCCGACCCGGCGCGAGGGAGATCTCGTCGTGTACCTCGGAGCCAGGGACACGGGCCGCCTGGAAGCCCATGCCGATCTCCACCCCCTTAACAGCCGGAATGGACATGATGGCCGCGCCGATCCGTCCGTCGAGCTTGCGATCCCACGACACGTGCGAGCCGAGCCCCACGGGGAGTCCGTCCGCCACGACCTCACAGACTCCACCGAGGGTATTGCCGGCCTTCTTCGCCGCATCGATGCGCTCGATCATGGCCGCCTCGGCGACGGCGTCGAGCGTGCGGAGCGACGATGCGTCGGAGGCCTCATTCAACGCGGCGGGCATCGGGTCTGGCCGGACCGCGTCGACGCCACCGAGGTGGACGAGGTGGCTGCCGATGGTGACACCCAGTTCGTCGAGCAGGCGACGGGCAATGGCGCCCGCGGCGACGCGCGCGGTGGTCTCGCGCGCGGACGCCCGCTCGAGGATATCGCGCGCGTCTTCGCGGTCGTACTTGAGGATGCCGGTGAGATCGGCGTGGCCGGGCCGCACTCGCGTGACGGCACGGCGGCGGAGCATGCCTTCCACGTCGGTATCGCGCGGCGCGGGGTCCATGATCGCCTGCCAGTTGGCCCAGTCGCGATTGCGGATCATCATCGCGATCGGACTGCCGATCGTCTCGCCCGCGCGCACGCCGGAGAGCAGCTCGGCCGTGTCGCGCTCGATCTGCATCCGTCGTCCGCGGCCGTAGCCCTGCTGCCGGCGCGCGAGATCAGCGTCGACGTGGGCGGCGAGGAGCGGAATGCCGGCAGGCATTCCCTCGAGGACGCTGACGAGGGCCTGGCCGTGGGATTCGCCTGCGGTGGTGAAGCGGAGCATTTGACGGAAGGCGGCGGGACGGTGTGAAAGACGCGAGCCCGGCAACGTGCCGGGCTCGCCTCGACTGCAACCTATCACGCCATCACGAGCGCGTCATGGTCCCGCCGCAATGTCCGCCGCGGTCACGTCGATCACCACGAGCCCGGTGGCGGAGAGGCCGAAGAGCTTGAACACGATCGAGGCATCGTCTCCCACAAAGGGGAGCGAGGCGCGGAGCGGTCCGTAGAGGTTGTACTTCGTCGCGAGCGCGCCGCGGGAGAAGTCGTAATACGCGATGTCGATCATCTCGACCGAGCCGTTCGCCGAGGCGACGAAGGCGAGCCTGTCCGCCGCGGGAGTGGTGACGCCGTCCGCTCTGGGATGGAAGGCGATGCCCGCACCCTTGTTGAACGTGCTCTTCTTGCCCTGCAGACGCTGCGTGAAGGGGAAGGCCACCGCGGCGAAGTACGTCTCACGGCCGTGGATGCCGATGGTCTGGCCCGTCTTGTCGAGCGCGACGCCGAAGATCTCGTCGGAGGCGTTGTTGATGAGGTCCGCGATGTTGATCGCCGGCGAGGCGCTGACCGGCGCATCGGGAGAGGAGACATCGTCGAAGGCGAGGAAGTTCTTCGCCGCTGCGCCCTTGGTGTTCCCCTGGCCGAAGGTGACGACCTTGCCGTCGCCGCTCGACGCGGCGAAGGTGGTGTCGGTGAGTCCGAGCGAAGCCTCGTCGAGATTCGGTCGCGCGTCGACGTCAGTGGTCGCCACGGCGGCCCTGAGCGCCGTCACGGTCGCCTGGATGCCAGCCGTGCTCGTGACGCAGGTTCCCACGTCCGTCGTTCCGGAAGCGTGATCGCAGAGCGTCAGCGCGTCGCTGAAGGTGCTGGTGGCTGGTGCGGGCGTGACGCCGGCGCCATCCACGTTCGCGACGAGCCACGAGTTGGGATCGTTGCCGCGCGTCGCGAAATCCAGCATGAATCGCTCGTCGGGAGCGGGCTTGGACGGATTGAGATAGCGAACCGTCCCGGATGGCGCGGACACCGTCGGCTTGGTGGAGATGTAGAGCAGGCCGGACTCGCCCTGCTCGACGAACTGCGGCCGGTCGGAGAAGAGGATCGGCCCGGTGACGGTGATGCGGATCTTGCCGGTCGCGACGTCACGCACCTCGGACAGCTTGTAGAGCAGCGACATGCGCGTCTTGAGGCGGCCGGCGAGATCTTCTCTCATTCCCGATGCGCTCGCGGCGGTGATGTCGACCTTGCTGATGTTCGTTCCGCCGGAATTGGCGACGAACAGCGTGCTGCCCGCCGTCGCTCCGCTGCGCGACAGCGTCATGCCCCAGGGCTGCGAACCGACGACGACGCCGGTCGCATCGAACTTCTGCGCGGACTTCTGCCAGACCTCGAGACGACCGTAGTTGATGTTGGACAGGAAGACGTTTCCGCGCGCCTGATCGATCGCGAGATCGGCGATGGGTCCGTTGCGATCGAAGGGAAGCGGATAGGTGTGGCCGTAGACGACGAGCGCGATGGCGGGATCCGGCGCCACGCCGAGCTGGGTACCAGCGTAGGCGAAGCTGCGGATCTGCACTGTCTTGCCCTGGACCGCAGGCACGAAGCCGAGAGGGATCGTGCAGAGCGAGCCCTGGCAGACCGCGCCGGCCGGGAAGCTGTCGCGCTTGATGACGACGAGGGTGTCGAGATTGCTCTTCGCCACGAAGCCGACGTAGCTGAGGAGATCCGCGCCGGTCACACTGACGATGATGGACTCGCTGGCTTCCACGCGAGCAGGAATGTTCTGCGTGACGCGCGGCGCCGGAGCGGGCCCTGCGCGAACCGCGATCTGGACGGGCGACAATGACGCCGTGAGCCCGTTGAGATCCACGCCGACGCGCGTGATGGTGAGGACGCCCTGAAGCGGCGCGTTGCTCGGAATCTTGATGGACGCCGACATCGTCGTGTCCTTCGGTCCGTTCGAGTAGACGGTGATGGACGAGTCGACGACCGGCGTGGTCCAACCGGCCTCGCTCGTGATCCTGAAGCCGAGCTTGCGCAGGCCGACCGTGCTCGTGCCGCGGAGCGCGATCGTGAGATTGCCGCCGCGGCTGGCACTGTCGCCGACGATGGGACTGAGGAGCGTGACCTTGGGGCCTGGCGCGTCGAGCACGGTGACGCTCAATGTGGACGGGCCGCCGCGGGAGAACACGCCCGTGCGATCGAGTGCAAGCCCGCTGATCGTGTAGCTGCCCGGAAGCAGCGCGTCGTCGACGATGAGCGGACGAGCTTTGAGCCGCACGGAGTTGTCGAGGTAGGTCTTCGGCGCCGCGCCGACGACCGCGAACGTGGTCTCGGCGTAGACGAGCAGGCTGTCCGTGGCGTTGAGGCGACGGAACATCTGATATCCGACGTACCGGATGCCAGAGCTGTCGGTGGCGGAAACGAGCACGTCGAGCGTATCGCCGGTCTTCACCGACTTTCCATTCTTGCTCGAGCTGAGCTTGAGCGTGGGTCCGGCGCTGTCGGCGATCGTGACGATGATGGAATCGGTGGCGATGTTCTGCGCGCCGTCGGCGACGGTGGAGCGGATCGTGATCCGGTCACCGCGTACCAGGCCGGCCAGCGAGACCGGGATATCGCGGGTGATGGTGGGCAGTGTGGGCTTGAACGACGCCGTGTCGACGCCGATCACCTGCGCCGCGTTGCTGACGCGCGTGAGGATGGACGCGATGCCGCTGTTGTCGGTTGCCGTGACACTCACGCTGAGCGCCGCGCCGACGTCGACGGAGTTGGTGTTGGCACCCGTGGAGAGCACGAACGTGATCTTCGGACGCTCCACGTCGTCGGACGAGCCCAGCGACGACGTGGGAAGCCGCGTGTCGCAGCTCGCAATGAACTGGACCCCGAGCATGAGCGCGGTGAACCGCGCAACGGTACGCATCAGATTCATATATGGCTCCCGGCGCGACTAGCGGCGCCCAGCATCGGAGGGCTGCTGCCCCTCGTCGATGATGTGTGGCGTGATCAGGATGAGCAGGTCGCGCCTTTGCTCCTGCCGGGTGGTGTAGCCGAACAGCCGTCCAATCAGGGGCAGGTCAACCAGCAGCGGGATGCCCGACTTCGTCACACGAACGCTCGTCTGCGTGAGGCCGGCGATGACCACCGTCTCACCGTCGCCGACGAGGAGCTCGGTCTTGTTGCTGTTGTTGTCGATCAGGGTGCCGTTGTTGGTGAAGTTCACGTCAGAGTTGACGGTCTCCACCTTCATCATGATCTGGCCGTTGTTCGTGACGCTCGGCGTGACGCGGAGCGTGACGCCGGTCTGGATGCGCTCGACGGCGACTGGTGCGTTGATGGACGTTCCCGCGCCTCCGCTGCTGATGAGCGGAACGAAGGGGACCTGCACGCCGGACACGAGCTCCGCCGTCCTGTTGTTGAGCGTGGTCACGCTCGGCTCGGCCTGGACGTCGAGCAGGGAGACTTCCTGCAGCGCATCGAGGAAGGTGGAGAAGTCAAAGCCGCCAAGGGCCGTGGAGTAGATGAGGCGGAGCGCAGCGCCCGGCACGGTGCCCGATGCGTTGGCAATGGCCGAGACGGTGTTGCCGCCGAGGAGCACGGTGGGCGGATCCTGCGGACTACCGGGCTTGCCGGAGGAATCGTTCCGCTGGATGACGGTGTTGAAGAACTGATTGCGTGCACCGAGATCGTACTTGATCCCGAGCGCGTCGAGATCGGTGCGGTTCACGAGTACGATCTTGGCCTTGATGTTCACCTGCGGCTGGCGGAGATCGAGCGACTCGGCGAAGGAGACGAGGTCGTCGAGCATGCTGACCGGCGCGGTAACGCTGACGCTGTTGGTCATCTCGTCGGCCGAGATGCTGCCGCGACCGCGACAGGCGGTGGACTCGCCCATGCCGCCCGGGGCGACGCCGCCGGCCAACGTGGGCTGCGCGGGCGGAGCACCGGCGACGGGCGGCTGGCCCGGCACGGCGCCCATGCTGCCCCCGGAGCGCTCGGACGGGATGCACTGCATCAGGCGGGTGCGGAGCTGCTCACCCACCGCCGTGGCGCGCTGGTAGTTCAGACGGACGACGCGCGTCTGCAGCGGCTCGGTCTGCGCGCGGGAGGCGATGCGCTCCTGCGTGTCCACGATGAGGATGCCGTTCGCGTCTTCGGTAGCGGCGAGACCCTGCGAGGAGAGAATCGCCTGCAGCGCGACGTCCCAGGGTTGGTCGCGGATCTCCGCGTCGACCTTGATGACGGGGATCTGCGAGCTGGGGATGATGGTGCGACCGGAGAAGGCAGCGAACGCGGCGAGCACGTCGCGGATGTCGGCCTGTTGATAGGTGACGGTGATGCGCGGCTGCTGCGAGCGCTGCTGCGTCTGCTGCTGGACGTTGGTGCGCATCGGCCGTGTGTCGGCGGCGTCGCGCTTGGCGTTGTCGGCCAGCTCGCGATCGATGGCGCGATCCGGCTCGGCGCGGCCGGCCTGGCGCACGTCGGCGCGATCACGATCGGTGCGCTGGTCGCCGATGTGCCAACCCGCGAAGCTCGAGGCGCCGTCTGACGTGACGGAGACGCGGATTTGCCCGGCGTCCTTGTTCACTTCGTAGCTGTGCGGCCCGTCGAGATAAATGACGACGCGCACGGTGCCCTTCCGGTATTGCGAGTAGCGGACATCCTGGATGCCGCCGCGCGAAACATGATCGTAGCCTCGCGCGCCGAGCCCCAGCGATGCGCCGGTGACATCGAGGACGATGCGGTCCGGCGAGCGGAGGGTGAAGTCGGTGACCTCGATCCCTCCCGCGACGCCGATCACGAGCTCCGCTCGGCCGGATGCCGGCACCACGCTCAAGGAGGTGACAGCTCCCTCAGCGGGGCGAGCTGCAGCGGGCACGGCATCTGGGCCGAGCGCGACGAATGCAGCGACGAGGACGGCCAGTACTGGCTTCATCTAATTCCTCACCTTTGTGGTATCCGACCAGACGAGCGAGTCCTGGCGACTCAACCCGAACTCATCAATCGAGAAGATCACGGCACGTGGGCGAATCTGAGAGACACGCATCCTGCCGAGCGTCGCCCCCGTGCTCACGCGGTACTGCGCATTCGTCTGGAGGTCGCGCATGATGGCGACGGTGCGACGTCCGGACGCTTCGTACAGGATTCCGACGAGACGGAGATCGGCGAGCAGCGGCCGCAAGTCGTCGGTGAGGATGAGCGAGTAGAACGGGTCGCGGCGACCCACACCTTCGTATGCGTAGGCTTCGCGAGTGACCGGAGCGCCGAGTCGTGACGCGGTGGAATCCGCGCCGCGCGGCGCGAGTGTCATCTCGGCGACCGGCGATGCCGGCACCCCCGTGCCCTTGCTGCCGGGACCCGAGATCGGCGCGGCGAGCTGTCCGCTCGCCGGCACCGCCTGCCCCGTCTGCGCGGCGAGCTGCGCGTTGGTCGCGTCCACGGCGTTCTGCGCGGCGCGCTTCGGCGCGTTGAGATCGACGCCCTGCGGCGCGATCACTCTCTCCGCGACCGACGGCGCGTTGGCGGCCGGCGCAGCAGCAGAGGATCCGCTCGCCGTGGCCGCGACCGGCGTGGAGGGCTCGCGCCCGTTGGCGTCGAGGGACCGTCCCGTGACGACGCGGTAGCCGACGCCGATCACGAACAGCGCGACGACGGCGGCGCCCCGGATCACGTAACGGCGGAACGTCCGTCGCGCGACGTTGACGCCGACTTGCTTCATGGCCGCGATCATCGTTCACCTGGCTTGGAAGGCTCTGCTTCTGGCTTGGGCGATGGGCCCAGCTTGGGCGTCGGGCGCGTGCGCGCGACGTAGGTCTGGATCTCGAACCGCGCATCGAGCGGCTGGCTGCGCGCGACCTTCCGGAGCTTCGGGTCGAGCGGCGCGGGGTTGAGCGAGAGGTTGATCGGCGCGACGATGCGCTGCAGGGAGCCGACGTTGGCGAGGAAGACGCCGATCTGGTCGAACGATCCCTTGACGCTCATGCGGTACTTGTAGGCGTCGTACTGATCGCCGGTGAGCTGCGGCAGCGGCTGGACGTCGGAGATGTCGAGCCCGACGCGGCGCGCGGCCGTGGACACCTGCTCGAGCAGCGCGGGCACTTCGTTGCCCGTGGGGACGAGCCGGCGCATGACCTCGAGGTCCTGCGTGTACTGCTCCGCCTCGGCCTTGAGCTGCGCAGTCTTGCCCTGCGCGAGCTCCGCCTTGGCGGTCTGGTTGACGACCGCGAGCGAGTCGACGTGCAGCTGCACGGTGTCGAGCGCGACGTTCTGCGGATTCCAGAGGAAGTACCAGTACGCGGCGGCGAGAGCGATCGGGAGGATGCCGTAGACGAGCATCTTCTTGTCGCGGCCACTCGCTGGAAGGAGAGCCATTGGATTACCTCACCGAGACTGCAAGAGGAACACGGCGAACCTCGGTGGGACCGGGACGCGTGTAGAGCATGTCGAGCTGGAACTGGGTGACTTCCTTGCCATTGTCGTTGGCGCGCTCGGATCTGGCGAGCTGCACGCTCTCGATGAATGGCGAGACCTCGAGCTGCTTCATGAAGCGCGTGAGGGCCTGGATGTCGACGGTGTTGCCGACGATGTGCAGTCGGATGGTATCGCGCACGATGACCGTGGCGACCATTCTGCGCTTGCGGTGCGACTTGGACGCGCTGTCGACCGTTGGTGCCGGCGCGACGGTGGTGATCGCGGTCTGGGCCTGGCCGGAGCCGGTGTAGCCGAGCGAGACGAGCCAGGTGTACGGCGGCAGGGCGCGGCTCACCTCGTCCATCACGTGTGGCCAGATGTAGCGGTCGTCGTCGATGGCGCGGAGCATGTTGAGCGAGCGCACGATCGTGTCGCGCTTCGCTTCCGCCATCTCGCGCTCACGCAGCACGGACGAGTAGCGCGTCGAGTCCTGCACGGCCTTCTGTTCGGCGTCGACGAGCGTCGCCTCGCGCGATGTCTGAGTGACATACAGCAGCGCCACGACGGCGATGCCGACGACACCCGAGACGATCGCGCCGACGAGGAAGGGATCGCGCACGCGATCGCGCAGACCCGTGAACGCGGCGCCGAAGTTCATGGAGGGTCCGGCGCCCTTGCGGGCCTTCTTGCCGGAGCCTGGGAGGAGATTGATCTCGATCATCGTGCGGCGCCTCAGGCGACCTGTCGCATCGCTAGCCCGATGGGGAGCATCAGGAGCGGTGCGACTTCATCGGTGACGAGGTTGTCGAGCGCCCCATCACGGATGTGCAGGTTGGTGAGTGGATTGGCCTGCTCGACGGGGAGACGCAGGCGATTGGCGAGGGCGTCGGTGAGGCCCGGGATTCGGGAGCCACCGCCGCAGGTGTAGATGGCACGCACCTGGCCGGCGTTGCGGGACGATGAGGCGAGGAATGCCGCGGCGCGTTCGATGCCGACGGCGATCTCCTCACCACGTCCGTCGAGCACGGCGTCGAGATGCGCGGAGCGATCGTATCCCTGGATCAGCTGCTGCGCCTCGTCGGCGGAGATGCCGCGCTCTCGCTGCAGATCCTCGCGGAAGCGGCGCGTGCCGACGGTGATGTCGCGCGTCAGGATCGGGACGCCGTCGTCGAGAATGTTGATGTTCGTCACTTCGTGTCCGATGTTCACCAGCGCCACGATGCCCCGCATCGCCTCGGGATAGTTCATCTCGAAGGCGTTGTGGAGCGCGAAGGCGTCGACATCGACCACGGTGGACTCGAGTCCGGCGTCGGTGAGAATGCGCAGCTTGGACTCGATCAGCTCGCGCTTGGCGGCGACGAGCAGGACGCTCATCTCCACGCCGTCGGCGTCGGGATCGAGGATCTGGAAGTCCAGCTCGACGGACTCCATGTCGAACGGAACATGCTGCTCGGCTTCCCACCGCATCAGCTCGCGCGCCTGCTGTTCCTTGACGCGCTCGATCTGGATCTTCTTGATGATCACGTCGCGGCCGCCGACGGCGGTCACCACGTGGCTTCCCTTCACGCCGGCCGCGGCGAGCGCGCCCTGGATCGCTTCGGCGACGATGCCGGGATCCATGACTTCACCTTCGACGATCGCATCGGCGAGCAACGGCACGACGGCGATCTTCACCAGCTCCGGTTCCTTCTTGGAGTGGTCGATCACAGCGACCTTGATCAAGCCGGAGCCGATGTCGAGGCCGACGGTGGTTTTCTTTCGACCGAATAGAGCCATGGGAAAGGCCGGGTAGCGGGATGTTGGCCCGGGAGAGGGAGGGCCAGCGAAAGGCGATGACGGACGGTGCGGATGGGCAGCGGGCAGAAGTTCCGCATTCCTCGAACTGCGACTTCACGTAGAGCGAGAGGCAACAGGTTCGTGTCTCGCCGTCGGTTACATCCGAGGTCACCACATCCTCGCGCCCATCCGTCGGGCATCGTGACCGTGCGTCCGGTCACCGGTACCGAACACACGACCGGACTGGGGCGATGGTAACAACGCGAGAATGTGATCCGTGTGAGTTGCATCACGACGAGATTCGCGAGCCCGCGAGGAGCGACTCGCCGAGCTAATACAGCTCTCCAAGAGGCCAACGCGCGATAGCGCGCGGAGCTTGCATGATGGAGCTATCCATTACCGGCGATCGCTGCACGAGGAGTCGCATGCGTCGTCGCGCGAGTGGCGTTGCGGTCGCGGGTACTGCGACGTCAGCGGCGACGACGAACAGCGTCGCGGACAAACGCAGGACACGCACGCGAGTCTCGGCGGCATCCAGTGGAAGTTCAGTCGGCTCGCGACCTGCTCGCTCGAACATGTCCCCAACGGCGAGACGATCCTCTGCACCGCTCCACGTCGTCAACGTGCTCGCCAGAGCGCGTCTGGCAGCAGCGGCGGCGACGAGGCTGGCGCGCGCGGAACGAGCGGCGCGCGCCGAGGCGGTGGCCGCGGCGAATGCGCCCGCGAGCAGCGCCGCGGCCAGCGCGAGGAGGGCCAGCGTGGTGAGCAACGCGACACCGCTGCGCGCAAACGCCGGCGCGCCGCGCTCACGTCGATGACCGCGACACTGCACGAGATGGCTCTCGCCGGCGTTACGGCGCACGGCTGCGCCCGAGCGCGACGTCCACCGAGTCGAGCCGAGCGTCGCCCGGCCGCGCGACGAGCGATGCGAGGCCACGTACACGCACGCGCGTGATCGTGCGCTCGTTCGCGCCGTCCGGCACCACGGATTGTCCCGTCGCATCGAAGAAGGCGAACCCGGTCGTGACCACACCGGCCGAGCGGCGCACGAACGGGCCGGCGATCGGTTGAGGCGGCGCGAAGCGATTCGTCGCGACGCTCCAGTCGCTGAGGCCGAAGTACCACGCGCCATCGCCGGAGCGATACAGCTGGTAGCGCTCCTGACGGGTGATTCGCACCGGCGTTGCGCCCGGCATGTCCATCGGCACGGCGATGCTGAGCCGCAACGCCGCCGCGGTCGGCAGTGCCGGCGAGCGGCAGCTCGCGCTCACGCGCGCGATACCGGTGATGCGTCTCGCTTGCCAGCCGAGCGTGTCGGCGAAGAACCAGAGTGAGTCGCCGACCTCCGGCGCGCGCGACGATCCGCCGAGCGCGATGCCGGACCTACTTTCCGGCACGAGCGTGACAGTGCCCGACGCGCTGTCGCACGAGAGCGAGCTCGCAATGGCGGCGCGGATCTGAACGGTGGAGTCGCTGGCCAGGCCAGGCGTGAGGTCGCCGGTGGCGGGGTCGAGCAACGCGAGCTCCGCGGAGAGCATCTGCGCGAGAGGTCTGAGTTGCGACTCGGCGCCGGCGACCTCGCCGACCCATCGAACGCCGCGCTGGTGCCGCAGCAGACTTCCACTTGCCGCGGCGAGCACGATCCCGGTGAGGGCGAGCGCGATGACGAGCTCCACCAACGACGTGCCGCGACGCGTCCGCACGTCAGCACACCATCGCGTCGCGGAGCACCACGACGCGACTTCCCGTGGGAGTGGCCCAACGCACTTCGGCGTCCACGAGCACGATCCCGTTGACCGCCGCGGCCACCGTCCAACGCTCCGTGATCGCACCCGCACCATCGACGAGCCGTCCGCTGCGCGCCGATGCGCAGCTCCGCGAGGCGAGGTTGGCGATACGGTCCGCAGCACGCTGTACGGCCCTGCGTTCGCGCACCGCGGCACCCGAGACGCGAACGGCGAGCGCGCCATTGCCGGCGACGCCGAGCAGCCCGACGGTGACGAGGACGAGCGCCACGATCACCTCGACGACGCTAAACCCTCGGCGCGCGCGCTGCGCTGCGTTGTGGACTTGGGATGATCGCATGGCCGCAGAGTAGCCGACCAGCCGATCGACGTTGCACCGAACGAGCGCGACATGGAGCGCACCGCCGCGCGGTCAGTCACCCAGACCGTAGTCGCGGATCTTGTACAGCAGGGCGCGATGGGAGAGGTCGAGCAGCTTCGCGGCGCGCGTGCGATTGCCCCGCGTCCGCTCCAGCGCCTCCTTGATCAGCGCGCGCTCCAGCTCGTCCGTACGTCGCTTGACGGAGAGATCGAGCGGCGAGTGCGTGCCATTGCTCCGCGCGGCCGGCGACGCAAGGGTTGGAAGCTGCTCGAGGTCGAGCTGTGGACCGTCGGTGAGCACCATCGCGCGCTCTACCACGTTCTCCAGCTCACGCACGTTGCCTGGCCACGGATAGTCGACGAGCGCACGCATCGCCGCGGGGGTGACCCCGGTGACGTGGAGCCCGAGCCGCCGGTTGAAGCGGTCAACGAAGTGCCGCACCAACTCCGGCACGTCCTCGGTCCGTTCTCGCAGTGCGGGCAGGTGGATGCGAACCACGTTGACGCGGTAGTAGAGGTCAGCGCGGAAGCGTCCCTCCGCCACGTCGCTCTCGAGGTCGCGCGCCGTGGCGGCGACGACGCGCACGTCTACCGAACGCGATGCGTTGTCACCGACGCGACGTACCTCGCCCTCCTGGAGCGCACGGAGCAGCTTCACCTGGAGTGGCAGCGGCATGTCCCCCAGCTCGTCCAGGAAGATCGTGCCGCCATCCGCCTCTTCGAACATGCCCTGCCGCTCCGCTGAGGCACCGGTGAAGGCACCCTTCGTGTGTCCGAAGAGCTCACTCTCCAGCAGTGCTTCCGGGATGGCGCCGCAGTTGACGGCGACGAACGGGCGATTTGCGCGGGGGCTCGCGTCGTGGATGTGGCGCGCGACGAGTTCCTTGCCCGTGCCGCTCTCCCCCGTCACGAGCGCAGTGGACGGATGGCGCGCGACCTTATCGGCAATTCCGAGGGCCTCCGCGAGCTTGGGGCTGCGTCCGACGATGCCCGTTGGCGCGCGGAGCGCGACGAGCTCCTCGTGGAGCTGCGCGACCTCGCGACGGAGCCCTTCGCGCTCGATCGCCTTGCGAACGATGAGCAGCACCTGGTCCGCCCGGAATGGTTTGGCGATGAAGTCGTAGGCTCCGCGACGGATCGCCTCGAGCGCCGCCTCGTCGTCGCCGTACGCGCTCATCATGATCACGAGCGCCGCCCCGCCGGCCGCCTTGTAGCGGTCGAGGAAGGTCAGGCCGTCGAGACCCGGCATCCGCACGTCGCAGACGACGAGATCCGCGGGCGATTCGGCGAGCCGCTCCAGGCCGGCGTTGCCGTCGCTCGCGGCGCGGACGTCGTGCCCCTCTGCCTGGAGGATGAGGGTGAGTGTGTGCCGCAGCCCGAGCTCGTCGTCGATGACGAGTATGTTCATGACAGCGCGGGAAAGGGAGCGGTGGTGGAGATGCTCGGGTCGGGCACGCGGACAGATGGAGGCGACAACGGGAGCAACAGGTGAAAGGCCGCACCGCCCTCACGCGCCGCCTGCACCCAGACGATGCCCTGAAAGTTCTCGACGATTCGCAGCACGATCGCGAGGCCGAGGCCCGTCCCCTTTCCTGGCTCGCGCGTGGTGTAGAACGGATCGAAGATGCGCTCTGAATCCTCGGGCGGTACGCCGGGTCCCGAATCGGCGACCACCACTTTCACCACCTCGTCGGTGTGATGCTCGGACTCGAGCCAGCGACGGACGCGCGGCGACGGAGGATGCGGCACGCTGGCGCCGGGTGAGTCGCCCGCGCGAACCATTCCGTCCTGAAGCATCGCGCGCGACATGCAGGTGGTGCGGATCGCCACCGTGCCCGTGCCCTCCACCGCATGCGCCGCGTTGATCAGGAGATTGACGAAGAGCTGCTCGAGATCGTGCCGCTCGCCGTGCACGCGCGGCGCTTCGTTGGCCAGCTCGAGGCGGAGCTCGACTCGCCGCAGCACTCCTTGCGCGCTCAGCAAATCCACGACGTGACGCAACGACTCGTTGACGTCGATGGGCACGGGGGTGTTCCGGCGCGGGCGCGCGTAGTCGAGCAGTCCGCGCACGATGCGATCGATGCGCGCGGTCTCGCGCTCGAACCCTGTCACCGCGTCGAGAGCGAGCGGGTTGGCCGCGACGTGCCCGCGCAGGATGTGCGTGTAGCCGTTGAGCGCGCCGAGCGGATTGCCGATCTCGTGCGCGATGCCGGCGGCGAGCCGTCCGACGCTGGCGAGCTTCTCGGCCCGCACGAGCTGCGCCTGTTCCTCGAGCAGGCGCTCGGTCATCCGGTTGACACTTTCCGCGACCTGGTTGAGCTCGAGCGACGCCTGCGATGCAATGCGGCGGCGAAGATCGCCGGACGCGATCGCCTCGGCGGCGGCGGCGGTCTCGCGCAACGGGCGCACGATGAGCCGATGAATCTGGAAGGCGCCGAACGCGACGACGACCATCACGTCGACGGCGACGAGCACGCTGATGTAGACCACGCCGCGCGCCGGCTCGACGCGGTCGTAGAGCAGCACGACCGTCGCCACCGCGAAGAACAGCGCGGCGACCGCGAGGATCGCGAAGTTGACGAGGAGCTCCGTACGGAGCGATGGGCGGGAGACGGGACGCGTCATGCGCGGGCGAAGAGTCGGCGCTGGCGCCACCAGTGGCGCTGTGCATTGCAGACGACTCGGCGCCGCGTTCGTCAACCACCGTCGTGCGCGACGGGGCGGATGCGACGGATTTTTTCGGGGTACGACGAAATGCAACTACTCCGGGCCTGCTGACAGGGATGGCCGACGGGACGTCGTGGCCCGCTGCCGGCTTCGCCGCGCTCGCGCCGCTCTGACTCCACGCCATGCGCCCGAGGGCAGTCGCGGACTGCGCACGGAGCACGGAGCACGGAGCACGGAGAACGGAGAACGGAAGAGCGGCACACCGGAGATCCGGTGTGCCGCCCAATCCGTCGGTGCTTCGGGTGCAGACCCGAGTTACTTACAGGTCGGCTCGCCGTCGCCAGCCGCTGCAACCAGCGGGTTGGTCGTGTTGACGCCGATGCCGCAGCTGAACGCGGCGAGCTGGCTGTGCGTGTTCGTCGCGAGCCACGCACCAGAGAAGGTCGAGATCGTCGGCATCGAGACGCCGGTCGACGGCTTGAACTTCATGCCCTTCAGCGTGTCGGTCGCGTACTTGGACGAATCCGAGAAGTAGGACTCCTCGGCGGTCACGAGGTTGCGAAGATCCGACTTCATCGCGGCGATGTACGCCTTCGACTTGGTGTTGGCGAACTTCGGGATCGCGATCGCGGCCAAGATGCCGATGATCACGACGACGATCAGAAGTTCAATGAGGGTAAAGCCCTTGCGCATGTTCTTCATGTGTGATGCTCTCTCCGGAGGGACGAGTGTGACGGCGCGTCATCGGGCCGTCGGGCGGGGTGCCATCCTGCTGTTGCAACTGGCCATGACTAAAGCAACGTGCGGGCCACGCTGGACCGCTGTCGTAAGTCGTTGTCTCTTCTCGCCTTGGCTTGCTGGTCCTCGCCCTTGGTCCGGGCCTGGCCTGCAGGATTCTGCATGGTCCGTAGCAGATTGCGAGAGCCACCAAACGAATGAATCAGAGCGGCGGTGGCGGCTTCCTCAGTGGACGGCCAAGGGCGGAATCGGCAACGTAGACCGCGTTGCGCAGATACTTGCCTTCCCAGTACGCGCCGTAGCGCAACGCCCGGAGCGCCTCGTGCCGCGTATCCACCCAGCGCGACTGCGTCGACAGGCAGTAGACGTAGCCGAGCCGCCCGTCACGATACGTGGAGTCGAGGGCGAAGCTCCATTCATACAACGGGATCGCCGGCTCGCAGAGCCCCGCGCGCCGGTAGCTCTCCGCGACGTCCACGGTGACGCCGGCGTCGTACGGGAAGAGATGGATGCCCTTCCTGAACTCGCGCTCCATTTCCTGGAGGCGACGCTTGACCGCCATGTTCCTGCCGCGGAGGATATGCGCGCGATAGTTGTTGGGCGACTCCACGACCATCCTGTCGAACAGCACGTCGTTGTTCCTCCATACCTGCTGCCGCTCGACGCTCTTCCAGACGCCGAGCGTCAGCAGCACCGCCACGCCCGCCGCCATGACGATCTGGCCGCGCCGCTCCAGCTGCGCGGCGATCCAGAACACGGCCGTGGCCATGACGAGCACCACGCCCATGCTCGGAAGGAAGAGCGTCCGTTCCGCAGTGACGATGCCCGTGGGGATGAGGATGTTGCTCACCGGCGCGTAGGCGAGCAGGAACCAGAACAGCCCGAAGCTCGCCACAGGCGCTCGCCGTCGCAGCGCGAACGCCACGGCGATCGTGCCCAGCGCGATCAACAGGCCCGGCGCCTCGGCTAGCCCGATCCCGGTGGCCACGTAGACGTCGGGCGGCGAATAGTCCGCGCTCAGCCGCGTCGGGAAGATCATGAGCTGTCCGATGCGCGGAAACTCGTGCATCATCGTGCCGATCCGCGCGGCCGCATCCATGTTGAGGAAGCGGAACGCCGCGTATGGCGCGAATCCGGCGAAGTCCGCCTGCACGAGCGAGCGCGCGTACAGATACGCCGCCGACACCGCGATCAGGAGGAGCAGCAGCGGACGGAACGTGGCCACGCGCGCGCGCCACGACCGTTCGTCGCGCACCACCGTGAACTCCGCCGCGACGATGAGCGCGGGGAAGACGATCGCGTGCTCCTTGCTGAACATCGCGACCGCATAGAGGAGCGTGATGAACCACACGTCGCGCCAGCGCAGCTCGCCGTCACGCCGCCGACGCAGATACCACCCCATGCCCAGCGCCACGCCGAGCCCGACGACGAGCTCCGCCTGACCGACCATGTTGCCGGTGACCTCGACGTGCACCGGGTGCACCGCGAACAGCGCCGCGGTGAGCCAGGCGCCCGACTTGGGCAGCACGGCGAGCGCCATCCAGTACACAGCGAGCGCCGTGGCCACGGCGAGCACGATGTTGCCAAGGTGGAACACCCACGCCGCGCCGTGGCCGATCACCCACTGCACGGCGAACAGCAGGAGCACGACGGGCCGGTAGCCGTCGCCGCCGAACTGCGGAAGCCAGTAACTCTGCTGGAAGAAACGCCAGAACGACTTCAGGGAATGCACGCGATCGTTCATAAGGATCGCGTACCGATCGTCGTACGTGAAGTCGTGCCCCAGACTCGTGATGCATGCGGCGAGGGCCAGCACCGCCACCGTTGCGGGAAGCCAGCGGCGGCTGGAATCGCTCATGCGCTGACGTTGAACTTCAGAATGTGCCAGAACGCCGCCACCCCGTCCTTCCAGTTGATCTTCTTGCCCTCGGCGTACGTCCGTCCGGCATAGGAGATGGGCACCTCGTAGATGCGTGCGTCCTGTTTCGCGAGCTGCGCGGTGACCTCAGGCTCGAAGCCGAACCGATCTGACGTGAGATGGAGCGACCGCGCGAGATCGCCGCGAACCGCCTTGTAGCAGGTCTCCATGTCCGTGAGGTTCAGATTCGTCAACATGTTGCTGAACAGCGTGAGCAGCGTGTTGCCGACGGAATGCCAGTAGTAGAGCACGCGATGTGGACCACCAAGGAAACGCGATCCGAAACACGCGTCTGCCTTGCCCGCGACGATCGGCTCCAGTAGCACCGGCCAGTCCTGCGGGTCGTACTCGAGGTCGGCGTCCTGGACGATGACGATGTCTCCAGTGCTCGCCGCGAGGGCGGTGCGAATCGCCTTCCCCTTCCCTCCGTTCACCTGCTGGAGGATCAGTTGGTCGATGTAACCGGCGGCGTGAAGCTCGACGAGCCGCTCGCGCGTGCCATCCGTGGAGCAGTCGTCCACGCAAATGATCTCCTTGCGGATGGGCGTGGCGTGCACGCGGTCGAGGATGGTCTCGATCGTGTTGCGCTCGTTGTAGACCGGGATGAGCACGGAGAGTCGCACCGTGCTGGGGTCCAGCGGCGTGAGCTCGCGCGGCTTGGCGGCGAGCGTGAACTGGCGGGGTGCAGCGTGCTGCGGAGGACTGGTCATCGAGGGAGAACGGTGAAGGCCGCTCCCCCGGGAAACGTCTCCCGGGGGGTCAGTATTGGTCTGGGACTGGTCACAAGATACTGCGCAGCATCGAACGCTTTTCTGCTGCCGACGACCACGGTTCGCACGGGATACGCTCCGAGGATGGCCTGCAGTCCCTCGGTGGCGTTCTCGCGCGGCGTGTACTCGTGCAGATACTGTCGGGGCGTGAGCGAGACGATCGGGAGCGCCTGACGATTCGCGTACAGGTACACTGCCCCCTCGCTCTCTGACGCGACGAGCTCTCCCGGCGCGGTGTGACTCGCCACCCAGCGAACGGTGGGTGCGATGCGCTGCGTGCTCGCGCGCGCGATGCTCGACCACCACGCGCCCCGCACGCCACGCACCTCGTACGCCGCGTAGCCCGCGGCTATCCACACGAAGGCCAGGGCGAGCGCGGCCCGCACGGGCATCGCCCACTCGGTTCGGCGCACCGCAGCGCGCGCTCCCACGATGATGGGCGCGAGCAGCAGCGGCCACACCGCCCAGACGAACCGCGCCGTGGCGAACGGCCACACGAGCACGATCGCGAGGTAACCCGCCAGAAAGAGCAGCGTGACCGGCATGCGCCGCCACGACGCGACGCACCCCACCGCCGTGAGCAGCGCCAGGGCGACGAGCGTGACCGCGTGCGCCAGCGCGCCGCGTACCGGCGAAAACAGCTGCGCCAGCATGACCGTCGTCTCGGGGATCGTCGTCGCGAGCGTGGCGCCGATCATCGACGGACCGAGCTCGCCCAGTCCGCGCAGCCACCACGCGGTGTACGAGTCGTACATGCCAAGAAGCGGCACGGGCAGAACGCCGCCGTGACGAGCGACCCAAATCTGCCAAGGCGCGAGCACCGCGGCCGCCGCGCCGGCGAGCAGCGCGCAGTCGCGCCATCGGCGTCGGACGGCGAGCGCCAGCAGTGCGGCAGGGAGCAGCACGACGCCGTGCGAGCGCACGAGCGCGCAGCCGCCGATACACAGGCCGAGCGCCACCACTCGGCCACGCGGCCGCGCCTCGTCGAGCAGCTGCTCGAGTGCGGGGAGGAGCGTGAGCACCAGCGCGAGAAAGAAAAGCTCGGACAGCACCATACTGCTGAGGATGAGCAGCGGCACGCTCACCGAGCTGACGAGTCCCGCGGCGGCCGCCCATCCCGCGCCCACGTCGAGCCGGCGCCGGAGCAACGTGGCGATCCCCACCGCCGCGATGGCGAGAAAGGCAGCATTCAGCGCCTTGAACACCACCACGCTATCGGGAAAGGCAGGCGCGACGAACGAGACGAGCGCCAGCAGCGCGGGATAGCCGGGCGGAAAGTGCGTACCCGCCGGCAGTCCCGGGATGTTGAGCGCGCGATACCCCTGCCCCGTGGCGAGCGATCGCGCGAGGATGACGTACATCGAGTCGTCGGCCACGACGCCGACCGGAAGCCCGTCGACGACGGCGAGGCCCGCAGCGAGGGCGACGACCGCGACGACACCGAGCGCCACCGCCCATCGCCGGCCTGCGCTCCGCGCGGCGCTCGGCACGGCCACGAGCGGAGAGGCCACGAGGCGTGGCGAGTCGAGCGGTGCCCCCATCGGTGGCGCCTCTGCCGTCACGCCTCGACGCCGTACCGCGAGAGCTTGCGGTACAGCGTGGAGGGATCGATGCCGAGCACCTCCGCGGTACGGCTCTTGTTGCCGCCTTCGCTCTGAAGCACCCACATGATGTACGCGCGCTCGATTGCCTCCAGCGTGGGGTTCGCCGGGGCGCGGTCGGCGATGAGTGGCTCGCTCACTCGTGTGGTCACGCGCTCGGGAAGCGAGGCGGGATGGATCTGCTCACCGGGCGTGAGGATCACCGCCCGCTCGAGTGCGTTCTCCAGCTCACGCACGTTGCCGGGCCACTGGTAGCTCACGAGCGCCTCGAGCGTCGCGGCGGAGAGGACCTTCTGCTCCTCTCGGCGCAGCTCGGCGATGCGCTGGAGGAAATACTCGGCCAGGAGCGGGATGTCGTCGGCGCGCTGGCGCAGCGTCGGCAAGTGCAGCGCGATGACGTTGAGACGGTAATAGAGATCGCTGCGAAACGCACCGCGCCGGATCTCTTCGTCCAGATCGCGGTTCGTCGCCGCCACGAGGCGTACGTCGATGGGCATCGGATCGGTGGCGCCCACCGGGATGACTTCGCGGTGCTGGAGCACGCGCAGCAGCTTCACCTGAGTGGCGGGGGTCGTCTCGCCGATCTCATCGAGGAAGAAGGTGCCCTTCGCCGCCGCGGCGAACAGACCGACTTTGTCCTTGACGGCGCCGGTGAACGAGCCCTTCACGTGTCCGAACAACTCACTCTCGAGCAGTCCTTCGGGAAGCGCACCGCAGTTGATCGAGGCGAAGCTGCGTTCCGCGCGGCTCGACAGGTCGTGGATGTACCGCGCGATCACTTCCTTTCCCGTTCCAGACTCGCCCTGGATGAGCACCGTGGAGTCGGTTGGCGCGACCGTCTCGGCGAGCCGGAGGACGTCGATCCAGCTCTTGCTGCTGCCGACCGGTCGGCTCGCGGTGGTGAGCTCGTGACGCTTGATCTCCTGGCGCAGCGACCGGTTCTCCACGCGCAGCTCCCGATGCTCGCCGGCGCGCTTGAGGATGGCCAGCAGCTCGTCGTTGCGAAACGGTTTCTGGATGTAGTAGAAGGCGCCCTCGTTCACCGCCTGCATCGCCGACTGCAGCGTCGCCTGCGCGGTCATGAGGATCACGGGCGTGTCGGCGTTCTGCTGCCGGGCGGCGGCGAGGATCTCCACGCCGCCCACATCCGGCATGCGCACGTCGGAGAGCACGATGTCCGGCTGCAGTGACGCGAGCTGCGCCAGTCCCGCCCGCCCTCCGTGCGCCGTGTGCGTATCGAAGCCGGCGTTGCGCAGCAGGATGCCGAGCGACTCGAGGATTCCCTGCTCGTCGTCGATCACGAGCACGGTTGGTGTGCGATTGGTGCTCACGTGAGGACCGCCACTGATGAGGAGGGTGTTGGAGCGGGACGCCGCGAGGGCTCCGCTCTCGGCAGTACGACGGTGAAGCGCGTGCCTGCCGCGCTGGAGTCGACGAAAACGAGACCCCGGTGCGCGTCGATGGCGCGATGCACGACGGCGAGCCCGAGCCCGCTGCCGCCGGGCTTCGTGGTGAAGAACGGATCGAACAGGCGATCCCGGATATCGTGCGGAATCCCGGCGCCGGTGTCGGTGACGCTCAGCGCGACAGCGCCGTGTTCGTACCGCGTACCCGCGAGCTGCTCGGCTGAAGCCGATGACACCTCGACGCGGACCTCGCCGTCGTCGGGCGAGGCCTGGATGGCGTTGAGCAGCAGGTTGAGCACGGCCCGGTGCAGCAGGTCCTCGTCGCCGTCCACGATCTGCTCGCCGGATTTCGCGATGCAGGCGAGCCGTACCCCGATTGGGCGGTTGGGATTGGCCGCGGCCAATCGCAGAGTGGACTGTGCGAGCACGGCCACGTCGAGCGCGTCGGTGCGTGCGACGCGGACGCGTGCGAAGTCGAGGAACTCC
Source organism: Gemmatimonadaceae bacterium (assembly GCA_039920785.1). GTDB lineage: Bacteria > Gemmatimonadota > Gemmatimonadetes > Gemmatimonadales > Gemmatimonadaceae > AG11. Next base: position 26,096 of record JBDSDB010000086.1, read on the forward strand.
GAGAGCAACCGACTCAGCCGGTCGGACTCGCGCATGACGAGCCGCGCGAGCGTCTGCTCGTCGGCGCCCGAGAAGGGCGAGCGCGAGAGCTGCTCCACCGCGCTGCGGATGGAGGCGAGTGGATTGCGGATCTCGTGCGCCAGCGATGCCGAGAGCTCGGCGATGCCCTCCAGACGCTCCGCGCGGAGGCGCAGAATCTCCATGCGCTTCTGGTCGGAGATGTCCTGGAAGATGGCGGTGGCGGTGCGGTCGGTGCGTCGGCCGTCGCCATCCGTGTAGGTCGTCGTGACGCCGATCTGGAAGCGCTTGCCCTCGGCGGCGATCGTGCCCTCGCCGCGCGTCGTGCGCTCGCGGTCGCGCACCGAGCGCTCCAGCGCGTCCGCGAGCTCTGGCGCGATCCCGCGCAGCTGGTCGAGCACGGGGCGGCCGCTCATCGCGTCGAGGTCCATGCCCAGCAGCTGTCCGGCCATGGGATTGGCGTAGGCCAGTCGGCCGGCGGCGTCGATCGTGACGATACCGCTGCGGATATTGAACAGGATGTCGGCCGCCTGGAGGCGAACGTGCGCCAGCACGGCCTCGGTACCGGCGCCGAGCTCCTTGAGCTTGGCGCTGAGATACGCGCTGCCCAGTGCCACCACGGCGAACACGCCGAGCTGCAGCCAGACGCCGATCGTGAATGGAGAGCCGAGCGTCCAGAAGGCGTCGGCGACGTAGAGCACGTTCCCCAGCGCGGCGACCAGCAATCCGCCGCCCACAGGGAGCAGCAGCGACGACGTCGCGATGACGAGGATGTAAAGTGCGGCGAACTGGGACGGCGCACCGCCCGCTGCCGTGACGTGCACGACCGCGGTGACGAGCAGCAGGTCGAAGACCGACTGCAGATAATAGAAGGTGGCGCGGATCGGCCTGTGCAGGATCTCGCTGTACAGGATCGAGAGCGCGGTGATGCCGACCGTGCCGGCGAATACCACGGTGGCGACCAGGAGCTTACGCTTCTCGGTGTCTGGATCCTTCCACACCAGCACCGCCGCGAGGAAGATCGCCGTGGCGACCGACAGCCGGCCGACGTAGACCCAGCGCACGAGCCGCACTGGGTCGAGCAGGAAGCTTCGCTCGGAGTCGATCAGATTCGTCGGCAGCCGCACGGACGGATTTGCAAAGTGCCAGAAGGGTGGACGCGGAGGGGGTATGGCAAAATGCCATAGCTGTACTGGCTGGACGACTACTGCACAGTGGGGTTACGGGATGGCCAGGGAGGGTGTACTGGAGGTGACGGCGACGATGGCAATACCTCGTGGCGAGCTCGAGTACAGAGCTTCGCGCGCGGGAGGGGCCGGCGGCCAGCACGTCAACACGTCCAGCACTCGCATCGAGCTGCTCTGGAACCTGCGCACGAGCTCGGCGCTCGACGACGCAACCCGCCACCGGGTGGCAGCCAAACTCGCCACGCGGCTCGACGGAGAGGGCTGGATCCGCGTGGTGTCGAGTGCTCGCCGCAGCCAGCTGCAGAACCGGGAGGCCGCCGAACTTCGGCTCGCCGAGCTGGTGCGGGCGGCGCTCGTCGTTCAGAAGCGACGCAAGGCGACGAAGCCCTCTCGTGGCGCAAAGGAAGCCCGCTTGGTGGAGAAGAAGAAGCGCGGAGAGACCAAGCGGCAGCGACGGCAAGACACCGACTGATCCACCCGGGGGAGTTGACGTCCTGAAAAGGAACGGTTATATAACCAATGAGTTCTATAACGCTGGAGTTTCAGAATGACCCCATCCCAACAGTTGGACGCCACCTTCGCCGCGCTCGCTGATCCGACGCGCCGAGCGATCCTCGCGCGCCTCGCGACCGGGGACGCGTCGGTGATGGAGCTCGCCGAGCCGTTCTCGATGAGCCAGCCGGCCGTGTCGAAGCATCTCAAGGTGCTCGGGCGCGCGGGACTCGTCAGCCGCGGTCGCGACGCGCAGCGCCGGCCGGCGCGAATGGAGGCCGGCCCGCTCACCGAGGCCACTGACTGGATCGAGCGCTATCGCCGGATCTGGGAGGGCAACTACGGCCGCCTCGACACCCTGCTCGACGTGCTGCGCTCCGGCAAAGTCGAGCCGTCATCCGACCCTGACACCACAGGAGACTGAGCATGCCGCATTCCATCGAAGTCACCACGCCGAACGATCGCGAGATCCGCGTCACCCGCGCGTTCGACGCCCCGCGGAACCTCGTGTTCGACTGCCACACGCAGCCCGAGCTGGTGCGACGCTGGCTTCTCGGTCCGCCGGGATGGTCCATGCCCGTGTGTGAGATCGATCTGCGGGTCGGCGGCAAATACGCTTACGTGTGGCGCAGCGACGCGGGCAAAGGGGAGTTCGGGATGGACGGCGAGTATCACGAGGTCGTCGCGCCGGCGCGCGTCGTGAACGTCGAGCGCTTCCAGGGTGGCGAGGCACTCTGCACTCTGACGCTCGAGGAGGTGGACGGCCGCACGCTGCTCACGCAGACGATGGTGTTCGGCACGAGGGCGGAGCGCGACGGCGCGCTCCAGACGGGAATGACCGACGGCATGCGCGTGAGCTACGACCGGATGGAGTCATTGCTGAAGGCGCAGCGGGTCGCCTGAAGTCCATCACTCCGGATTTTCTGCGCCGCGAGTGATCGAAATCGCCCAGCCGCAGGATTAAAATCGCCGCTCCACCCGTCAGCATGGTAGCCATGATGGCGAAGATCGGCATGAGTTGGAGGCGATCCTCGGCGCGGTCGCGCCGTCGGCGCACTCGATCTGAAGCCAGGATGGGCGCAGCTCGCAGGACTCGTCGCTGCGCACAACAGGGGGTGGAGTGCGGATCGCGTGTCACTCAGGGCGTGCAGCAACCGCGTCGAACGACCGCCTTGTGTCCAAGTGTGTCGGGCCTGAGGTTACGCAAAGCGGACGCGAGAGCCTGCCGACGTGGTCGGGATGGGAGCAGGTCGGAGGTGCACACGTCCAATCCTCGGTGCAGATCGTATTCCAAATGCTGGCAGGGCACCAACTTTGCCCGTGCCATGTGTGAGGCGTCGCGTCGCGGCGCGCTCGACACGACCCTCAGTCGCGGTTCGTCCGCGGGACTCACGCGATGATCCAGTTCACCCCACGTCGCGCAGGGCAGTACGCACTGCTCGGCGCGCTCCTCATCGGTGGAGCGCCTGCCCCGGTGGCAGCGCAGTACTTCGGTCGAAACAAGGTGCAGTACGAGAAGTTCGATTTCCGCATCCTGCGGTCGTCGCACTTCGACCTGTACTTCTATCCCGCCGAATCGCTGGTCGTGCACGATGCCGGGCGAATGGCGGAGCGGTGGTACACGCGCCACGCCGACAGCTTCCGTCACACCTTCGACCGCAAGTCGGTGGTCTTCTACGCGGACCACCCTGACTTCCAGCAGACGAACGTCATCGGGGAGGAGCTGAGCGAGGGGACGGGCGGTGTCACGGAGGGACTGCGCACGCGCGTCATCATGCCCTTCACCGGCATCTACGCGGACAACGACCACGTGCTCGGCCACGAGCTGATTCACGTGTTCCAGTACAGCGTCGCCGAGGCGGGGCCGGGTGGCCTCGCGCGGTTGAACGCGCTCCCGCTGTGGCTCATCGAGGGCATGGCCGAGTACTTCTCGCTGGGCCGCGACGATCCCCTCACGGCGATGTGGCTGCGCGACGCGGCCGAGCGCGACAACCTCCCGACGATCAAGCAGCTCACGAACGATCAGCGCTTCTTCCCGTATCGCTACGGGCAGGCGCTGTGGGCCTACGTGGGCGGCAGGTGGGGCGACCGCGCGGTGGTGGACGTGTACCGCACGTCGCTCCGCATCGGCTTCGAAGAGGGGATTCGCCGCGTGCTCGGCGTGAGCACCGACTCCCTGTCCAAGGACTGGATCGCCGCGACGCGCCGCGCGTATCTCCCGCTGCTGGAGGGACGCACGCGGCCCAACGGCGCGGGCGACGCGGTGCTCCAGGGCAACCGCAGAAGTGGCGACATGAACCTCGCGCCCACGGTGAGCCCCGACGGCAAGCTCGTGGCGTTCTTCGCGCGGCGCGGGCTGTTCGAGATCGAGCTGTTCGTCGCCGACGCGCAGACGGGCCGCGTGATCAAGAAGCTCGCAGGTCCCACGAGCGACTCGCACTTCGACGCCATCAGCTTCATCTCCACGTCGGGTGCATGGTCGCCGGACAATGCCAAGTTCGCGTTCGTCGCCCAGGCGGAAGGGAATCACGAGATCGCCGTGCTCGACGTGGCGTCCGGCAACGTCGAGCGCCGCATCCGCGTGCCGGGCGTGGGCTCGGTGACGCACGTCGCGTGGTCGCCGAACGGACGGACGATTGCGTTCTCGGGCATGACCGGGGGCCTGAGCGATCTATATCTGCTCGACCTCGGGGCGGGCACCGTGCGCCAATTGACGAGCGACCGGAACGCCGACATCCAGCCCGCATGGTCGCCCGACGGGAAGACGCTCGCCTTCTCCACGGATCGCGGCGTATCCACCGACTTCACCTCGATGGTCTTCTCGTCGCTGCAGCTGGCGACGATCGACGTGGAGAGCGGACGGGTGAGCGTGTTCTCTCCCTTCCCGCGCGGCAAGCATCTCAATCCGCAGTACTCTCCCGACGGCCGCAGCCTGTTCTTCATCAGCGACCAGGACGGGTTCAGCGACATTTACCGGTTGGAGCTGGCCTCCGGCGCGGTGGCGCGCGTGACACGCCTCTCGACCGGCGTCAGCGGCATCACGGCCACTTCGCCAGCGCTGTCGGTCGCGCCGTCCACGGGGCGCATGCTCTTCTCCGTGTTCCAGGATCAGGGCTACGGCGTGTTCGGCTTGGACTCGGCTCGCACGCACGGCGAAGCCGTGGTGCTCGGCGCGAACGTCGCCAACGCCGGCGTGCTGCCGCCCGGCGACACGCCCGGTCGTTCGACGGTGACGAACTACCTGCGTGATCCAACGAACGGGCTCGCATCGGGAGCGGACTTCACGGTGGTACCCTATCGCTCGGTCTTCTCGCTCGACGCCGTGGGCCAGCCGCAGGTGGGCGTTTCGGCGGGCGGACCGTTCGGCACGGGAGTGGCGGGCGGCGTCTCGTTCCTGTTCGGCGACCAGCTCAGTGACCGCCAGGTCGGTCTGGGGATTCAGGCCAACGGCAGCGTGCAGGACATCGGTGGGCAGCTCGTCTACCAGAACCTGAAGTCGCGCTGGAACTACGGCGCGACGGCGCAGCACATCCCGTATCTCACGGGGTTCGTGAACTACCAACGACTGCCGAACAACCTGTTCCAGCAGGACCTCTACCTCCAGCGCATCTTCATCGATGAGGTAGGCATCAACACGGCGTATCCCTTCTCGTCGACGAAGCGCCTCGAGTTCAGCCTCTCGGGCACGCGGCTCGGCTTCAGCACGCAGATCCAGCGGCAGGTCATCGATCAGATCGGGCAGATCTACGATCAGCAGCTCATCGACACGACGTCGCGAAAGCCGCTGTACTACGGGCAGGCAAGCGTCGCGCTCGTGAGCGACGCGTCGTACTCGGCGTTCACCAACCCGATCCAGGGCTCGCGCTACCGGTTCGAGATCACCCCGACGATCGGAACGCTGACCTTCACCACGGCGCTCGCGGACTATCGCACCTACAAGTTCCTCCGTCCGGTCACCTTCGCCTTCCGCGCGCTGCATTATGGGCGATACGGGAAGAGCTCCGAAGACTCGACGAGCCTGTATCCGCTATTCCTCGGCGAGGAGCAGCTCATGCGCGGCTACAGCGTGGGCTCGTTCGACCAGAACGAGTGCGGCGCCGCTACGGCGAGCGGCGCGTGCCCGGCATTCGACCGGCTGCTCGGGAGCAGGCTCGGAGTGGCGAGCTTCGAGATCCGCATCCCGTTGTTCGGTGTGCCCGAGTACGGGCTGTTCAACGTGCCCTTCCTGCCACTCACCGTGTCGCCATTCGTCGACGCGGGCCTGGCCTGGACGAGCACGGCCTCGCCGAAGTTCGGGACTGCCACCGACGTCATGAAGTACCGTACGCCGGTGGTGAGCGCCGGCGTCTCGGCTCGGTTCAACGTGCTGGGCTACGCGATCCTGGAATGGTACATCGCGCACCCGTTCCAGCGTCCCGGCAAGAACTGGGTGACCGGCATTCAGCTCGCGCCGGGCTGGTAGGCGTCGGAGATCGACAGACAGAAGGGGGCGCGGCGCAC
>JBDSDB010000087.1:0-8097 GCA_039920785.1 Gemmatimonadaceae bacterium
GCGCGCGCGCTGGCCAATGAGCCTGCGCTGCTGCTCGCCGACGAGCCGACCGGAGAGCTCGATGCGCGCACGGGTGCCGAGATGATCGCGCTGTTCGAGCGCCTCAATGCCGACGGCACCACGATCGTGGTCGTCACGCACGACGAGGAGCTCGCCCGCGGCGCCAAGCGCGTCATTCACATGCGTGACGGGACCATCATCGCCGACGATCGCTCCCGATGATCCGGCTCCTCGCCGTTCGCAACCTCACGCTCAATCCGTGGAGGACGCTATTTCTGCTCTTCGGATTCAGCATGGGCGTGGCGGTGATGATCGTGCTGCTCTCCATCGGCGAAGCGCTCCTGAATCAGTCGAAGGACGAGAAGCTCGTCGGCGGCGGCTCCATCACGGTGCTGCCCGAGGGAGTGGATGTCGAAGTGCTCAAGACGGGCGGGCTCGGTGGTCTCTTCTTCTCGATCGACCATGCGCGCTTCATCCATCGGCAGCTCCTCTCCGCACCGAGGCTTCGTGACGTGGTGACGTCGGTCTCGCCGCAGATCGAGGGAAAGCTCGTTTATCTGCGCACACCGGACGGTCGCGAGCGTCCCGTGCGCGCGTCGGCCGACATCCCGTCGTTGACCGCCGCCGTCGGCGCCGGACCCGCGCTCACGAGCGGGAGCTGGAGCGACGACAGTCTCGACCGCCGCTGGCATTCTCCGACGCCCCTCGAGCTCCGACACGAGATCGATCACTTTCATCTCCCTCCACCCGGGGTGGCCGGCGATCCAAGCTGGGCGGAATGGCACTACTTCAACGTGATCACGCCCGACCGCCGGCAGTGGGCGTTCGTCACGTTCATGGCCGCCGGCGCGGTCGGGGACAGCGCGGGGCGGTGGGCTGGCCAGCTGCTCGTCACGCTGCACGAGCAGGGACGGCCGGCGCGCCGCTTCACCAGCACCGTCCCGGCGTCGGGCGTGCGCTTCTCCACCACCGACGCCGACGTGCACGTCGGCGAGTCGCGCGTCGAGGTCCGCCCCGACGGCGCCTACGAGGTGCACGGCACCGCGCGCGAGGATGTCGGCGGCGTTCCGCTCACCATTGATCTCGTCGTGTCGCCGGCGGCCGACGCGTACTTTCCGGGTGCCGAGCTCACGAGCGGGATGGTGAGCGGCTACGTCGTGCCGGCGCTTCGCGCGCAGGCCACCGGCGCCATCTGCGTCGCCGGCGCGTGCACCCGCTACGACGACGTGCAGGCCTATCACGATCACAACTGGGGCGTGTGGCGTGGGGTCAGCTGGGAGTGGGGTGCAGCGCGCGCTGGTCCGTACACATTTCTGTACGGCCGCATCGACCCTCCGGATAGCGTCGCCACTCCGCAGCCACTAGTTGTGTACCTGGTGGATTCGTCAGGCTTCCTGGCCCTCTTCCGTCCGCGCGAGATACGCTATGTCGATGGGCGCACGACGCGCGTGAACGGGCGCGCCGTGCGTACGCCGTCCACCGCCGAGATCGTGGACGTGCGGGGCGACGACACACTTCGGATCAGCCTCGTGATCGAGGACGCCTCGGCGAGCGACACCCGTCTGTCGATGGCCGAGCGAGGCGAGGGCCTCGCCGCGCGGCGGCTCGCGCGCCCCTATTTCGTCCAGATGAAGGGCACGGCTAGCATCGCGGGACGGATACGAGGAACCCCGCTCGCGGGATCCGGAGCGGGGTTCTTCGAGACCTACCGCTGATCAATCAGCGGATGACCGGCATTGGGCGGGTCAGGAGTTCTGGCGACGGGCCGAGTCCGTCGAGTCCGGGCCAGGCCGCGAAGCCGGGTTGCCGTCCACACGATCCTTGAGATCGTCCACCACATTCGCCGCCTTGTTGCCCACGTGCTCGGCGCCGCTCGCCGCACGATCCATCGTGTTCTCGGCCGCGTTCCCCATCTTGTTCATGGCGCCGCCGGCGGTTGCCGCTGCGCCTGCGGCCATCGAGCCTGCGGTGGAGCGCCCGCGATAGAACCCTTCACTCGCGTAGCCGCTCACGGACTTCCAGTCTCCGAACTTCTTCGTGGGCTCACTGTTCCATCCACGCTGCAGATCACCCTCGACGTCGCTAAAGCTCTTGTTCGCGTAGTCCGGGTTGTGCGCGGCGACATGGCCGAGATGGTACGCGGGGCGAACGTCTTCGAACCCACGGTCGGCGAGCCGGCTCGGGGACCCCTCGTAGTGCGAGCGGTAGTAGTTGTCGTCGTCGTGCGTGAGCGTGCTGGTCGCTTCGCTGATCGCGCGGCCCGTCCACCATCCGCCCATCGCTCCGGCGATTCCGCCGATGAGCGTGCCAACCGGGCCCGCCAGCGAGCCGACGGCTGCGCCCGCGAGTGCTCCACCGATCCCCCCTACGCCCTCACCGATCTCGTCCGCGACACTCGGGTTGCTGTCGTGCTTGCCGAGTGCGTTGTCCTTCGCGCGCTCGATACGGCCGTCGGTCGAATCGTTGATGTTTCGGTCGTTGTCCATGTGATTCCCCAGTGAAGGTGAGTTGAACATGGGACGATGAGAAGGCAAGTTCGGGACCCCGACAAATGGCTGGTCGAGGCTGCCATGAACGGGGATGGCCAATACCGGTCTGGGCCGTTTGGAGCCATGCAACTGTGAGTTGTGCATGACGCTCTTGGCAGCGCTATCATGCAACTTCCAGGTTGCACGACGATTCTCAACGCGCGTCACCTTCGCCGCCTACTCATGCCAGGTGCCATCCCCGCGTCGCGCCGCGAATATGAGTGTCGCGGCACCGAGGACAGATGGACGAAGCAGATGAGTTAGCGTCGGGTTGAGCGAGGGTGCCGACGTGACGCGGCAGGCGGTCACGAAACATCTGGAGGTCCTTTCCAGCGCTGGCGTCTTCCGCAGCAGCCGGCAGGGCCGAGAGCGTGTGTGGGAAGTGGACGCCCCGCGGTTGCTGGCGGCGCAGGAGTGGATCCAGTCCATCTCGAACGATTGGGATCGATCGCTCGCGCGGCTCACGGCGTTCGTGGAGGAGTGATCTCGGAGGGAGATCCACGACCTCGCCATGAAGGTTTCCGCATATGCTGTTCGAGCGCTGGCGCTGGATGCAGATCGATCGCCTGCGACATCCCGCTCGAGCTTGACAGCATGACGGCACGCGCGCCCATTGTGTGCTCATGAGCGCGACGATCCGACTCGGTACACAGGGCTGGAACTACGACGCCTGGGTCGGACCCTTCTATCCGTCTGGCACGCGCCCGGCGGACTACCTCACCGTCTTCGCTCGTGGGTTCGACACCGTCGAGGTGGATTCCACCTTCTACGCCGTGCCCGCGGCCAAGACCGTACGCGGTTGGTACGACCGCACGCCGGAGAAGTTCGTCTTCGCGCTCAAGCTTCCGCAGGAGATCACGCACGAACGCCGCCTGCGCGACGCGGACGACGTCGCCCTGCTGTTCTACGATCGAGCGCGCGAGCTGCGTGACAAGCTCGGACCGGTGCTCATTCAGCTCGGTCCGGACTTCGGTCCGGCCGAGCTCCCCGCACTGGCCAACCTGTTGCCGAAGCTTCCGGCCGACATCCGCTTCGCCGTGGAGTTCCGCCAGCGCGGATGGATCAACGACGGCGTGCTCGCCCTCCTCCGCGAGCACAACGTCGCGCTCGCGTTGTCCGATGGCCGCTGGGTCCCGCGCAAGCTGATGCTCTCGCTCGCGACCCGTCCCACCACTGACTTCACCTACCTCAGATGGATGGGTCCCGATCGCGACATCGTGGACTACTCGCGCATCCAGGTGGATCGTACGCGCGAGCTCGAGTCGTGGGCGGGCGTGCTCTGGCCGCTCGCCAAGATCCGGGTGAAGGTCTACGGCTACGTGAACAATCACTTCGCGGGCCACTCGCCGGAGAGCGCACGTGCGCTGCAGAAGCTCCTCGGTCTCCCCGCCGTCGACCCCGCGATGCTGGGCGAGCAGATGTCGTTGTTCTGAGCACGACTGTAGCCGCTACGCCAGCGGCAGCGTCAGCGTCAGCGTCGAGCCTACATCGAGCTCGCTCTCGGCGGTCAGCTCGCCACCCATCTCGCGTGCGATCGTGCGGCTGATCGACAGCCCGAGACCGATCCCGTCGCGCTGCGGCGCGATGCTCCCGCCAAGCTGCACGAACGGCTCGAAGATCGATCCGAGCTTCTCCGTGGGGATGCCCACACCGGTGTCGCGCACGCGGATCGTCGCGAGCGACTCGCCCGCGCCGCGTTCGAAGTCGAGCGTGATGCGCCCGCCCTGCGGTGAGAACTTGATCGCGTTCCCCACGAGGTTCATCAGAATCTGATTCAGCTTCTCGGCGTCGGCCAACACGACGAGCGGCTCGCCGCGCGTGACCAACGACGTGATCGTGCAGGTCAACCCGTTCGCGTTGGCCAGCGGCGCGAGCAGCGAGACGACCTCCTCGAGCACTGGGGCCAGCTCGACTGGCTCGATGGTGTAGTCGACGAGACCCGAGTCGCAGCGGGCGAGGTTGAGCAAATCGTTGATCATCCCCAGGAGGTGGCGCTGGCTGCGCTGCACGCGCGCCAGCGCCGTGCGCTGCGCGTCGTTCACCGGTCCGTGCAGCCCCATCTCGAGCAGCTGCGCATGTCCGCCGATGGCGTTGAGCGGCGTGCGTAGCTCGTGGCTCATCACGGCCAGGAACTCGCTCTTCGATCGCATGGCCGCCTGCGCCGACCGGAGCGCCTCGCGCAGCGACTCCTCGAGCCCGCGGCGCCGCTCCAACTCCGACTCCAGAACCACCGCACGCTGCTGAAGGAGCGCGATCTCCCGAAGGCGAGCGTCGTCCTCCATCCGCATGTACCGCTCGGTCGGCACGACGTGCGAGTGCTGGCTACAGATCTCCCGGAGCGGTGCGTCGTGGCTGTCCAGGCTGAAGGTGTTCAGCGAGTACGCGCAGAGAAGCGAGAAACTGTAGATGCTCGCGAGCTCGTTCCACAGCTCCTCGAGTCGCAGCGCTCCCTCGAGGTTGTGCTGTCGCCACAAGAGGTCGACCATCTCTCCGAACGCCAGCGCTCCCTTCTTCGCGCCACTCTCTTGACCGAAGCGACCGTCGCTGCCGAGCAGCCCGCCGATCGCGAGCCGGAACCGCGCGGCGTCGGGCAGGGATCCCACCATGAACCCCGCGAGGAGCTCCTCGGCATTCAGCAGAACGAGCTGCCCGTTGGTACGCGCGCGGTCGACGTCGAATCCCTTCTCGTGCAGCCCCGCCGCGAACGCCGCGCTGTGCTCGCGCGTCGCGATGGAGATGCACCGCTGCCCGCTCACCAATCCGGCGGCGAAGAAATCGACGACCGTCTCGGCCAGGAACGCCTCGTCCTCGTAGAACTGGACGGAATGCGCGTGCGCCGAGAGTTCGCGCCCGTGCTCGGAGCGCCGTGCGGTCCGCTCGGCGGGCACGATCGGCGGGGCGGACGGCGACTCCGGAATGGCACGGTGAACGGAAGCAGACATTCGACGCATATGGACGCAAAGTGCGCGAACCATGCCGCCAGGCAACGGGTGGCTTAGATTCGGCCTATGTCACGACGCATCATCGCTTTCTGCGCTCTCGCGCTCGTCGCCGCTGCGACCTGCGTCCGTCTCGGGTTCTGGCAGCTTGCACGACTTCACGAGAAAATGCAGCGGAACGAAGTGATCGCCGGACAGCAGCGTCAATCAGCTCTTCCGCTCGCGAGCATGCCTCGCGACCCATCGGGCGCCCGCTATCGCCTCGCGTCGGTGAGCGGCCGCTTCGACTACGAGCACGAGCTCGCGCTCAGTGGTCGCACACACCAAGGCTCCCCTGGTGTGGAATTGTTGACCCCGCTTCGTGGTGCGTGGCCGGATACCGCAGTACTGGTCAACCGCGGCTGGGTCTACGCCCCGGACGGCGCGACTGCCGACCGCGCCAGGTGGCGAGAGCGCGACTCGGCGACCATCACGGGTTACGTGGAGCTGTACATGTCCGACGCGGGCACCACGTCCGCCACGTCCGATGCGAGAATCGTCCGGAGGGTCAGCCGCAGTGAGATCGCGTCCAAGATCCCCTACCCGGTCGCGCCGTACTATCTCGTCGCCACGGGCGACAGTGCCGACGGCGACCATCCCGCGCGCCGCATCATGCCCGCCCTCGACGAAGGCTCCCACCGGAGCTACGCCATCCAGTGGTTCTTCTTCGCTCTCATCGCCGTCGCTGGGGCGACCATGGTCGTCCTGCGAGAGCGCCGATTGGCTTGATCCGGCGCCCGTTTGGCGCGGCCCAGCCGATGCGACAGAAGACGACGGCACGTAGCTTCTCTTCCGCCCCAACGCCGAGCGTTCCATGGCCGCGCATTCTGCTCCCGCAGCTCTCGCCTCCGAGAAAGAAGCCCGTGATGTGGCCGAGGCCGCGCGCGAGAGCGACTGGTCGGGTCCGAGCTTCGTTCGCGAGCTCTTCCTGGGCCGCTTCCGGCTCGACCTGATCCACCCACATCCCGTCATCGACGATCCCGCGGAGCAGGCGCGGGCCAGGCCCTTCTTCGCCAGGCTGCGCGACTTCGTCGAGCGGATCGACTCGGACATGATCGACCGCACCGGCGAGATCCCCGAGGAGTATGTGCAGGAGCTGCGCGACATGGGCGCGTTCGGGATCAAGATTCCCACCGAGTACGGTGGACTCGGCCTCTCGTACGCGAGCTACACGCGCGCCATGGCGATGGTCACGAGCAAGGACGGCTCGCTCACGGCACTGCTCTCGGCGCACCAGTCCATTGGGTTGCCCCAGCCGCTCAAGCTCTTCGGGACGGCGGAGCAGAAGCAGCGCTTCTTTCCTCGACTCGCGAAGGGCGCCATCTCCGCCTTCGCGCTCACCGAGGTGGACGCGGGCTCGGATCCCGCCAACCTTCGCACGAGCGCCGCGCCGAGCGAGGACGGCACGCACTGGATGCTGAACGGTGAGAAGCTGTGGTGCACCAACGGCACGCGCGCCGAGTTGCTCGTCGTGATGGCGCGCACGCCGGACGCGAAGTCGTCGAGTGGAAAGAGCAAGAAGCAGATCACCGCGTTCATCGTCGAGGCCAATGCGCCCGGCGTCGAGGTCGTGCATCGCTGCCGGTTCATGGGGCTCAAGGCGATCGAGAATGGCGTCATGCGTTTCACCAACGTGCGAGTGCCGGCCGAGAACATCCTCTGGGGTGAGGGGAAGGGGCTCAAGCTTGCGCTGGTCACGCTCAACACCGGGCGGCTCACCCTGCCCGCGAGTTGCGCCGGCGGCGGCAAGGCCATGCTGCAGGTCGTGCGCGCGTGGGCCAACGAGCGCGTGCAGTGGGGCCAGCCGATCGGCAAGCACGAAGCGGTCGCGCAGAAGATCGCGCTGATGGCGGCGAACACCTTCGCGATGGAATCGGTCGCGGAGCTCGCTGTCGCCCTCGCGGAACGCGGAAACTACGACATCAGATTGGAAGCGGCGATCGCGAAGATGTGGAACACCGAGACCGGCTGGCGCATCGTCGACGACGCGCTGCAGATCCGTGGCGGTCGTGGCTACGAAACGGCCGATTCACTCCGCGCGCGCGGTGAGGCCGGCATCCCGATCGAGCGCGCCATGCGAGACTTCCGGATCAACCTGATCTTCGAGGGGACGTCGGAGGTGATGCGTTTGTTCATTGCGCGCGAGGCGGTGGACCATCACTTCAAGACCGCGTTCGCGCTGGTGGACAAAGGCTCGAGCGCGAAGGAAAAGGTCGCCGCGCTCGGTCGCGTCGCGAAGTTCTACCCCGGGTGGTATCTCGCGCGGTGGGTGGGGAAGGGTGCGGTGCCCGGCAGCTACGGAGAGTTCGGCTCACTCGCCCGCCATCTTCGCTGGGCGGAGCGGCACACGCGTCATCTTGGTCGCATGCTGTTCCACGCGATGGCGCGCTTCGGCCCCAAGCTCGAGCGTCGGCAGATGGTCCTCTTCCGCGCGGTGGACATCGGCGCCGATCTATTCGCGATGACGGCGGCCTGCGTTCGCGCGCGCATGCTCGAGCAGCAGGGAAATCGCGAGGCCGCGGAGCTGGCCGATCTGTTTTGTCGCGAGGCGCGCCTGCGGATCAAGACGAACTTCGACCGCTTCTACGGCA
>JBDSDB010000088.1:0-5939 GCA_039920785.1 Gemmatimonadaceae bacterium
CCTCACCGGACTACGGCCGACTCGTGGGCAAGCTCGAGCTCCCGAACGGCGGCAACGAGCTGCACCACTTCGGCTGGAACGCCTGCAGCTCGCACCTGTGTGCCTACGCGCCCAACCCGCACATGGAGCGGCGATACCTCGTGCTGCCGGGCACGAACAGCTCGCGCATCCACGTGGTCGACACCCAGCCCGACCCGCGCAAGCCGCGGCTCAAAAAGGTCATCGAGCCCGAAGAGGTGATGGCGAAGACGGGCTACGCGGCGCCACATACGGTGCACTGCGGACCCGATGCCATCTACATCAACGCCCTCGGCGCGCCCGACGGTGACGGGCCCGGCGGGATCTTCATGCTCGACCACGAGACGTTCGAGCTCAAGGGACGCTGGGAAAAGGAGCGCGGACCACAGCACCTGGCGTACGACTTCTGGTGGCACCTTGGGCACGAAGTCATGATCACGAGCGAGTGGGGCACGCCCAACATGGTGAAGGAGGGGCTGAACCCCGAGCTGCTGCTCGCCGGCAAGTACGGCAACGCGCTGCACGTCTGGGATCTGCACAGCCACAAGCATCTCCAGAAGCTCGAGCTCGGACCCGAGCAGCAGATGGTACTCGAGCTGCGCCCCGCGCACGATCCGCGGAAGACCTATGGTTTCGTCGGCGTCGTCATCAGCCTCGCGGACCTCTCGAGCTCCATCTGGATGTGGCACCGCGACGACGCGACGGGACACTTCGGCGTGCGCAAGGTGATCACGATCCCGGCCGAGCCGGCGGACGCATCGCAGCTGCCTCCCCTCCTGCAAGGGTTCAAGGCCGTACCGCCGCTGGTCACGGACATCAACCTCTCGCTCGACGACCGCTTTCTCTACGTCAGTTGTTGGGGTACGGGCGAGCTGCAGCAGTACGACGTGAGCGATCCCATGAACCCGAAGCTCGTGGGCACGCAGCACATCGGCGGCATCGTGCGCCGCGCCGCACACCCGAAGCACGCCGAGCGCGCCTTGAACGGCGGGCCGCAGATGGTGGAGGTGAGCCGCGACGGACGGCGCGTGTACCTGACGAACGCGCTCTATTCAGCCTGGGACGCGCAGTTCTATCCGGACGGCATCAAGGGATGGATGACGAAGCTCGACGTCGAGCCCACCGGCGGCATCGCCTTCGACCGCGAGTTCTTCGTGGAGTTCGAGGACGGGCTCCGCCCGCATCAGGTCCGACTGCAGGGAGGCGACGCGTCCTCGGACTCGTTCTGCTACGCGGAATGACCATGCACGACGCGTCGCTTCCCTGGCTGTCGCTGTTCGTCCTCGGCGCGGCGCACGGCATCAACCCGGCGATGGGCTGGCTGTTCGCCGTCGCTCGTGGGTTGCAGGACCGGAACCGGCGCGCGCTGTGGCGCGCGCTCGGTCCGCTCGCGCTGGGCCACGCGCTCGCCATCGCCGCCGCTGTGCTGCTCGCGGCGGCACTGGGCCGCTCGCTTCCCGTCGGGTGGCTGCGTTGGATGGTCGCCGGCTCTCTTCTCCTGGTGGGGCTCGACGGTCTCGTGCGCCATCGTCACGTCCGGCTCGGGGGCATGCGTGTCGGCGCGCGCGCGCTCGCCACGTGGTCGTTCCTCATGGCGTCGGCGCACGGCGCGGGCCTCATGGTGCTGCCGTTCGTCATGGGCAACGTCACGCCGCCGCCACCGATGCCGATGCATCATCGGCACGACGCGCCGATGCTCGAGGCGGGGTTCGCCGGCATCGACGGGATCAGCGTGCTCGCGCCGCTGATCCACACGCTCGGCTATCTCGCCGTGACGGCGGTGCTCGCGGTCATCGTGTATGAAAAGGTCGGTCTCCGGATACTCCGCCGAGCATGGATCAACCTGAATGTGGTCTGGTCAGCGGCACTCATCGCCGCAGCGGTCGCGGCGGCGTGGCGGTGAGGTTTCGTCATCCGACACGCGACACGCTCGCCGCACCGGTGCACTGTCAGCTTCATCCTGGCCGCGCTCAGCAGGTCGCGATCACACCGAGGGCGTCGCCCCGATCCTCGCGGTCCCCGCCTTCTCGAACTCCTCTTGGGTGATGTCCTCGAGCCGCCGCTGCCGCGTCTCCACGCCGAAGATGGCGACGAGGATGATGGCGAGCGTCATCGGGATTGCCCCGATCAGCGCGACGGTGGCGATGGACGGCGCGGCGATGCCGAACACCACGAGGGCGATGATCGCCACGCCGCCCGCCTTGCTCGCGCCCGCGGCGAAACCGGTGCCGCGTGAGCGGATGCGAGTGGGGAAGACTTCCGCGCTGTAGACGGAGAGCACCGCGACCACCGAGCTGATCCCCCAGATGGGCACGATGAGGAGCGCGTAGAGCAGGCTGCGATTCTGCACGATCGCATCGCCGGCGACGACGAAGCCGAATAGCGCTGCGGCCGTGAGCGAGCTGATGGCGATGATCGTCTTCTTGCTGCTCCAGAAGCCGTACATCCACGCCACGAGGAAGTTGAGCGGAAAGCCCATCAGCGCCGAGTTCCGCAGGATGGCGTCGGCGTCGGTGTATCCGAGCTTGCGGAGGTTGGACGGGATCCAGAGGTTGAAGCCGAACAGCACGAGCCCCGATCCCAGGGCAAGGATGCCGATCACCGCGGTGAGTCCGAGAAACTCGCGACTCACGAGCTGGTTCCAGCGGCTCACGACCTTGGATTCGACGTCGACTTCGGTGTCCGGCTGTTCGACGACCACCGCGCCGAAGCGCTCCATGACTGCGCGCGCTTCCTCGTCCCGTCCGCTGGCGAGGAGGAAGCGCGGCGATTCCGGGATCCACCGGTTCAGCAGAATGAACACCACTCCCGTGGGCAGGCCGATCAACCAGAGGATGCGCCAGCTGTACGTCGGCACCAACGCCACGGCGAGCCAGCTGGTGAGGATGTATGCGCCGGCGATGTCCGCACCGATGAGGATCATCAGCCAGCTCCGATGCTTCGCCGGAATCGTCTCGGCGAGAAGCGCGTAGCAGATCGGCAGCATGCCGCCCACGGCGAGGCCCATGACGAAGCACATCACCAGGTTCCACGCGAAGGAGGGCATCGCGCCGCAGATGGACGTGCCGATGAACCCGATGCCGGCGTAGAGGATCGAGGCGCGCCGGCCGATGCGGTCGCCGAGCCATCCCCACAGGAAGGAGCCGAGCACGGTGCCGATGATGCCGGAGAGCGCGACGTACGCGACGGGCGTGGTGCCGGTGGGATTCAGCGGGCCCTTGAGGCCGTATTCGGTGGTCATCCCCGGCAGCACGAACGCCAGCGCGGTCGGCTTCATGATGTCGATCGTGACGGCGATCGTCATGGTGAGCATCAGGCCGGCGTGCGCCCAGGTGAGCGGCGCGTCGTCGAGCGCGCTCACCTTGATCCTCGACGCCACGCGCGCCGTGTCGGCGGCCGCGCGCGGATACAGGCCGTACAGGCACACGACGAGGCCGACGAGGATCGCCGCCATGCCCACCTTCATCGACGTGTCCATCGGCATGCCGGCGAGCCGATAGCCCATGTCCTTCCCCATCCCGTACATGGGCAGGTGCAGCACGACCCCGGTGGTGACGGCCAACAGGCCGACCCAGAATGCTCCGGCGTGGCCGAACGTCACGCCCCCGAGGCGGCTTGACCCATCATGCTGCTGCAGCGCCATTATCGGTGTACTCCTTCATGTCGAGCCGAGAGTCTGATCGCGAGACGGCACCCCGTCGCCGGCGAGCAGTCACCGCCGCTATTCCGTCCGCCAATCTACGATGGGGTCGTCGGCCTCGCCCGCGAGGAAGCGATGCACCTCGTCGGTGAAGCGCGCCCACGCGGGCTCGCTCTCCAGCAGGATGTGGTTGCGGCTGTCGAGCGAGACGAAGCGCGCGGAGGGCAGGAGTGCCGCGAGCTGCCGTCCCTGGTCGAACGGTACCGCGGCGTCGCCGGTCGCGTGCAGCACGAGCGCGGGCGCCTGCACGCGCGGCGCGATCTCGCTGACGTCGATCGTCGCCGCGGTGTTCCGCAGACGCACGGCGATCTCGGGGGACGTCGTGATCCGCTGCAACTCGCTGAACCAGCGCGTCTGCTCCGGCGTGCCTTCGGGGAGAAACTTCGCCGCGAAGAACAGACGGAAGGCGGGATTGTCCTGGCCCCACCCGAGTGGCAACTGTCGCATCACCACGTCCGCCGCCTCGCGCTCCTCCGGTGTGCGCGCGCGTGCGATGGCGCCCTGGACGTAACCGCCGTACAGCACGAGCCGGCTCACGCGCTCGGGGTGGCGCGCCGCGTATGCGATTGCCACCGCGCAGCCCTGTGAGATGCCGAGCAGCGGAAAGCGCTCGAGCCCCATCGCGTCGACGACGGTCTCCAGGTCCTTCACCCACGCGTCGAACGAGAGGTCGTCGACTTCGTGGTCGGAGAGCCCCGAGCCGCGCTCGTCGTAGCGCAGCAGCGTGTGCTCGCGCGACAGCTCGCGCAGCCAGGGCTGCCACACCGGGCTGTTCCAGTCGTACTCCAGATGCGTGAGCCAGTTGGCCGGCTTCACGAGTGGCGCTCCCGCGCCGCTCGTCGCGTACGCGATGCGGACACCGTCGGAGGCGGTGCAGAAGCGGATGCGCTGCTCGAGCGGCCGAGTGGCCGGCGGCGCAACGGCGGCGGCGCCGCGTTCCACCACGTCGGCCACCACGCGAAAGCCGACACCGTGGATCGTCCGGATGACGCGTTGCGTGGTACCGTCGTCACCAACGGCCTGGCGCGCGGCCTTGATCCGGCTGTTGAGCGTGGTCGGCGCCACGTAGCGATGGCCCCACACGCCGTCGAGCAGCTCTTCCTTCGATACGACCCGATCGCGGCTCGCGAACAGGTGCGCGAGGACCTCGAACACCTGCGGCTCCACGCGCAAGCGCACACCGGCGCGACGAAGCTCGTGGAGCCGGGTGTCGAGCTCGTGGTCGTCGAACGAATAGATCAACCCATCGGGGCGGGGCGTCGTCACGTTACCGGTGGCTACGAGCGCGGCTATGGCGTGAGTGCGGAACCCAACTGCTTCCACAGGTACGCATACGTCAGCGCCATCATCTTCGCCCGTTGCTCGTTGGTCACGCCTGCGCCGTGGCCGCCCTCCGTATTCTCGAAGTAGTAGAACGGCTTCCCGAGCGATTCCATCTTCGCCGCCATCTTCCGCGCATGACCCGGGTGCACCCGGTCGTCCCGCGTCGTCGTCGTGAACATCACCGTGGGATAGGTTCTGCGGGCCTCCAGGTTCTGGTACGGCGAGTACTTCGCGATGTACGCCCACTCCTCCGGCTTGTCCGGATCGCCATACTCGGCCATCCAGCTGGCGCCGGCGAGCAGGTGGTTGTAGCGCCGCATGTCGAGGAGCGGGACCTGCACGACGACCGCACCATAGAGCTCCGGCCTCTGCGTGAAGGCGACGCCGACGAGTAGGCCGCCGTTACTCCCGCCCATGATCCCCAAGCGCGTCGGCGACGTGATCTTCTGCCGGACCAGCTCCTCGGACACCGCGGTGAAGTCGTCGAACACCCGCTGGCGATGCTCTTTCAATCCGGCGCGATGCCACTGCGGGCCGAACTCGCCGCCGCCGCGGATGTTCGCCATCACGTACACACCGCCGCGCTCGAGCCACGCCGCACCGACGGTGCTGCTGTAGCCCGGCGTCTGCGAAACCTCGAATCCGCCGTACGCATAGAGCAGCGTGGGGCTGTTGCCGTCGCGCGGAATTCCTCGCCGGTGCACGACGAAGAACGGCACCTTCGTCCCGTCCTTCGACGTGGCCGCCATCTGCTCCACCTCGAGTCCCGTGGCGTCGAACATCGCCGGCATCCGCTTCACTTCGGTGATCTTGCCGTCGCCGTTGGAGAGGTAGAGCGTGGTGGGCTGGATGAAGCTCGTGTACGTGAAGAAGAAGTTGTTGGCGCTCGTGCTCGTGG
>JBDSDB010000089.1:0-6619 GCA_039920785.1 Gemmatimonadaceae bacterium
CGGACGTCTACGGCGACCACGAGCCTGTCGCGCGTGCGCACGTACAGCATCTGCGGGCGGCGTCCTCGTGGCGAGTCTACGGTGGCGCCTTCGTAGAGGGCGCCTTGGGAGATGAGCTCTGCCGTCAGATATGTGACCATCCCTCGGCCGATCTTCATCCGTCGGGCGAGCTCGGCGCGCGAGATGGGCTCGTGCTCGCGGACGAGATTGAGCAGGATCTGCAGGTTGATCTCGCGGGGCGTCCAGCGCGTGGCGCGAACGAAGCTGCGGGTATTGATCTTCCTCATCAGCGGGGCCGAGGTGATATTGCGTTCCCGCGAGGGCTCACATACAATGAACCGCCGAGTTTGTTCTTTGCGCGAACATTCGTACGCGACACCTTCCCGCACAAGAGCTCGACTAGTAGTCCCCGTCGTCCCGAGCGCGGTGGAACGTCGGACATTGTTCCCCAAAAGAGCGAAATTGCGCGCGCCGTAGCGCCAGCACGCTTCTCCGCTCGTGTCCCGATCCTGCCCCGTGACGAATATGGGTTCCTCCGCCGTGCCCGATTTCACGCTCAATCCGGATCGATTCTTCGACGCGGACTCGGGCGTGCGCCGCATTGCCCGAGAGCTCTACGAGGAGACCTCGCCGCTTCCTCTCGTCTGCCCGCACGGACACGTCGATCCGTCGCTCCTGGCCGAGGATCGGCCTTTCCCGGAGCCCTCCGCGCTCCTGATCACGCCGGACCACTACCTGTTCCGGATGCTCTTCTCCCAAGGGGTCTCCCTCGAGTCGCTCGGCGTCCCGACGCGAGATCCTCATGCCGCCATCGAGCGCGATCCGCGCAGCGTGTGGCGCCTGTTCGCGGCGAACTATCACCTCTTCCGAGGCACGCCGTCGCGGGCCTGGCTCGACTACGAGCTGCACGAACTGTTCGGCGTACGCGCTCGCCTGTGTGCCGAATCCGCCGACCGGATCTACGACCAGATCGCCGAGCGGCTCACGTCACCCGAGTTCAGGCCGCGCGCGCTGTTCGACAGCTTCAACATCGAAGTGCTGGCCACCACCGACGCCGCCACGGACGACCTCCGCCATCACCAGGCGATCCGCGCCTCCGGTTGGAGCGGCCGAGTCGTGCCCACCTTTCGCCCCGACGCGCTGTTCCGTCTGGCGAATCCATCGTGGAGCTCCGAGCTCGCGACACTGGAGCGGGTGCAGGGAACGTCGATCCAGACCTATTCCACCTTCCGTGCTGCACTCGTCGCCAGGCGCGCGGCCTTCGAGGCGCTCGGCGCGACGGCGACCGATCACGCCGTGGAGGAGCCGTACACCGAGCGGCTGCCGGTCAGCGTGGTGGAGGGACTGTTCGCCAAAGCACGGCGTGGTGAGGCCGATGCGGCCGACCAGCGCCGCTTCGAGGCGCACATGCTGATGGAGATGGCGGAGATGTCGGCGGTGGATGGTCTCGTCATGCAGATCCACCCTGGGTCCCTGCGCGACCACAACTCCGCGGTGAGCACGAAGTTCGGGCCCGACAAGGGAGCGGACATTCCGCTCCGCACCGAATACACGCGCAACCTGCGCGGACTGCTCGACGCCTACGGAAGCGATCCGCGATTTCGCCTCGTGCTGTTCACGCTCGACGAAACCACCTATTCGCGCGAGCTCGCGCCGCTCGCCGGCCACTATCCCGCCGTTCGCCTCGGGCCCGCGTGGTGGTTCCACGACTCGGTCGAGGGGATGACGCGCTACCGGCAGCTGACGACGGAGACGGCGGGCATCTACAACACCACCGGCTTCAACGACGACACGCGCGCCTTCTGCTCGATCCCGGCCCGGCACGACCTGTCGCGGCGCGTGGACGCGAACTGGCTCGCGGGTCTCGTCGCGCGGCACGTGGTGGAAATGGACGAGGCGCGGGTGATGGGACGTGCCCTTGCGTACGAGCTCGCGCGCGACACGTACAACTTCGCGCGCGCCGAGCAGTCCGCCGAATCGCTCGACGGCAGCACGGCGCTCGCTGGCGCGACGGCGTGACCGCCACACCGACCCGGCTGGCGCGCACGGTGCGCGTCCACCCATCCGACGACGTCGCGGTGGCGGTGGACGCCCTGGAGCCGGGTGACGTGATCGGCGCGGGCGACGAGCCCGTGACGGTGCGCGAGGCCGTGCCGGCGGGCCACAAGGTCGCACTGCATTCGCTGCGCGAGGGCGACGTGGTGCACAAGTACGGCTGGGCGATCGGCAAGACGACGGCCGCGGTGGAGGCCGGCGCATGGATCCATTCGCACAACCTGAAGACTCGCCTCGAGGGCACGCTGGAGTACGCGTATGAGCCGGCGACGCGCCAAGCGGTCGCTTCTCCGACCGCGCGCACGTGGGAGGGCTACCGTCGCGCCGACGGACGGGTGGGGACGCGCAACGAGATCTGGGTGATCAATACGGTCGGCTGCGTGAACTGGGCGGCCGAAAAGATCGCGCGCTCGGCCAACGACAGATTCGCCGGTGTGATCGACGGCGTGCATGCGTTCGCGCACCCATACGGCTGCAGCCAGCTCGGCGACGACCTCGGTCACACGCGGCAGGTGCTCGCTGGGCTGATGCGCCATCCGAACGCCGGCGGCGTGCTCGTGCTGGGGCTCGGCTGCGAGAACAATCAGCTCGACGCGTTGCTCACCGAGGCAGGGGACGTGGACCGGAGTCGAATCCGCTTCTTCAACACGCAGGACGTGTTCGACGAGCTGCAATCGGGCGTCACGGCGGTGGACGAGCTCGTGGAGCGCATGAAGGACGATCGGCGCGAGACGGTGCCGATGTCGTCGCTCGTGATCGGCAACAAATGCGGCGGATCGGACGGCTTCAGCGGCATCACGGCCAACCCGCTCCTCGGACGCGTCGCCGATCGGTTGACCGCCGCGGGCGGTACGGTGCTGCTCACCGAAGTGCCGGAGATGTTCGGCGCGGAGCGTGTGTTGATGAACCGCGCTGCGAACGAGCAGGTCTACGGTGAAGTCGTGGCGATGGTGAACTCGTTCAAGGATTACTTCCTTCGCCACGGACAGCCGGTGTACGAGAACCCGTCACCGGGCAACAAGGCGGGCGGCCTGACGACGCTCGAGGAGAAGTCACTCGGCGCCGTGCAGAAGGGAGGCACATCGACGGTGACGTCCGTGCTTCGTTACGGACAGCCGGTCCGCATGCCCGGTCTCGCGCTGCTGGAAGCGCCGGGCAACGACGGCGTGTCGTCGACGGCAATGATCGCGAGCGGCGCTACGGTACTGTTGTTCACGACGGGCCGCGGCACGCCGCTCGGCTTTCCCGCGCCCACGGTGAAGGTGTCGTCGAACTCCGAGATAGCGACCAGGAAGCCGCACTGGATCGACTTCGATGCGGGCCGCCTCCTCGACGAGCCGGCGCTGATGGATGAGAAGGCGGACGAGCTCCTCTCCTTCGTGCTCGACATCGCGAGTGGGAAGCGCATCACAAACAACGAACGCAACGGGATTCGTGAGATTGCGATCTGGAAGGAAGGAGTCACGCTCTAGATGACCGCGCGACCCACGCTCTCGCCCGCGATCGTTCCGTCCATCGCCGCGAGAAGCGACACCACACTGCCGACGCTGGAGCAGCTGTCGCTGCCGGAGCGCGCAGTGCAGTTCGGCACCGGCGCGTTGTTGCGTGGCCTCGTAGATGCCCTCCTCGACGACGCGAACCGGCAGGCGAGGTTCGGCGGGCGGGTCGTGATGATCGGGTCGACGGGGAGTGGTCGCGATCGCGCCCTCAACGATCAGTCGGGATTGTTCACCCTGGTGGTGCAGGGCCTCGTGAACGGCGAGTCGAAGCGGGAGTTCCGCGTCGTCTCCTCGGTCAGTCGCGCGCTGTCGGCGACGAGCGAATGGAACGAAGTACTTCGTTGCGCGGAGAACCCGGATCTCGAGCTGATCTTCTCGAACACGACGGAGATCGGCATCGTGCTCGACGAGACCGACGCGGCCGGTGGCGGTGCCGACGTTCCGCCGCGATCGTTTCCGGGCAAGCTGACGGCGTTCCTGCTGCATCGTGCCCGCTCGTGCGCGTTCGACGTTGCGCGCGCTCCCGTGGTGATTCCCACTGAGCTGATCGAGGGCAACGGCGACAAGCTGCGCGACATCGTCGCGACGCTCGCCGCGCGGTGGTCGGTTGAGCCGGCGTTCGCGCCATGGCTCGCCGCGGTGCGTTTCTGCAACACGTTGGTGGACCGGATCGTGCCCGGCGCGCCGAACGCCGCGTATGCCGCGGAGCTCGAGCAACTGCTCCCGTACACCGACGGGATGATCACGGTGTGCGAGCCGTACCGCCTGTTCGCCATCGAGGGAGACGACGCGCTGCGTCAGCGCCTGCGCTTTCCAGTGACGGACGAGGGGGTCATCGTCGCCGAGAGCATCACGCCGTATCGTCTGCGCAAGGTGCGCCTGCTCAATGGTGCGCACACGAGCTTCGTCTCGCTGGCGATCCTGGCGGGGTGCACGACGGTGCGTGAGGCAGTGGAGCATCCGGCGCTCGGCGAGTTTCTCCGCTACGTGCTGATGAAGGAGATCGTGCCGAGTGTGGACGTGCCGGGCGCCGAGGCGTTCGCGCGCGAGGTCATCGATCGCTTCGCGAACCCGTTCCTGCACCACCTGCTGTGGGACATCACGCTGCAGGGCACGACGAAGTTCAAGGTGCGCGTGGTGCCGAGCATTCTCGATTTCGCGCGTCGGACCGGCGAAGCTCCGCGCGCGCTCGCCCTCGGGCTCGCGGGGTTCCTGGCGTTCCAGGACGGCTCGCTCCAGGCAAAGCGCCGCGCGGTCGGAGAGCTCGTGCCCGCCGACGCCGCAGGCGACGCGCTGCAGGCCCGATGGCACGCCGTCGCGGACACGCCGGACGCGATCGGTGCGTTCGTGCGAAGTGTCTGCGCAGATGAGGCGCTCTGGGGCGCCGATCTCACGACTGTGCCCGGGTTCGCGAGCCTCGTGACGGAGTTCGTCATCGCGATTCGCACCCACGGCGCCGTTGCTGCTATCGGCTCGCTCGAGTTGAAGCGGGTTCGCGCCAGCTGATCGAGAGCATCGTCTCCTGCCAGACGCCGGGTGGCGGCAGGTCGAAGGCCGTGGCGTTCAGCCGAGGCGCGCGCCAGGCGGAGCAGAGCTACGAGCGCTGGTCGGCCGATCATCCGCGCTCTTGAGGCTCGACACACTCACACGGATCACATCATGTCGAGACCATCTCGCCGCAACTTCTTCAAGGCCGCCGCGGCCGCGGCGGCGGGCACGATCGTGCTGCCCATCGACGCCGCCGCGAGTTCGATCAGCGGCCACGTGTCCCGTGCGGCTGGCACGATGTACGCCGAGGAACATGGGTGGGCGCGCGTTCCGTCGATCCTCGCGCGCATCAAGCCGCCCACGTTTCGCGCGCGAAACTATCCTGTCACGCGCCACGGTGCGAAGGGCGATGGCGTCACCGACTGCACGGTGGCGTTCCGCCGCGCGATCGGGGCGTGCTCGGCGGCCGGCGGTGGGCGAGTCCTCGTCGAGGGCGGCACCTTTCTCACCGGCCCGATCCATCTCCGCAGCAACGTCGACCTTCACGTCGCCGAAGGCGCGACCATCGCCTTCGTGTCGGATCCCAAGGCGTATCTCCCGCTCGTGCTGACGCGGTTCGAGGGGATGGAGATGATGGGGCTGTCGCCGTTCATCTACGCGCGCGACGCGCGGAACGTCGCCATCACGGGGAAGGGGACGCTCGACGGCCGATCAGGGTCCGAGCACTGGTGGCCGTGGAACGGGAACGCTCGCTACGGTTGGAAGCCGGGTGAAGGAAACCAGCGGGCCGCGCGCGCCCAACTCTTCCAGCTGGCGGAGCAGGGCGCGTCGGTGTCCAGCCGTCGGTTCGGGATCGAGTCGTTCCTCCGGCCGCCGTTCATCCAGCCGTATCACTGCCGCAACGTCCTCATCGAGGGGGTGACGATCCGCAACTCTCCGATGTGGGAGATCAACCCCGTGCTCTGCACCAACGTGACGGTGCGGGACGTAACGATCGACAGCCACGGGCCGAACAACGACGGGTGCGATCCCGAGTCGTGCAAGGACGTGCTGATCGAGCGTTGCCACTTCGACACGGGCGACGACTGCATCGCGATCAAGTCTGGCCGCAACGCCGACGGACGTCGCATCGCTGTGCCGAGCGAGGACATCATCGTCCGGGACTGCGAGATGAAGGACGGCCACGGCGGCGTGACGATCGGAAGCGAGATCTCGGGAGGCGTGCGTCACGTCTACGCCGAACGCAACACGATGGACAGCCCGAACCTCGACCGCGCGCTTCGACTGAAGAACAACGCCATGCGAGGCGGGACGCTGGAGCACATCTACATGCGCGACGTCACGGTGGGCCAGCTCGCCGATGCGGTGCTGCAGATTGACTTCCTCTACGAGGAGGGAGCGAACGGACCATTTCCCCCGGTCGTGCGCGACGTGGAACTCCTGCGCGTGACGAGCAAGAAGAGCAACTACGCTCTCTACCTGCGCGGTTTCGAGAAAGCCGTCATCGACGACATCCGGGTGATCGACTGCAACTTCGACTCGGTGGCGAAGCCCGACGTCATCGATCACGTCACGGG
>JBDSDB010000090.1:0-6746 GCA_039920785.1 Gemmatimonadaceae bacterium
TCCAGCGTCCGATGGCGACGCCGAGCACGAGCGTCGCCGCGATGGCCGAACCGAGGAAGATCGTGCGGGTGCGCACCGACCGATGCTTCGCCGCGATGGCGCGAGCGACGTCGGGCTCGATCGCCGACCAGATGGCGTCGGCGCGAGGCGTGGTCGGAGCGTTGTAGTCCCTCGCCGCGTGGCGGAGGAAGTCGTCGAACTTCTCGTCGTCGTCATGCACGGGTCCACTCTCCTTCGAACTCATGCAGTGCCGCGCGGAGCTTCGAGCGCGCCACTGACAGTCTCGCTTTGGACGTACCGATCGGGATGCCGAGCTGGCCGCCGATCTCCTCGTGATTGAAGCCCTCGAGCACGTAGAGCACGAAGACCACGCGATAGTGCTCCGGCAGCGCATCGATGGCCGAGTGCAGCCGGTCTTTGAGCAGGACGTCCGACTCCACCGACTGATCGATGACGTGCGCGGCGTCGTCGAGCTCTGCGCTCTGGGCGTGCCAGCGCTTGCGTCCCCTGATGATGTTGAGCGTGGCCGAGACGGTGATGCGATGGAGCCACGTTCCAAACGACGCGTCTCCCCGAAACCGGGCCAGCGAGCGGAACGCCCGGATGAACGCGACCTGGGTCGCGTCGTCCGCCAACGCCGCGTCGCCGGTCATGCGCGTCGCGAGTCGATGGACCGTTCCAATGTGGGCGTTGTAGAGCTGACGTGCCGCGGCCATGTCTCCGGCCCGCACGCGCTCGATCAGCTCGGATTCCAGCACGTGGCGGGGGGGCTCCAGAGAAGGCTTCAGGGGAATAGACTCCGGCACCGCGGGAAAGGTTGGCCTGAGGGTCGCATCGGGCTCCCCCCCCGCTTTGGCGCACCTGTCGATTCGCGCCACCGCCAAGCGACTACTCTCCGTCCACATCGTACGAATACCCTGTAAGAGAAGAGGAGAACATGAAATACCTGTGCCTGATCTACGACGAAGAGAAGACGCTCGAGGCCATGCCGAAGGACGCGTCGGACGCATTCATGGGCGAGTACTACGCCTTCACCGAGGGGATCCGGGCGAGCGGCCAGTACGTGGCGGGCGAGGCGCTGCAGCCGGTGAGTACCGCGACCACGGTGCGCATCCGGAACGGGAAGCTCGTCACCTCCGACGGACCGTTCGCGGAGACGAAGGAGCAGCTCGGTGGCTTCTACCTCATCGAGGCGAAGGACCTCAACGAAGCCCTCCAGGTCGCGGCGAAGATTCCGTCCGTCAAGCTCGGCAGCATCGAGGTGCGCCCCGTCGTGGACTTCAGTCAGCAGTAGGAGCGAACCCAATTCGCCGATCATGAGCGAGCACCCGACCGACGCGATGCGCCAGACGGTGGATGCCGTGTATGGCGCGGAGTCGCGTCGGGTGCTCGCTACGCTCATCCGCCTCCTCGGCGATTTCGATCTCGCCGAGGAGGCGCTGCACGATGCGTTCATGGCGGCGATGGAGCGCTGGCCGCGAGAGGGAGTTCCGCACAACCCCCGCGCATGGCTCGTATCGGCGGGGCGGTTCAAGGCCATCGACGGGATCCGCAGGCGAGCCAGGTTCGACGTCAAGCTCGAGGCGATCGCGCGCCATCTGGAGGAGAGTGCGCAGAAGGATACGGAGGGCGACGACCACTCCGTGGAGGACGACCGGCTGCGATTGATCTTCATCTGTTGTCATCCCGCGCTTCCCACCGAAGCGCGTCTCGCCCTGACCCTGCGCGAGGTCTGCGGGATCACGACCGAGGAGATCGCACGCGCGCTTCTGACCAAACCCGCGACGGTTGCGCAGCGCATCGTGCGCGCCAAGGGCAAGATCCGCGCGGCGCGCATTCCGTATCAACTGCCGTCGCGCGAGGAGCTCGTCGACCGTCTCGATGCCGTGCTGCACGTCGTCTATCTCGTGTTCAACGAGGGCTATTCCGCGTCGTCGGGAGAATCGCTGACGCGTGTCGATCTCTCGACGGAGGCGATCCGGCTGGGCCGGCTGTTGGCCGAGCTGCAGCCCGAACCCGAGGCGATCGGGCTGCTCGCGCTGATGCTGCTCCACGAAGCTCGGCGCGATACGCGCACCTCTCCGGAGGGCGATCTGGTGCTGCTCGAGGAGCAGGACCGCTCGCGCTGGAATCGCGCGATGATCTCGGAAGGCTGTGCGCTGGTGGAGCGCGCACTCACCTCACGCCGCTTCGGCCCGTACACGATCCAGGCGGCCATCGCCGCCGTGCACGACGAGGCCGCGACGGCTCCGGAGACCGACTGGGCGCAGATCGTCGGATTGTACGACGTGCTGCTGCGCGCCGACCCGTCGCCGGTGGTGGAGCTCAACCGTGCCGCCGCCGTCGCGATGCGCGACGGACCGCAGTACGGCCTGACACTCATCGACGCGTTGCTGGCGCGCGGCGAACTGGCCGACTATCAGCATGCGCACGCCGCGCGTGCAGATCTATGTCGGCGACTGAAGCGGACGGCGGACGCGCGCGCGAGCTATGAGCGCGCGTTGAGCCTGGCCAAACAGGAACCGGAGCGACGCTACCTGTCGCGACGGTTGCATCAGCTCGGGGCGGAGGACGCGACGCGGTAGTGGCCGCCGGTCAGCGCCGATCGCGGCCGCTCACTTCTTCGCCGCGACTCGCGCCTCCACCACGATCGGCAGCGCGACGCGCGTTCCCGCCGGTGTGATCCACACCTCGATCTCCAGCTTCCCCACCCGATCGGGCACGTAGAGGAAATCCGCCGTCTGGCCCGGTCCCATCTCGACGATCGCGCTGCTCGAGCCGCGCAGCCCCATCGGCAGGTCCGCGCCGTCCTTCGCGAGCGGCGCCCACTTCGCCACCGTGGAATCGTCGCCGAGCCTGAACTTCAGGATCTCGTCGGAGTGGATGCTGACGATGCGCAGCCGGTTCGTGTCGCCGAGAGTCATGTGAAGCGGCTTCGGCTCCCGGCTGCCGTTCACGAGCAGGAAGGCGGGACCGTTCTTGTGAAACATCGGCACGCCACCGCCCCCAGCGACGATGACGTGCTCGCGCGTCGTGTCGCGCGGGGCGTCGCTGACGATGATCGCGCCATACATCCCGGAGCCGATCTGCCGCAGCTCGTGCAGGTGCGAGTGGTACGGGAAGGTGCCGCTCCTCGGCGGCGTGAACTCGGCCACGAACGAATCGCCCGGCGCGATGGGCGGCATGATGTGCTTGCCCATGCCGCTGAATCCGGGCACGCCGTCAGGGAAGCTCTCGATCTCGAGCCCGTGCCAGTGCACGCCGGTGTACTCGTCCATCGTGTTCTTCACGACGAGTCGCACGGGTTGGCCGCGTCGCAACTCGAGCACTGGGCCGGGAATCTGAATCTTGTCCTTGGGCGGAACGGAATCGCCCTGCTGGAGCACGAAGCCGTACGCGGTCCGGTTTCCGGCCAGCGCGTTGGGCCGCTTCTGCGCGAGCAGACGGATCGTGCGCCGCTCGGCGACTACGGGCTCACGATAGCCGGCTGCGGGTGTCACGTGCATCCCGATCACGAGCCCGTGCATCGAGTGCCCATCGGGTGACGCGTGGCTGTCACCGGCCTGCGCGCCGCCGCCGTGCACGAGGTGCGGATCCGGCGATCCCTTGAGCGTGACCGCCTCCCCGACGTGCGACGCGAAGTGGCAGTGGAACACCCAGTTGCCCGGCGTCGTGGGCACCCACGAGATGGACATCGTGCCGCCCATGCGCATGATCTGCATGTTCTGCAGCGCCTGGCGCGATGGCGCGATCGCGGTATCTGCACGCTGGCCGCCGCGACGCTCGACCCGGAAGTAGAAGCCGTGCAGGTGCATCGGGTGCTCGATGGCGGCGGCGTTGATCAGCCGCCAATGCACCGAGTCGCCCTGTGTCATGGTGAGGCGCTCGTTGTGCGGCCACGCCCTGCCGTTGAACGTGAGGGCGCTCTCGAACACGCGATCCGGATAGTTGTGGAACCACTCGGTCACCACCCAGATCTGATCCTTCGTCTTCGCGGGATCCGTTCCCTCCGGATCGACGACGAACGCGCCGGTGAGCTGCGAGTCGAGCCAGTCGCGCTGCCGCCAGTCGGTGAGCCCCTTCAGCACGCCCCAGTAGAAAAAAGTCCCCACGGAGTCGAGCCGGAACGTGAGCTCGCGCGTCGCGCCCGCGGCGAGATTCACCGTGTCGCTCTCCGCCGCGAGCGACTGGCGGAACCCGCTCAGCATGACGGCCGAGTCGGATCGGTTGCGCAGCGTCAGCCGGACCGTGGTGCCCACCGGCGCACGCAGCAGCGGACCAGGCACCTGCGGTGTCTTGCCAGGCTCGGCGAGCGCGAGGATGCGTACGACGGGATCGTTGACGCCCTCGGGTTGATACGCCGACTCGACGACGTCGAGCGCGAGGGTGAGCGTGCCGCGCGACAGCTTGCCGGCCGGCGTGCGATTCTGATTCGCGACCGCCATCACCGCGTTTGCGGCGGGGCGGGGCAGGGGCAGCCGTGGCGGCGGCGCGACGACGGACTCCTGGAACAGAGGAAGTACGGCGACTAGCATGGCGTGCACGGCGGCGTGCATCATGGCTCGCTTGTTCTGCGGGGGGATTCGGTGGGGAAGGACAATGCTGCAGGCTCCGGCGCCAATGTCAACGTTTTCGTGCAGCTGCCCCGGTCCGCGGGCGCCGGGGGGGGCCATCTACTTCACGCGCTGGGCAACCCAACGGGCCCGAGCGGCGCTGACGGTGTGCCGGCGAGATTGCGTCGCGAGAACGCCGGCGCTCGCGCGGAGTCGGTCGCGGCACCAACTTCATTGCGGCAGGGACCACGTAACTCGCCTAAGGGAGTGTGACCGGGTGGAGCTTCATTTTCGATCCGTGGACGTTCGTGGGGCGGTGGACACAGCGCTGCTGATGATCGAGCCGCAGCTCGCCACGAAGCGACTCGATTCGGTGGTCGACGTCCCGCCCGACGTCTTCGTCGAGGCCGACCCCGACCGCATGCGAGAGATCCTGCTCACGCTCATCTCCAACGCGATGCGGTATACGGAGCATGGCGGCCACGTGATGGTGGACCTCGGCTACCCGGACGGGATGCCGGAGGACGTGGTGATGATCCGAGTCGGCGACAGCGGGCGCGGCATCCCCCGTGATCTGCAGGACGAGATCTTCGAGCCGTCCGCACACGCGCACCATCCATTGACGGGTGCCGGACCCGGTCTCGCCGTCAGCCGCGAATGGGCGCGACACATGGGCGGAGACATCAGGGTCCGGAGCGACGAGGGCGCCGGCTCGGTCTTCACGCTGTCGCTGCCGCGCGGTTGACGTCGCGACGCCAATCCGAGGGCGATATCTGTCGAGTTCGCTTATGCCATGCATGGGGCTGCTTCTACAACCGTCAACCAGTCTGAGATGTTGGTGACGTGGATGACATCAGGGCCGTCAACTCCCTGCTACTGATGCACACCCCATAAGAGGATACCCCCCATGGCAATCTGGACCGACAAGACAACCCCCACCAAGGATGCGCCGATCATGACTCCCCCGCCGGAACCGGCATTCAAGCGTGAGCCCGACCACACGACGGACATCGCGCCGCAGGCGGTTCGGCGCATGGCGCCGCGCGAGGTGAAGGAATCCATCATCGCCGCCGAGATCACGATCACCGGCAAGATCGATGGCGTCGGTCACGTGCGCGTCGCGGGCAAGTTCGAGGGCGACGTGAACATTCAGGGCGATCTCACCATCGAGCCGGGCGCAAAGCTCACGGGCGGCGTTCGCGCCGAATCCGTCGCGGTGGCCGGAGAGATCGAGGGCAACATCGACAACGCGTCGAAGGTCGAGCTGCTGTCGTCGGGTGTGATCAACGGCGACATCAAGGCGGGCACACTGACCGTCGCCGCCGGCTCGAAGATGCGCGGGCGCGTGGAGTTCGGCTGGGGCGACGAGCACATGACGACATCAGCGCTCACGCTGGGGAATCGCCACGCGTCGTGAGTAACGTGCGTCGGACTCCGGCAGGCGCGACACGCCCCTGCCCGCACTGCCGGGCGGTGATCCTGCAGAGCATGACCGTCTGTCCGACGTGCCGAAAGCATTTGAAGTTCTCTCCCAGTGGGGACGCCGTCGTTCCCACCTTCTCCCCCCTTCGTGTGGAAGGTTCGATTCGCCATCCGAATGAGGGGGAGGCGTGGGAGTATTCAGTGATGGTGACGATCACCAACGACCGCGGCGAGGAGATTGGCCGGCAGGTGGTGGGAGTCGGCGCGCTCCAGCCGGGTGAGGAGCGCAAGTTCACCTTCGCCGTCGAGGTGTTCGCGCCAGGCCTCGCGATCGAGCCGAAGGCGGGCGACTCCGGGGTGAGGCCCGTGACTCCGCGCGGTACCGACGTGTTCCAGAAGTACAGCTGATATCGCGACGACGCTTCGCGCGCCCGTTCAGCCTCACCGCTTGGGATGTGTCTCGAAGAACGACCAGATGACATCGGTGGCGTTCATCGCGGTACTCGGCGCATCTCCCCTTCGCGAGCCTTTCGCCCCGCCAGGCCATGCGTGGCCGTTGTCTTTCACGACGTAGCTCACCACGCCGAGTGACGCCGGGCATTCGTAACGCGCTAGCGCGTCGCGGGAAGACGGTCGCGTAGTCGACGGTGGCAGTCGCAGCACGTAGGTGCGCTCTCGGCCGTCGTGCATGAGAGTCAGTCCGACGGTGCACTGGCCATTGGCGCAGGGAGCGGTATAGTCTCCGACGCCTCTCCGAGCGCGATCCTTTCA
>JBDSDB010000091.1:0-6286 GCA_039920785.1 Gemmatimonadaceae bacterium
CCGACCATGCCACGCGCCGTATCGAACGTCCCGCGCCTCAAGCGGAAGAAGCAGATTCTCAAGCACGCCAAGGGCGCCTTCGGTGCTCGTTCCAAGCTGTGGAAGGCGGCGAAGGAGAACGTGGAGCGTGGGTGGAAGTACGCCTACCGCGACCGCAAGAATAAGAAGCGCGATTTTCGTCGTCTCTGGATCGTGCGCATCAACGCCGCCGCGCGTCAGCACGACATGAGCTACAACGTGTTCATCAACGGACTCGGAAAGGCCGGCATCGAGATCGACCGGAAGATCCTGGCCGACATCGCCGTGCGCGATCCGGCCGCGTTTGGCGAGATCGCGAACAAGGTCCGCGACGCCCTGAACGCTGCGTAATTAGATTCCCGCAGGCACTCGGCGGCGGCGCGACCCTGGGGTCACGCCGCCGCCGTGTCATTTACGATGCTCTATTCCGAAATGCTTCCCGAGAATCCCACGCTCGAGCAATACCTCCAGGCCGCCGATGCGCTCGCGGCGCGCGGCGCCGATGCGCTCGCCGCCGCTCCAGACGCGGACGCCCTCGAGGCAGCACGCATCCAGCTCTTGGGTGACCGACGCGGCGAGCTGCTGTCGCTGCAGAAGGCGCTGGGATCATTGCCGCCCGAGAGCAGGCGCGACGCCGGCCGCGCGTTCAACGACGCCAAGACGCGCCTCACCGCCGCGCTCGAGGAACGCCGGACGACTCTCAGTCGCGAGACGACGAAGGGTCCGCAGATGGATCTCACCATGCCGGCGCGCCATCGATGGATCGGCGCCAAGCATCCGGTCACGCTGGTCATCGACGAGATCGTCGGCATCTTCCGCGAGCTCGGATTCACCGTCGCCCTCGGCCCCGAGAGCGAATCGGAGTGGTACAACTTCGGCGCGCTGAACTTCCCGCCCGATCATCCGGCGATGGACCTGCACGACACGCTGTACCTCGGCGATGGCGCGCTCCTGCGCACGCATACGTCGCCGGTACAGGTGCGAACGCTGCAACGCCACGCGCCGCCCATTCGCATCCTCGCGCCCGGCAACGTGTTTCGCCGCGATCCGTTCGACGCGTCGCACGCACCCGCGTTCGCGCAGCTCGAGGGACTCTCCGTGGACGAAGGGATCTCCTTCGTCGACCTCAAGTCGACGCTGACACACTTCGCGCAGCGCTTCTTCGGCAAGACGCGCACGCGCTTCCGTCCGAGCTACTTCCCGTTCACGGAGCCGTCGGCCGAGATGGACGTCGAGTGCCGGATGTGTGGCGGCAAGGGCTGCTCCGCGTGCAAGGGAACGGGATGGATGGAGATCCTCGGCTCCGGCATGGTACACCCCTCCGTGCTCGAGGCAGCGGGCATCGACAGTGAGCGATACACGGGGTGGGCTTTCGGCATGGGACCAGGACGCATCGCGATGCTGCGCTACGATCTGCCGGACATCAGGATCCTCTACGATTCCGACGTGCGCTTCCTCGAGCAGGTGGCCGAATGAACGCGTCCGTCCAATGGTTGAATGCATTTCTCGGTGGGCACAGATCGGCCATCGAGCTGCGCGAGCTGCTGACCGGGCACACAGCCACTGTCGAAGAGCTCATTCCGCTGCGTGCGGACCTCGCACCAATCGTCGTCGCGCGCGTCGTCGAGGAGCGCGCGCATCCAGACTCCGATCACCTTCACCTCACCAAGGTGGACATCGGCTCCGGCGAGCTACTCGACGTGGTGTGCGGCGCACCGAACGTCGCGGCGGGCAAGCTCTATCCGTTCGCGCCGACGGGAACCGTCATGCCGGGCGGGCTCAGGATCGAGAAGCGAAAGATTCGCGGACACACGTCGAACGGAATGCTCTGCTCTGCGCGCGAGCTCGGTCTCGGCACCGATCAGGACGGAATCCTCGAGCTCGAGCTCGACGTGGCGCCTGGTACTCCCCTCCTCGACGCGATGCCCGTGGGCGACGCGCGGCTCGTCGTCGACGTGCTGCCCAACCGGCCCGACCTGCTCTCGCATCTCGGGCTCGCGCGCGAGATCTCCGCGGTGACCGGCGCCCCGATGCGATTGCCCGACATCGGCACCGATGGGATGGCGATCCCCGCACCGAAGCGCTTTCGCCGCGCCGGCAACGCGGGCGGCATCGTGCTCCATCTCGAAGACGCGACACTGGCGTCGCGCTACATGGGGGTGGTCGTGCGCGGCGTGAAGGTGGGTGACAGTCCGCAGTGGCTCGTCGAGCGGCTTGCCGCGGTCGGCTCCCGATCGATCAACAACATCGTGGATGCGACGAACTATGTGCTGCACGAGCTCGGCCAGCCGACGCACGCGTTCGATCTCGCCAAGTTCGACCTCGACACCAAGCTGCCGGAGAAGACGGTCGTCGTGCGCGGCGCGCGGCCCGGTGAAACGCTCGTCACGCTCGATGGCGTGGAACGGAAGCTCACGCCGGAGATGACCGTCATCGCCGATTCGGTGAAGCCGGTGGCGCTCGCCGGCGTGATGGGCGGCCGAGACACGCAGGTGACGGCGGAGACGATCGACATCTTCATCGAGGTGGCCAACTTCGTCCCGGCGCGCACGCGGCGCACGCGACGACTGGCGGGACTGTCCACCGATGCGAGTTATCGCTTCGAGCGAGGCGTCGACGTCTCGCTCGCGCCGCGCGCGCTGGAGCGGGTGGCGCATCTGGTGATCGCGCTGGCCGGCGGCAGCGTAGAGCACGCACCCGTGGACCTGTACGCGGGCGACCCGCCGCGCGCAGCGTTGCTGCTTCGCACCAATCGGCTACAGCGCGTGCTCGGCATCGCGCTTCCGGTGCAGCGCATCTCGTCGCTGCTGGCGAGCATCGGGTGTGAGTCGTCGATCGAGGACGACGGCGCTGCGGTGCGCGCCGTTCCGCCACTCTGGCGCCACGATCTCGTGGCGGAGATCGACCTGGTGGAGGAAGTCGCGCGTCTGCACGGCTACCAGCACCTTCCCGACGAGATCCGTCCATATCGGCCGGGCTCGACCTCCGACGCGCCACTCTGGACGACGGCGTCCAAGCTGCGCGACCTGCTCGCCGGAGCCGGACTGCTCGAG
Source organism: Gemmatimonadaceae bacterium (assembly GCA_039920785.1). Taxonomy (GTDB): domain Bacteria; phylum Gemmatimonadota; class Gemmatimonadetes; order Gemmatimonadales; family Gemmatimonadaceae; genus AG11. The sequence goes on from JBDSDB010000091.1 coordinate 3,072, forward strand.
GCGCGACCGATTCCGTTCGTGGCAGGTGGCGAGGGGTACGTGCGCGTGCTCAACCCACTCGCCGAGAACGAGGCGCATCTCCGACGATCGGTGCTCGAGACGCTGGCGCGACGCGCCGAATTCAATCTCGCGCACATGCAGGGCAACGTGCGCCTGTACGAGATTGGATCTGCCTTCGCGCCGGGCACGGACGTGCTGCCCGACGAGACGGTGCGCGTCGCCCTCCTCGTGATGGGAGATCGCGAGCCGGCACACTTTACAGGAGCTCCCGCGCCGTTCGACGCGTGGGATGCGAAAGCGCTCGCCGAACGTGTCGCGAACGTCGCCTTTCCGGCGGCCAGCGTGAGCCTGGAGACCGCGACAGGCGACGACGACGACCTGTTGTGGCGCGTGCTGGTGGATTCCGAGCAGCGAGGAGTGGTGCGCGCCATTCCGCTCGATGCACCGGTGTGGGCCACGCCGGCGTTCGGGGTGGAGATCGTGCTCGGCGCGATGTGGAACGGCGACGTCGCTCCGGCAGGTGAGCACGCCCACGACGGCGCGATGCCGCCGCCGCGGCCGCCCACTCGTGCGTACCGCACGCTGCCGACGACGCCCGCCTCGGAGTTCGATCTGGCGCTCCTCGTGCCGCATGGCACGAGCGCCGCCGAGGTCGAGCGAGTGATCCGCTCGGCGGCGGGTGAGTTGCTGGAGCGGTTGGTGGTATTCGACCTGTATGAAGGTGCGGGCATCGAGCCCGGCCATCGCTCGGTGGCGTGGCGGTTGACCTTGCGCCATCCGGAGCGCACTCTACGCGACAAGGAAATCGAGGGCCGCCGCGCCAAGATTCTCTCAGCGCTCACTCAGGAACTGCATGTCAGACAGCGTTCGACCTGAAATGGTCGCCTTCCGCGAGCTCGAGCAGCTGGTCCGGCATCTCGGGGACGAGCTCGCCGGTTTTCGGCGCCGTGCGCTGCTCGCCGAATCCCGACTCCGCGAGCTCGAGAGCGAGGACGCACAGCCTGTTGTGCAGCAGCAGAGAGAGTTGTCAGACCAGGTGACGCGCCTCGAGCATGAGAACGCGGTGCTCCGCGGTCGCCTCGACTCGGCCACGGCCCGGACGAAGCAGATGCTCGACCGGGTTCGCTTCATCAGGCAGCAGGCCCAGGGAGCGGATCGGTGACGGTCAAGAAGACATCGGTCAAGGTCGAGATCCTGGGCGAGTCGTATGCGATCCGGACCGAGGCCGCTCCCGAGCACACGAAGGCGGTCGCCGAGTATCTCGACAAGGCCATCCGTGAGATTCTGTCCGGCGGTGCGGTGATCGAGACCAACCGCGCCGCCATCCTCGCAGCGCTTCAGATCACCTCCGAGCTCTATCTCGCGCGCGAGGCGAACGTTGCAATCACGGGTGCGATGCAGGCGCTCAGCGCCGACGTGCGGCACATGTTGCCGCCCGCCAAACGTGGGGACGGATCGCTGGCGTGACGCTCAATTCGGTTTGCGTTCCCACGGCGCGGCGAATAGCTTTTTCGTCGTAGCCAAGCTCGCCCGTAGGTTGATGCGGCCTTTGTAGTTAGCCCGCTCCATGTCGCGCCCTACGCCGGCGTGATCTCGAGCATGGCGCTACAGCCGGGCGCTCCGCGGGGGGTGAGGTGGAACCCTTTCTCCCGCGCCTGCGCGGTGGAGCATAGATCGCTATGAACGATATGGCACTCATTGCCGTGCTCGGCGCGCTCATCATCGCCTTGCCGGCACTTTTCTTTTTCGGGCGACGTCTCGGCGGCGGAGCGGGCCAGCGCGCGGAGCTCGAGCGGCAGCGCGCCGCCAAGTCCTCCGCCGAGGAAGTGGCCACGCGCCTCGTCTCCGAGGCGGAGCGAGAGGCGGAGACGCTCCGAAAGACGGCGGTGCTCGCGGGGAAGGAGGAGCTGATCCGGCTTCGAGAGGCGGCGGAGCAGGAGCTGCGAGCTCGGCGCGTCGCAGTGGAAGTCGAGGAGCGGCGAGTCGGGGAGCGCGAGAGCGCGCTGGACCGGCGGGCCGAGACCGTGGAGCAACGTGACCGCGACGTCGGCCGTCGGGCCAGCGACTTTGGGCGTCGCGAGAAGGCCGTCCAGACGCGCGAAGAGGAGCTCGAGAAGCTCGTCGCGGAGGAGCGCCGACGGCTCGAGCAGATGGCGGGCATCTCCGCGCAGGACGCCAAGAACGAGCTGATCCGCCGCCTCGAAGAGGAGGCGCATGCCGATGCGGCCAACACGCTGCGCGAGATTCGTGAGAGCGCGCGCCGAAGCGCCGAGCGCGAGGCCAAGAAGATCGTCGCCCTGGCCATTCAGCGCATCGCCGCAGACACCACGGCGGAGACCACCGTGTCGGCCGTCGCACTGCCGAACGACGAGATGAAGGGTCGCATCATCGGGCGCGAGGGCCGGAACATTCGAGCCTTCGAGCTCGCTACTGGCGTGGACGTCATCATCGACGATACGCCGGATACCGTGGTCGTCTCCTGCTTCGACCCAATTCGCCGGGAGGTGGCACGGCTGGCGCTGGAGAAGCTCGTGTCCGACGGCCGGATCCATCCGGGCCGGATCGAAGAGGTCGTGAACAAGTCGAAGAAGGAAGTCGAGATCGCGATCGTCGAGACAGGCGAGCAGGCGGCGTACAACACAGGTGTGCATGGTCTCCACCCGGAGTTGATCAAGCTCATCGGCCGGATGAAGTGGCGCACGAGCTATGGCCAGAACATCCTGCAGCATTCGCAGGAGGTGGCGCATCTCGCTGGGATCATGGCCGTGGAGCTCGGGCTGGACGTCGCCATGGCCAAGCGCGGCGCGCTGCTCCACGACGTCGGCAAGGTGCTGACGCACGAGCACGAGGGGACCCATGTGCAGCTCGGCGTGGAGATGGCGACCAAGTACGGCGAGAACCCGTTGGTGGTGAACTGCATCGCCGCGCACCACGACGACGTGCCGCACGAGAGCGAAGTATCGGTGCTCGTCCAGGCCGCGGACTCCATCTCCGGCTCGCGACCGGGTGCGCGTCGCGAGGCGTTCGAGACGTACGTCAAACGGCTCGAAGGGCTCGAGCGGATCGCGTCGAGCTACAAGGGGGTGGAGCGCGTCTTCGCCATTCAGGCCGGCCGCGAGATCAGAGTCGTCGTCGTTCCCGACGACGTCGACGATGGGCGCATGACGACGCTCTCCGAGGAGATCGCGCGGCGCATCGAGGCCGAACTCCAGTAT
>JBDSDB010000092.1:0-8219 GCA_039920785.1 Gemmatimonadaceae bacterium
CGGCGGCACTCGTCGCGCCCCGCTTCCTGCGTCACGTACGACTGGAGCCCGCGCACGGGGGCAGTGTCATCGCGCGGTTCGACGACGGATCGCCCGCGGTGCTCGAGCGCGCCGAGGGAAGTGGCCGCGTCGTGATGATCGGCGCGCCGCTCGACGCGCGCGCCGGCGACTTCCCACTGCAGCCGGCGTACGTGCCCTTCGTGCGGCGACTCGTGATGTACTCCACAGGGCGCGATGCGACACCGCTGGCGCGCGAGACGGGGGAGAGCTGGATCATCCCGACGTCCACGCGCGAGCCGGTCGTCTCCACTCCTGACGGCTCCATCGTGCGGCCCGTGCGCGACGCGCGCGGGGCGACGCTCGCGCTGCGCGACGCGGGCGTCTACCAGCTGCACGACGGCGAGGTGCGCGGCCCGACGGTTCGACAGCTCGCCGTCAACTCGCCGGTGCGCGAATCGGATCTCACGACCATGCCCGCCGACGAGCTGCTCGCCGGCATCGCGCACGGCGATTCGAGCGTCGTCGCCGTATCGACTGTTCCCGCCCCCGCCGAGGTCGAGCGTCGCCAGGGATTTTGGCGTCTACTCATCGCGGCGCTCGCGGTGCTGCTTCTGCTCGAGATGTTGATGGCCAACCGCGGATGGCGCGGCCAGGCCAACCCTCTCACGACCGTACCACCAACCGGAGCCGGCTCATGACCCAGTCCGATCAACTCCTCGCCTCGCTCGCAGTGCTGAGGCGGCAGTGGCGACAGCGGGTCGCGCTGGAGGCGCTCGCGTGGGTCACCTTGGCGACCGTGCTCACGGTGATCGCCGGCTATCTCATCGGGCGCGTGCTCGGGCCGGACGGATCCGGACTGCTCGTGATGCGCGCGGTCGCCTACGGCGCCATCGCCGGCACGCTGCTCTACTTCCTCGTGCTGCCGCTCGTGCGTCGCACGAGCGACCAACGCTTCGCGCTCTACGTGGAGGAGCACGCGCCCGAGCTGCGCCAAGGGCTGCTGTCGGCGGTGCACGAGCTTCACGCGCCCGAATCGGAGCGTTCGTCCCCGTCGCTCACCGCGCGGCTCATCGCGCGCATGGTGATCGCGCTGCGACCACTGCAGAGCGACGCGCGCATCGAGCGTCCGCGGATGATCCGCGCGCTGCGGGTGATCGGCGGGGTCGTGGCAACGGCCGCGCTGCTGGCGCTCCTCGGCCCCGCCGGACTGCGCGATACGGCACGTGCGCTGTTCGTCCCGTGGTCCACGGCGGAGGCGGCCACCACGGCGATGACCGTGCGCGTCGTCCCGGGCAACGCCGCAGTGCCCAAGGGCGCGTCGGTGGACGTGGGCGCGTCGCTCTCCGGCTTCGCATCCGACAGCGCGGAGCTGGTGTTCCGCTCCGACTCGACCGCGCCGTGGACCCGGCTGCCGATGATGAGCGACAAGGACAAGGGGCGCTTCACCTCGCGCCTCTTCGACGTCGCCAAGCCAACGGAGTACTTCGTCGAGTCCAACGGCGTGCGCTCCCCGCAGTATCGGCTCACCGTGTCGAATCTTCCGGCGGTCAGCGCCCTTGCGCTCGATGTGAAGTACCCCGCCTACACCGGCATGCCGGAGGAGCACATCAAGGACGGAGGCGACGTCGCCGCGGTCGTCGGTACGACGGTCATCGTGCGCCCCACGACGACGATGCCCGTGCGGAGCGGCACACTCACCTTCGACAACGGCACGACCGTGCCGCTCGTCGTGGGCGCGGACAGCGCGCTCACGGGCTCGTTCAAGGTGTCCAAGAGCGGCTTCTATCGGGTGGACCTGGTGTCGTCGAACGGAGTGAGCGTCACGGGGCCCGTGCAGTACGCCGTGGACGCGCTGCCGGACCGGCCGCCCATCGTCTCCATCGAGCAGCCAGGTCGCGACACGAAGGTGACGAACGTGGAGGAGGTCACCGTCGCCGTCCGCAGCTCGGACGACTACGGCGTGGAGTCGATGGAGCTGCGCTACCGCGTGAACGGCGGTGAGGAGAAGCGCGTCCCGCTCGGCGGCGCGCGCCGCTCGAAGGAACCGCGCGGCACGTACACCTTCTTCCTCGAGGAGCAGACGCTCGCGCCGGGAGATCTCATCGCGTACAACGCCATCGCGCGCGACGGCGCCGGCAACGTCGGCAGCAGCGACGTCTACTTCCTCGAGGTGCGTCCGTTCGGGAAGAACTATCGTCAGGCCGAGCAGCAGGGTGGCGGTGGCGGCGGAGGCGGAGGCGGCGACTCGCCAGAAGGCTTCGTTGCACGTCAACGCGAGGTCGTGGCGGGCACCTTCAACTGGCTGCGCGACAGCGCCACGAGTGCGCCACGCAAGCGGCGCGAAGATGTGGCCACGCTGCACATCGCCGAGGGCAGCCTGCGCACCGATGTCGAGGCGTTGACGCGAAAGCTGCAGGAGCGCGGCGCGGCGCGCGCCGACACGATGTTCCTGCACATCCACGCCGAGCTCTCGCAGGCGATCGCGTCGCTCAAAAGTGCAGAGGAGCTGCTGGTGAAGGCACAGGGCCGGGAAGCGCTCCCCGCCGAGCAGCAGGCGCTTCAACGCCTGCAGCGCGCCGAAGCGCTCTATCGCGACGTCCAGGTCCAGCTCGGCCAGCAACAGGGCGGCGGGGGCGGCGGCGGGGGCGGCGGTCAACAGCGCGCCGAGGATCTCGCCGATCTCTTCGAGTTGCAGACGGACAAGCTGCGTAACCAGTACGAGGCGGTGCAGAGCGAGTCGCGCCAGGGGCAGCAGGGGGCCGCGCAGCGCGAAGCAAACGCCGCGCTCGACAAGCTGAAGGAGTTGGCGCGTCGCCAGCAGCAGGAGAACGAGCGCATGCAGCGCATGGCCGAAGCGATGCGCGAGCGGCTGGGCCGCGACCAGAGCCAGAGCGGAGGTGGTGGCGGGGGTGGCTCGCAACGCGAGCTGGCGAAGCAGGCGGAGGAAGAGGCGCGCCGGCTCGAGCGGCTCTCGCGCGAGCAGTCGTCGCCCGAGCTCTCGCAGGCGGCGCAGCAGCTGCAGCGCGCCGCTGACGCGATGCGCAAGGCGGCGAGCGGGTCGCCACAGCAGGGTGCCGCGGCGCTCGACCAGCTCGGGCGTGCCGCGAGCGGCTTGGAGGGTGCGCGCGCCGACCGCGTGAGCGAGAACGTGCGACAGCTCGCTCGCAAGGCGCAGGAGCTTCAGGAGCGGCAGCGCTCCATTGCCGACGCGGTGAAGGCGGCGGGTGCGCTCTCGCCCGAGCAGCGCGCCGAGCGCGCGCGTGGGCTCGCCGAGCGGAAGGATTCACTCTCCAGTGAGGTGGAGCAGCTGGAGGCGAACGCGGGGCGCGCGAGCCGCGAGGGCAAGCGCGAACAGCCGGGCGCATCGGGCAAGCTCGCCGAAGCGGCGGAGGCCATTCGCGACCAGCGCATTCGCGACAAGATCGCCTTCTCCAAGCGCGTGATGTCGAGCGCCTCGTCCGACTACGTCAGCGCGTTCGAGGATCAGATCACGAGCAACCTTGGCGACGTGGCGGATCGGATGCGCGCGGCGGCCGGCGCGATCGGCGCGACGCCCGCGCAGTCGGGCAAGCCGCGCGTGCTCGAGCAGACGCGCGAGCTCGTGCGCGGCCTGGAGTCACTCCGCGATCAGATGGCGGATCGCGGGGCGCGTCGGGGGCAGCAAGGGCAGCAAGGGCAGCAAGGGCAGCAAGGGCAGCAAGGGCAGCAAGGGCAGCAAGGGCAGCAAGGGCAGCAAGGGCAGCAAGGGCAGCAAGGGCAGCAGGGTCAAGGCCAAGGCCAGGGTCAAGGCCAAGGCCAAGGCCAATCGCAGGGACAGCAGAACGCGCAAGGCCAGCAGCGCGGCCAGGGCGGCACGTCCAATGGCGGCCAGAGCCCGTCCGGTGGCTCGCCAGACGGCGAGCTCGGTCCGGTGAACGGGGGCGATCCGCGCCAACTCTCCCGCGCGCTCGGCCTGCGTCGCGCGAACGCCGAGGCGCTTCGCCGGCAGCTCTCGAGCCAGGGCATGGACGTGCGCGATCTCGATCGGTCCATCGACGCGCTTCGTCGTCTCGAGGGAAGCGGCGCGCTCGACGACCCGCGTGCGGTGGAGCGGCTGCAGAGCGCGGTGATCGAAGGACTCAAGGACTTCGAGTTCGCGCTCGCGCGCAAGCTCGGCGGCGTGGAGGGCGGAGGGCCGGCCCTTGGCACCCGTTCGCCCGTTCCGGAGGAGTATCGCAGCGCGGTCGAAGAATACTATCGATCGCTCGCGGGAGGGCGGCGCGAGAAGTGATCGCCGCCGGGATCTGGCGCCGCGCGCGTGCATCGCGGCGCTTCGTCGTCGCGCTCGGCCTCGTCGCCGCGGCGAGCGCGGTGGCGACCGCGGGCGCGCAGCGCGGCTACTTCTCCTACGAGCCCAACGCCGAATACGACGGTCGGTACACCTTCGTGCGGCTGCGCTACACCTCCAGCGGCTTTCGTGGAGGCGGCCGGTGGAGCGCGGACTATCCCGCCATGGAACGCAACTTCATGACGATTCTGAATGATCTCACGACCGTGCATCCGCACGTGCGCGAGAGCAACATCATGACACTGGATGACACCGCGCTCGCCCGCTTCTCCGTCGCGTATCTGTGCGAGCCGGGCTTCTGGATCCCGAACGAAGCCGAGGCGGCGGGACTGCGCCGATGGCTGGCGAAGGGCGGCTTCCTGATCATCGACGACTTCTACAATCAGCAGTGGGTCAACTTCGAACGGTCGATGAAGATGGTGCTGCCGGACGCGCGCATCGTCCCGCTGAACGTCAGCCATCCGATCTTCAACTCGTTCTTCAAGATCACCACGCTCACCGGCCTGTCGCATCCGGACGACGACACCGCCAAGGCCGAGTACAAGGGGATCTACGAGGACAACGATCCCTCGAAGCGGCTGCTCGTCATGATCAACTACAACAACGACATCGGCGACTACATGGAGTGGTCCGGTCAGGGCGTGTACGCGATCAACTTCTCCAACGATGCGTACAAGCTCGCCACCAACTACATCGTCTACGGGCTCACACATTGAGCGCTCGTCCGGCGCAACGTTCCGGCCACCGCACGGCGTGGATCGCACTCGCCTGCGCGACAGCACTCGCCGCGGCAGGCACGATGGCGGCGCGGAGCGCTGACGCGCAGCGACGGTGGGGCATCGAGCAGGAGCCGAACGTCCCATACGACGGGAAGTACGCCTTCGTGCGCCTGAGCTACACCGTCTACGGCCGTAGCGGATGGGAGTTCGACTATCCCGCCATGGAGCGCAACTTCATGACCATCCTCAACGACCTCACGACGGTTCGGCCGCACGTGCGCGAGAGCAACATCCTCGCGATGGACGACCCCGAGCTGGGACGTCACTCGATCGCATATCTCTCGGAGCCGGGGTTCTGGCATCCGAGCGAGAGCCAGGCCAAGGGGCTGAGGACCTGGCTCGCCAAGGGCGGCTTCCTCATCGTGGACGACTTCTACCTGCAGCAGTGGGACAACTTCGAGCGATCGATGAAGACGGTGCTCCCGAACGCCAGGATCGTTTCCCTCGACGTGTCGAATCCGATCTTCAACTCGTTCTTCAAGATCACGACGCTCGACGGCATGGCGCACCCGAGCTACGCCGGCGCGAAGGCCGAGTACCGAGGGATCTACGAAGACAACGACCCGTCCAGGCGGTTGATGGTGATCATCAACTACAACAACGACATCGGCGACTACATGGAGTGGTCGGGCCAGGGCTACTACGCGATCAACTTCTCCAATGATGCGTACAAGCTGGCGACGAACTACATCGTGTACGCGATGACGCACTGAGTCACGGGCGGCCAGGATACTCGTAGACGTCAGAGGGCCCGCCGAGCAGCACCGTGCGCTCGACCAGGTGCGCGCCGAGACTGGTAGCCACCTTGATGGACGCCACATTCTCAGGGCGGATGAGGCTGATCACGCGGGGCTGAGCGAGTTCGACCTGCGCGTGTCGTAGCGCGACGGTCGCGCCCTCGCGTGCGTAGCCGTGCCCCCACGCTTCACGGGCGAGCACGTAGCCGAGCTCGAATCCGGGCCAGCCTTCGGGCTCGAAGCAGCCGATCCTACCGATGATGCGCCCACTCGCGCGCTCCTCGACGGCCCACATGCCGAATCCGCGCAGCTCCCAGTGCCCGATGAGCATCGCCAGCTGCCGCCATGCGGCGTCCGCACCCAGCGGAGCTCCGTCGCCGAGAAAGCGCGTGACGTCAGGGTCCGCGAGGATGCACGCGTATTCATCGACGTCGTCGGCGCCGAACGCGCGGAGGATGAGCCGAGGGGTGTGGAGCACGGGGATGATCATGTGCGCCAGCCCACCTCGCGCAGCCACCGCTCGTATCCTCGCTGGTACTCCGCGCGGTCCGCAGGCGGCGGGACGCGCTCCACCCGCGCGAGCTTCTCGGTCAGCGGCTCCAGCCCGACCGCCTGACGACGCGCTTCCACACCGTCCGGGTCCTCGATCGGATGCGGATACAGCCGGCCCTCGTCATCGATCTCGAGTTGCGTCCCGTAACGCTGGAGCCGACCCTCGAACACTCGGATCCGATCCTCGAGCATCGCGGGCTGCCACGCGGGCACGTCACCGCGCGCCGCCGCCCGTTCGAGCGCCACGAGACAGGCTCGCTGGAACGCCGGTTCGCCGATCGCGTGCTGCGCAATCATCCCCGCGGCGCCCGCCGCCTCCACTCCAGCGAGCGTCTCGCTGGGCCACCCGTGCTCCTCGATGATCTGGGCGAGCCGCGTGGCGTTGTGCCGATGCACCGCCTCCATGCGCGGGTGATACCCGCCGAACAGCACGCCCTCCGCAATGAGGGCGCTCCGCACGCGTTGATCCTCCGACGCGAGTGCGATCAGCTCAGCGGCCTGTTCTTGCCTGATCACCGCCGAGAACGGCCTCGGAATGCAGCGTCCACGGCCGTCGTGTCACCGAGCACGAGGGAGATGTCGTCACGGACGACGTCGAGACTGGATGATGTCGCGAACTGTTCCACGTCGCGGCTGCGGCCGTACCAGTTGGCGGTATTGTTCCATTCCTCTTCGTCGCGCTCGCGCTGACTCATTCCCTGTCAGTCGACAGCGCGGTGATCGGCGCCAGGTGGATCGTGTACATGATGCAGTCTTCCGGCAGCGACGCGCCGGCGCCGGCGTACAATCGCTGGGCGACCGTGTTGCTGCGATCGGTGAGCACCCATGCCTCCGTGCATCCGAGCTCGATGGAGTGCCGCACGAGCCGATCGACGAGCTGGCGTCCGAGCCCGCGCCCCCGATGCGAGGGCGCGATGCCGACCTCGTTGATGAACATCTGCGGCGCCTTGTCCGGATGCACGTAGTGCACGCCGGACGCCATCCCCACGACGACACCCTCGTCCAGCGCCAGGGCGAGATGGTGCCGCGGATCGGCAAGGAACTCCGCCGTCCAGATGGGATCGATCTCGTTGTCGAACACGCCAGGCGCCACGCGCTCCAGCACGTGCGCGTCTCCGGGACCAAGCAGTTGAATGTCCGGATTCATCGCATGTCGTACGAAGGTTTGCGGCACGCCCCTGGGCCCGGCGTCGGACCCCTCTTCCCCAGTATGCGCGCGGGTCCGCAGTTCGGCCATTGGACCAGCACGAATCGGATAGTTTTGCGTCCGCCGGCCGCCCAGCTTGACGGGAGCGCCACCGCATCGGTCGCATCCCTTTCCGAGAAACGCTCATGTCGAACTTCCGGTTGGTCCCCCTTCCCTCCGCACTCACGGACCAGGCCCGAGACACGCTCCGATCCCCACAGTACGGCCACCCTGCTCATCGCGAAACGGCGAGCGGCACTGGACCCTGCCGTTCCTGCCTCGCGCCGTTCGACGTCGGCGTCGATGAGCGGCTGCTCTTCACCTACGATCCCTTCGCGGACCTCGACGACCTTCCCCTGCCGGGACCGATCTTCATCCACGCCCAGCGTTGCGTACCTCACGACGGCGCGGGATTTCCGGAATCGCTCGGCGCGATGCCGCTCGTGGCGGAGACGTATCGGGCGGGGCGGCCGGCAGCGGCGCACACGCCTCTCACGCGCGGGAGCGAGGCATCAGACATCGCCGCGCTGCTCGACGACGCCTGCGTGCAGTGGCTCCATCTGCGCCACGCGATCGCGGGTTGCTTCGTGGCGCGCGTCGATCGCATCTCGTCGAACCCGTCGTGAACGCGTCGCGAG